>JBJMLK010000048.1:0-29062 GCA_045805345.1 Thermoleophilaceae bacterium | reverse complement strand
CGTCCGCTGGCCCCATCCGCAGCCGCCGATCAGCTGCGTGGACCACAGGCGCCCCACCAGCCGGCTCCTTCGCGGGCACCGCGGCGTCCGCCGCCACCACCGCCGGCTGCGCCTCCGAGGCAGGGCACGCGACCGTGGCTGCTCCCACCTGCGTCGGGTCCAGGTCTCGATCGCCCTCCACAGGCACCACCGCTGCCGCTTCGTGAAGAAGAACGGTCGCCTCGCGGGGCGCACGCGCTGCAGGCACGCCAGGTGGATCACGGTCCACGGCCGCCGAAGCTGGCACCTGCGCACAAGGCGCCTGCGCCCGGGCCGCTACACGATCCGGACGCGGGCGGTCGACCGGGCGGGCAACCTGGAGCGCAAGCGCCGGAGGGCGCGGCCGAGGAGGGTGCGGGTGCGCTAGCGGCCTGGCCCGGACGGCAGCGGAGGCGGGGCCGGGCCCCGCGCGCCCAGGCGCCGGAAAGCCGGGGATTTCCCGGTAGAATGGGGTCAATGCAGCACGCCGGGGATGAGGTCGCTGACCTAGAGCACCGCCAAGAGCCCCGGCTCGTCAAGGCGCTCGAGATGGTGGCGCCGGGGTCGGCCCTGAGGGAGGGAATCGACCACATCCTCCACGCGAGGACCGGGGCCCTGATAGCGATCGGGGACAACGACGACCTGTCGTTCCTCTACTCCGGCGGCATCAAGATCGACGTCGACTACACCCCGGCGCTGCTCTACCAGCTGGCCAAGATGGACGGCGCGATCATCCTCTCCCAGAACTCGACCAAGATCTGCTGGGCCAACGTCCAGCTGATGCCGGATCCCACCATCCTGTCGCTCGAGACCGGCACCCGGCACCGCACCGCCGAGCGCGTCTCCAAGCAGACCGGGGCTCTGGTGATCGCGATCTCCCAGCGCCGGGACGTCGTCTCGCTCTACGTGGAGGGCGGCAAGTACATCCTCGAGGAGATCCCCGTCGTGCTCGCCAAGGCCAACCAGGCGCTGGCCACGCTCGAGAAGTACCGCACCCGCTTGGAGCAGGTATCCACCCGCCTCACCGCTCTCGAGTTCGAGGGCGGCGCCACGCTTCACGACGTCCTCACGGTCCTCCAGCGGGCCGAGCTCGTCACCCGGATGGCCGTCGAGATCGAGCGCTACATCGTCGAGCTCGGCAGCGAGGGGCGCCTGATCGAGATGCAGCTCGAGGAGACGATGGTCGGCGCCGCCGGCGACAAGGCCGCGCTCGTCCACGACTACCTCGCCGCGCCCACCGACGACGGCTTCGCCATGGTCCTCGACCAGCTGGCCCGGCTGCCGCACGAGGACCTGCTCGACTTCGGGCGGCTGTCGGAGCTGCTCGGCCACGACCGCAAGCTCAACACTCTCGACCACCCCGTCTCGCCGCGCGGCTATCGCATCCTGGGGCGCGTGCCCCGGTTGCCGAAGCTGGTGATCCAGGCGATCGTCCGCGAGTTCGGCGGGCTGGACGAGATCCTCGCGGCCACCGACGGCGAGCTTGAAGCCGTCGAGGGCGTGGGGGACATGCGTGCGAAGGACATCCGCGAGGGCCTTCGCCGGCTGCAGGAGATCAACCTCGTGGACCGCTATCTGCAAACCTGACCCAAGACCCAAGAACCCAAGAGGGGAGCCGACCATTTCCGAAGCAGACTGGGAGCAGACGATCGAGGAGTTCGAGCGTGAGGTCCCCAACGAGGATTACGAGATTGGGGAAGACGTCGTCTACCCCCACCACGGCGCCGGGAAGATCCTCAAGAAGGAGATGAAGGAGGTCCTCGGCGAGAAGCGCGAGTACCTGACCATCAAGATCCTTCACAACGACATGACAGTGATGGTCCCGTGCGAGAACGCGGGCCGGGCGGGCCTCCGGCGCGTCATCGACGACGAAGCCGTTCAGAAGGTCCTCGCGGTCCTGCGTGACGACGTGAGTTCCATGCCGAAGAACTGGAACCGCCGCTTCAAGCACAACCGCGACAAGATCAAGACCGGGGATGTCTACGAGCTCGCCGAGGTCGTGCGCAACCTCGCGATCCGCGAGTCCGACAAGGGCCTGTCGACGGGCGAGAAGCAGATGTACACGCGTGCGAAGAAGATCCTCGCTTCGGAGCTGATGTACGCGCTCGACATGGGCGAGGACGAGGCCGAGGACCACCTCGACAGCCTCATCTCGGACGCTCACGCCGAACGAAACGGCGCACCGGCCGCCGCGGGGTAGCTCCGCTCGGGCGGCCCCGGGTCGACTAGAGAACATTGGCTGTCGTCGGGATCGTTCCCGCCGCCGGCCGCGGTGAGCGCCTTGGGGGCGAGGTCCCCAAGGCGTTCGCCGTCTGCGCCGGCAGGCCGCTGGTCGAGTGGTCGCTCGGAGTGCTCGCGGCGGTCTGCGACCGAGTCGTCGTGGCCGTGCCGCCGGGCCACGAGACCGGACCCGACCGCGTCACGGGGGGCGCTTCGCGGTCGGAGTCGGTCCGGCTGGCGCTCGCGGCAGCCCCCGAGGCGACGATCGCGGTGGTGCACGACGCGGCGCGCCCGTTCGTCACGCGCGGTCTGGTCGAGGCGTGCGTGGCGGCCGTGGGCGACGGCGTCGATGGCGCCGTCGCAGCTGCGCGAGTGAGCGACACGATCAAGGAGACGGACGAGGGGGACCGGGTCGTGCGGACGCTCGACCGGTCGCGGCTGTGGGCCATCCAGACGCCTCAGGTGTTCGTGGCGTCGGTGCTGCGCGACGCGCTCGAGCGCGGCGACCTGGCGTCGGCCACCGACGACGCGTCGCTGGTGGAGGCCGCCGGCGGCACCGTCCGGGTGGTCGAGGCGCCGCCCGAGAACTTCAAGGTCACGAGCCAGATCGACCTGGCGCTGGCCGAGACGCTCCTGTGCTGACCGACCTCCACGTGCACCTGCGGCCCGACGACCTCGACCGCACGCCCGCCGAGCACTTCACCCGGGACAACGCCGAGCGCTACCGCGAGGTCGCGACCGAGCGCGGGGTCGAGTACCTCGGCGTGTCGGAGCACGTCCACCGCTTTCGCCAGGCGCTGTCGGTGTGGGAGCACCCGTTCTGGGTGGCCAACGCCGTCGACGACCTCGACGAGTACTGCGAGTTCGTCCGCGACGACACGGACCTGCGGCTCGGGCTCGAGGCCGACTACGTCGCCGGGCGCGAGGACCGCATGGCGAACCTGCTCGACGAGCGCGACTGGGACTACGTCGTCGGGTCCGTGCACTTCCTGCAGGACCGCGCGCTCGACATGCGCGGCGACTGGGACGTCTGGCGCTCCGGCGACCCCGACAAGGTCTGGCGGCGCTACTTCGAGACGCTCGGCGAGGCGGCGCGCACCGGCATGTTCGACGTGCTCGCGCACCCGGACCTCGTGAAGGTCTGGGGCGGCGACGCGCCGCGACCCGACGGCGACCTGCGCCGCTTCTACGATCTCGCGATGGACGGGATCGCCGAGTCGGACGTCGCGATCGAGGTGTCGACCGCGGGGCTGCGCAAGCCGGTCGGCGAGATCTACCCGGCCCCCGCGTTCCTCGCGATGTGCCTCGAGGCGGGCCGCCCGGTGGCGCTGTCGTCGGACGCGCACGTGCCCGCCGACCTGGCGTTCCGGTACGACGCGGCGCTCGAGTACCTGGAGGACCTCGGGGTCACCGAGCTCGCGACGTTCGAGCGCCGCGAGCGGCGGATGGAGCCGCTCGGTTGAGCGAGCGCTCCGGAATCGGCTACGACTCGCACCGGCTCGTGGAGGGGCGCCCGCTGATCCTCGGCGGAGTGGTGATCGAGGAGGCGGAGCGCGGTCTGCTCGGCCACTCCGACGGCGACGCCCTCACCCACGCGGTGATCGACGCGCTCCTCGGCGCGGCCGGGCTCGGCGACATCGGACAGCACTTTCCGGACACCGACGAGCAGTACGCCGGCGCCGACAGCATCGAGCTGCTCGGCGAGGTGATCGGGTTCCTCACCGAGCACGGCTGGAGCGTCGAGCACGTGGACGTGACAGTGATCTGCGAGGCGCCGCGGCTCGGCGGCCACCGGGACGAGATGCGCGTGAGCCTGGCCGAGGCGCTGGGCCTCCACTGGCGCGAGGTGAACGTGAAGTTCTCGACCAACGAGGGCATGGGCGCGATCGGGCGCGGGGAGGGGATCGCGGCGCTGGCCGTGGCGACCGTCGACCGCGCCTGGCCCGACTGATGCCGCGCCCGATCCGCATCCAGGACACGCTCAGCGGGGAGTCGCGCGAGCTCGTGCCGCGCGAGGACGCGCGCGTCGGCATCTACGCGTGCGGCCCGACCGTCTACGGTCCGGTGCACGTCGGCAACGCGCGCCCGTACGTCGTGTTCTCGCTGCTGAAGCGGTTCCTCGAGCACGAGGGCTACGGCGTGACCTTCGTCGCGAACGTCACCGACGTGAACGACAAGATCTACGACGCCGCGCGCGAGCGCGGGATCGGCAGCGAGGAGCTGGCGCGGGAGATGACAGCGCGCTACGAGTCGGACACCGAGCGGCTCGGGCTCGGCCGGCCCGACCACGAGCCGAAGGCCAGCGAGACGATCGGCGGGATCGTCGACCTCATCCAGGCGCTGATCGACCGCGGACACGCCTATGCGACGGGCGGCGACGTGTACTTCCGCACGGCCGCGTACCCGGACTACGGCAAGCTCTCGAACCGCGCGCTGGACGACATGGAGCAGGGGGAGGACGACGTCGGCGCCGCGAAGGAGCAGGCGCAGGACTTCGCGCTGTGGAAGGCGCGCAAGCCGGACGAGGACACGTGGTGGCCCGCCCCCTGGGGCGAGGGCCGGCCCGGCTGGCACATCGAGTGCTCGGCGATGGCCGAGGCGATCCTCGGCCTCGACTTCGAGATCCACGGGGGCGGATCCGACCTGATCTTCCCCCACCACGAGAACGAGATCGCCCAGACCGAGGCCGGCCGCGGCCGGCCGCTCGCGCGCATCTGGATGCACAACGGGATGCTCCAGTTCGGCGAGAAGGGGAAGATGTCGAAGTCCCTCGGCAACATCAAGCTGCTCGGCGAGGCGATCGAGAGCGCCGGCCCCGCGGCGCTGATCATGTACTTCGTGCAGCGTCACTACCGGCAGCCGGCGCCGTACTCGGAGGAGACGCTCGCGGAGGCCCGCGCGACCGTGGCGCGCATTCGCGACTTCGCCGAGCGCCTCACGCCCGACGCGCCGGGCCCCGGCGACGACCGGGTCGAGCGCTTCTTCCAGCAGCTGGCGAACGACTTCAACACTCCGGGCGCCCTCCGCGAGCTGTTCGAGTGGGTGGGCGAGGCGAACACGCGGATCGACGCGGGCGAGGCAGTTGGGCTCGGCCGGCTGGCGGAGATGCTCCACGTGCTCGGTCTCGAGTCGCTGCTGACCGAGGAGGACGCGCCCGACGACGACGCGCAGAGGCTGCTCGAGGAGCGCGAGGCCGCGCGCCGCGAGCGCGACTTCGCGACCGCGGACGCCCGCCGCGACGAGCTGGCGGCCCGTGGCTGGCAGGTGCGCGACACGCCGGACGGGCCGCGGCTCGTGCGAAGCTAGCCCGCCGGGCGGCCAGCCCGGCCCGGGCGGGGATCCGCCGGGCGGCTAGCCCGCCGGGCGCGCGCGGTAGAGCCGCACCTCGTCGCGAACGCCCTTGAACCGGCGCCGCCCCGCGTACGACCACGCGAAGCCGGCGCCCACAGCGGCGTCGCGAACCGCGCTGGTGGCCAGCACGCTGCCGGGTCGTGCGGCGTCGGTCACCCGGCTCGCCAGGTTCACGGGCGCGCCGAGCCAGTCGCCGCAGTGCGCGATCGCCTCGCCGCTGGCCACGCCCACGCGCAGCGGGGTAACGGCCGGGTCGGCCTCGGCGGACTCCACGAGCCGGAGCGCGGCCTCGAGCAGCGGCTCGGGATGCGGCGACACGAGCATCGCGGCGTCGCCGATCATCTTCACCAGCCGCACGGGCGGCCGGGCGGCATCCACGGCCATCGCGGTGAGCCGTCGCCCGGCGGAGCTCAGCTCGTCGGGTGGAACGCGCTCGCCGAGCTTGGTGAAGCCGACGAGGTCGGCGAAGCAGACGGCGATCGGGCGCGCGCCCTCCACGCGGCCGGTGGCGAGCTCCGCGTGGAGCAGCACGTCAGTCTTTACCTGGTCGCGGAGGTGGACGCCCAGCACGTACCCGAGCAGCGGATCCAGGACGGGCACCAGGTTCTCGGCGGCCTGGGCGTAGCGGAGGCCGGCCGTCAGCTCGCTGTCGCCCGCCTCGAGCAGCGCCTCGCCCACGACCTCGCGGATCGTCTCGGCGAGCCGCGCCATCCCGTGCCCGAGCACCTGTGCGATCAGCACGAGCCGCTCCTCGTCGAGCCCCGCGCCGAGGAAGGGCGCGAGGGTCCCCGCGGCGGCGACGTCGGCCTCCGAGTAGGCCACCTCGTCGTCGGCCCTCTCCGCAAGGCCGAGCGCTCGCCACAGCCGCGTCAGGAACTCCAGCGGAAGCTCGCTTCGGCCGGCGACCTCGACGCTGGTCAGCGTGACGTCCGGCGGGTTGAGGACCCGGTCGAGCGGCAGGAGCGGCAGGCGGTCGGCGCGCGCCGCGTCGTGCAGCTCCTCGAGCGAGAAGCCGTCGTCCAGCAGCGCCTCTGCGAGCGCCGCGCGCTCGTCGCGCTCGCGCTGGCCGGCGACGCCGTCGAGCAGCCCGGCCGCCTCCAGCTCGGCGCGCCGTCCGCTCATCGGGACTCGAGCCGGCGCGCCACCACCACGCGGCCGCCGCGCGAGGGCACGAGGGTCACGTGATGAACGCGGGGCTGCTCGGGGCGAGCCGTCGTGGTCGCGAGCTCGACGCTCCGCAGCACGGTCCCCAGCACGGAGCGCATCTCCATCGTCGCGAAGGCCGCTCCGATGCAGCGTCGCGGACCGCCGCCGAACGGGATGAACGTGTAGCGCGGCGGCGGGGCCGCGCCGGCGGCGAAGCGCTCGGGTCTGAACTCGCGCGCGTCGTCGAACGCGTCCGACTCCTGGAGCAGCGAGATCGACGGCTCGACCGTCGTGCCGGCCGGAAGCCTGTGGCCCGCGATCTCCGTCGCCGCGGTCAGCCGCCGCCAGACGCCCCAGATGATCGGTCGCACGCGGAGGGTCTCGTCGATGACGGCATTCAGGTATTCGTCGCCTTCGCCGCGCCGCACCTCGCCTGTGAGTCGGTCGAGGGCGGCCGGGTGGCGGACCAGCCGCTCGAACGCCCACGCCAGCGCCGTGGTCGTCGTCTCGTGCCCCGCCAGCAGGAGCGTCACCACGTGGTCGCGCAGAGCGCGGTCGCTCAGCGGCTCGCCGTCCTCGTCGCGAGCGGCCACCAGCAGGGCGAGCACGTCGTCGCGGCCATCGGGATCGGCGCGATGGTCGGCTATCTCCTCGAACAGCAGGCGGTCGACCTCGGGCTGGACGCGGATCGCCTTGTGGCGACGGCCGAGGAACGTGTTCATCACGCCCGGGTAGATCCAGACGCTCCACATGTCGGTGAGGCTGAAGTCGAGCAGCCGCGGCAGCAGCTCGCGGAGCCGCGCCAGGCGGACCGGGTCGCGGACGCCGATCACGGCCCGGAGGATCACCTCGAGCGTAATCGCCTGCATCGCGGGCCGCATCGCAAACGGCTTCCCCACCGGCCAGGTCGCGACCTCCTCCGCGGCGATCTCCTCGATCCGGCTGCCGTAGGCGCGCACCGCCTCGCCGTGGAATGGAGGGAGCAGCAGCTTGCGCTCACGAAGGTGACGGTCGCCGTCGAGCAGGAGGAGCGAGTGCGGCCCGAGCACGGGCTCCATGGCGGCGTTGGCCTCGCCGGCGTGGAGCACGTCGCGGTCGCCCGTGAACACCTGCTTGACCGCGGCGGGATCGGCGAGGAAGACCATGTCGCCCAGCCCGTAGGTGCGGATCGTGAAGACCGGGCCGTATCGCGCCCGGCAGCGACGGAGCATCGACGTGGGGCGCGCCGCGTACCAGAGGGTCTGGAGCGCGCGCGGCCAGCGCGGACCGGGCGGAAGGCCCTCGACCACCGGCGCCGCAGGGGCGCCGCTCCTCGCCGCTCCCCTCGCCGTGCTCGCGTTGCCTCCCCTCGCCGTGCTCACGCCTGCCTGCGTCGCCCCGCTCATATCGCCTCCCCTTGATCTGCAGCTATATATACGTATGTACAATACACACGTATGACAGAGAATGCGCAGTACGATCGCCCTGTGGCGCAGCCGAGCAGTCGCGAGCAGCTGTTGGCGGGGGCGATCGAGTGCCTCCAGACGAAGGGCTACGCCCGGACCACCGCGCGTGACATCGCCGCGGCGTCGGGTGCCAACCTCGCGTCGATCGGCTACCACTTCGGCTCCAAGGAGGGCCTCCTCAACGCGGCGATCATCCGCCTGTTCGAGGAATGGACCGAGATGCTGGGCGAGGCGGCATTCACCGACCCGGACGCCCCGCCCCTGGCACGGATGGCGCGCTCCTGGATGGTCATGCTCGAGCAGTTCGAGAAGCAGCGGCCGCTGCTCGTGGCCTTCGTCGAGGCGATGGCTCAGGCCGAGCGCTCCGAGGACCTTCGCAGGCAGATGGCCGTCCACCTGAACGAGTCCCGCGACCGGGTGGTCGAGATGGTCACGGCGAGCCTGGGCGACGCGCCGGGCGTCGACGCGCGCGCGGTCGCGTCGTTCCTGATCGCCGTCAACGACGGCTTCGTGATCCAGTGGCTGCTGTCGCCCGAGGACACGCCGACGGGCGAGGAGCTGATCGTGGCACTCGGGTCGGCGCTGGCCGCGGCCACCCCGGCCGAGTGATCGTCTACGGGCGCAACCCGGTGCGCGAGGCCCTCCGCGGGCGGCGGAGGGTCGCTCGCGTGTGGGCCACCGAGCGGGTCGCGCGCGAGCCATGGCTGCGCGATGCCCGAGAGGTCGTGCACGCCACCGACGCCGAGCTCGCACAGCGGTCGGGCTCGCCGGATCACCAGGGGATCTGCGCCGACGCGTCGGAGTTCGAGTACGCCGACCCCCGGTCGCTGCTGGCGGCGGATGACGCGCTGGTGATCTGCCTCGACGAGGTCACCGACCCACGCAACCTCGGGGCGATCTGCAGGGTGGCCGAGGGCGCCGGCGCCGCGGGGGTGGTCGTCGGGGAGCGCCGGTCCGCGCACGTCACGCCGGTGGTGTGCAAGTCGTCGGCGGGCGCGGTCGAGCACCTACCGGTGGCGCGCGTCCGGAACGTCGCCGACTTCCTCGCGGCGGCGAAGGAGGACACCGCGTGGGTTTATGGAGCGTCGACGTCGCCCGAGGCCGTGCCTTACGACCAGCCCGACTATCGCGGCCGCGTGGTCCTGGTGCTCGGCTCCGAGGGGCGAGGGCTTCGCCCGCGGGTGGCCGCGGCCTGCGACCAGTTGATCGCCCTGCCGATGCTGGGCCGGGTCGAGTCGCTCAACGTGTCGGCGGCCGCCGCCGCCCTCGTGTACGGGATCTTGCATTTCGTCCGCCCGGGCTTGACAGGGTTCCATAAACCTGGGAACCTCGCGCGCACAGATAAGGCTTGACCTGAGCTTTAGCCCAGATCAGGCAAGAGTCGGCGCTACCAGGGGAGGTACGTACGCCTCGGCTTTCGGCCCTTAGCAATACGCCAAGGGGGTCGGAGGGGAGATGACGTGTCGATTACCGCTTCGCGTAGCACTCAATCTCAACTAGAGGTTGATGACCACTATCTCGTCGCGCTCGCCAAGTCCGGCAAGCGGGATGCATATGACCGGATCGTTCGCCGCTACTACGGCTTCGTCCGCCTCAAGGCGTCGTCGTACTTCCTGATCGGCGGCGACTCCGACGACCTGATCCAGGAGGGCCTCGTCGGCCTCTACAAGGCGGTTCGCGACTACCGCTCGGACCGTGAGTCGAGCTTCCGCAACTTCGCGGAGCTCTGCATCACCCGGCAGATCATCACCGCGGTCAAGACCTCGACGCGGAACAAGCACACGCCGCTCAACCAGTACGTGTCGTTCTCGCAGACGCCGGCCGCGGCCGGTGACGGCGAGCCGACCCTGGACGAGGTGCTGCCCGGCCCGACCGCGCATGACCCGGTCAACCAGGTCATCTCGTCGGAGGAGCTCCACAGCCTGGTGGCGTGCCTGTCGAGCGTGCTGTCGGAGCTCGAGAGCTCGGTGCTGTCGCTGTATCTCGACGGCCACAGCTACGAGGCGATCGGCGAGCGCCTGACGTGCGACACGAAGACCGTGGACAACGCCCTCCAGCGCGTGAAGCGCAAGGTGGGCGCGCACCTGGACGCGCGGAGCGTGCTTCTCTAAAAACCCTCAACCGCCCTCAAGGGGGTCTGACCCCGTCGAGGGTTCAAGTCTCAAGGGGGTCTGACCCCGGTTAGGGCTTCAGGATCGGGCCGCGCGCGCCGACAGCGGTCTCGTGGTCGCTGTTCGTCCCGGATTCGTGGTCGCGCTCCTCGGTGCGATCGTGCTCGCCGCCGCGGGGTTCGCCTTCGCGTCCGCGTCGCGCGCCCGGGCTGAGCGGACGCCCGCCCCGCTTCGAGCGCAGGACGGCTCCGTGCCGGAGTCGAGCAGCGCGCCCGCCGACGGCCGCGAGCTCCATCCGCTGGCCCAGGTCCGCTCGCGCGCCGACGCCGCGCCGGTGCCGCGGCACCACCGCCACGTCCCCGCGCCCAGCACCGTGCTGCGCGTGCGCGACGGCCACTCCGTCGGGCTGCGTGACCGCCCGCATGGCCACGTGATCGCCACGCTCGGCGACCGCACGGAATTCGGGTCGCCCACGACCCTCTCGGTGGCGGTGCGGCGCGGCCACTGGGCCGGCGTGCCGGCCCCGCAGCTCGGCAACGGGCGCCTTGGCTGGGTCGACGCCCGCTCCGGCTCGCTCGACCGCCGCGCCACCAGCGTGAAGCTGACCGTCGACCTCTCACGCCGTCGGCTCGAGCTCCGCATCCGCGGGCGCGTCAGGCGTCACGTGAGCGTCGCCGTCGGACGCCCCGGCTCGACCACGCCGCACGGCCGCTTCTCGATCACCGACAAGCTCTCCGGCTCGCAGTACGGGCCCTACTACGGCTGCTGCATCCTCGCGCTGTCGGGCCACCAGCCGCACCCCCCGCCCGGGTGGACGGGCGGTAGCCGCCTCGCGATCCACGGCACCAACGCGCCGTCGACGATCGGCACGCCCGCCTCGGCCGGCTGCCTCCGGGCCGCCGACCGCGACCTCCAGGTGCTGATGCGGCGCGTGCCGCTCGGCACGCCCGTGCTGATCCGCGGGTAGCCTCGCCCCATCGTGGGGCGGGCCGAGATCCTCGAACGCGCGCTCGCCTACCCCTTCCCGCGCCCGAGCGGATCGGTGCTGATCGACGACGGTCGCGTCCACGACCTGCGCGAGCTGGCGCCCGAGCTCGTGGCCGGCCGCACGCCGGTCCTCGCCTACGGGTCGAACGCGTCGCCGGAGAGCCTCGGCTGGAAGTTCCCCGAGGAGCTCGACGCGGTCCTGCCGCTGGTGCGCGGCACGCTGCACGACTTCGACGCCGTCTACTCGTCGCACATCGCGGTGTACGGATCGATTCCCGCCACGCTCCAGCGCTCGCCCGGCACCGCGGTCGAAACGTTCGTGGCCTTCCTGAGCGCCGCCCAGCTCGCGCTCGTGACCGACTGGGAGATCAACGCCACCTACGAGACCATGCCGGTCGAGCTCGAGCTCGAGCTCGAGCTGGAGCTGGGGGAGCCGCCCGCCGAGGTCGGAGCGTTCATCTCGCGCCACGGCTGCCTGACCGCGGACGGCGCCGAGATCGCACTGGCCGAGGTGGCCGCTCGCGGGCGGCGCTTTACGGCGATGTCGCAACCACAGGCCCTCGAGCACGCCCGGTCGATCGCGGCGCCCGAGCTCTCGCTCGAGGAGCTCGTCGTGGCGAGCGTCGAGGACTACGACCGCGCGCGCGAGCTCACGGCGCGGCTGCCGGCCGTCCCGTTCGGCGCGAGCGACGCGCGAGGTGGGCGAAGCCGGAGAGGGGACTCGAACCCCTAGCCTGCCGCTTACAAGGCGGCTGCTCTGCCAGTTGAGCTACTCCGGCGGGATCAGGCGACGCCCGCTACGGCCGCGGCCTCGATGTCGCCGTGGCCGTTGGACGACGCCGGGACTGTGGGCGGCTCGTCGGCGCTTCGGTCGTTCAGCGTGTGCTCGAGCGCCCCGAGCAGCGCGCCGAACAGCGCGTGCCTCCAGGTGGCCTGGGCCAGCGCCCGGCCGTTCCCCCACAGCGCGGGCCAGTCGCCCCGCGCCGGGTGATGGCGGTCCACGAACCGCATGCTGGGCCAGGTGGCGGCGTGCTCGGCCAGGGCCGCCACCACGCCGCGGAGCACGGGCGGCCCCGGGAGGAACGGCTTGCCCAGCGCGTACGCACCGCCGAACAGCGCGCCGTTGCCGATGTGCATCGCGATCCCGATCGGCCGCCACTCGGGGCCCCGGGCGACCAGCTTGCCGAGCAGCTCGGCGTCGTCGTAGTCGACTCCGAACACGCGCTTGTCGAGCGGCTGTTGCGCCGCCCAGGCCGCCGCGGCGATCCCTCCGGCGAGCGCACCGCGCAGGCTTCGCTCCAAGGTCATGCAGGCAGCGTAACGAGACTGTCGAACCGGTGGTAGGTCACTGGCATGAACGACCTCGGCCGCTACCACTCCCGCGCGCGCGAGCGCGGCGTGATCCGCGTCGTCTACTGGACGGTTCGCGCGGTGCTGCAGCCGGCCATGCGGATCTGGTTCCGGCTCGAGCGCCACGGGCGCGAGAACGTCCCGCGAAGCGGCCCCGTGATCCTCGCCGCCAACCACCGCAGCTTCCTCGACCCGTTCATCGTCGGGGTCTGCCTGCGCCGGCCGGTCTACTTCGTGGCGAAGCAGGAGCTGTTCGAGAGGCGCTGGCAGGCCTGGATCCTCAACGCGCTGGGCGCGTTCCCGATCCGCCGCGGCGAGTCGGACGAGGAGTCCATGGCCACCGCCAAGGCGATCCTCGCCCGCGGCGACGCCGTCGTGATCTTCCCCGAGGGCACGCGCATCCGCCACGGCTCGCTCGGCCGGGCCAAGCGCGGGGTGGGCCGCCTGGCGCTCGAGTCCGGGGCTCCCGTCGTCCCGATCGCCGTCGCCGGGACCGAGAACGTCCGCCGCGGCTGGGTCATCCGGCCCGCGAAGGTCAGGGCGCGCTGTGGCCGCCCGCTCACCTTCCCGAGCGTCGAGAACGCCTCGCCGTCGCTCGCCGCACGGGTGACCGAGCGGATCTGGCCCTGCGTCGAGCTCCAGTGGGAGTGGCTGGGCGGCCTGCCGGCGATGCGGAAGGCGGCCGTCGTCGGGGCGGGCGAGATGGGCACCGCCGCGGCCGAGCTGCTCGAGCGCGCGGGCCTGGACGTGCAGCTCGCGTGCCGGACAGTCGCGCAGGCGCGGCGCCTCGGCGCGGTGACCGTGGCCGACCTCGAGCCCGCGGCGCTCGACCTGATCGTGATCGCCACCCCGCTGCGAGCCCTGCCCGGCGTGGTGGCGCGACTCGGCGAGGACATCGGCCACCGCACCACCGTGGTGCTGCCCGTCCGCGGCGGCCTCGGCACCCATGCGCTGCCCGCCGTGCGGTTCCTGCGCGAGCGGACGAGCGCTGCGACCATCGCCTGTCTCGGCGTGCCCAACGGCGCGCGGGCGATCCTCGACGACGGCGCTCGGATCGAGCTGCGCTGCGACGACAGCGCGCGCTCCCGGCAGCTGACGGAGACGTTCGAGCGCGCGGGCGTGCGGGTGGCCACGCGCGACGGCCTCGCGAGCGACGACCCGCTGACCCGAGCAGCGTGATCGTGGTCGGGCTCGTCTAGGAGTACGCTCGCGTGCGTGGCGGACGGCAGCGGCGTGGCCGCGGAATCGGTGGACAAGCCCCAGCTCGACCGCGAGTTCAGCGACCTGTACCGCGCCCACCTGCGCGACGTCTACAGCTACAGCTACTACCGGATCGGCAATCACCACGACGCCGAGGACCTGACCGAGCAGACCTTCCTGCAGGCCTACCGTCACTTCGCGCGCGCGCGGGCCGAGTCGAACGGGCGGCCGCTCCGGCCGTGGCTCATCCGGATCGCGCACAACCTCGCCGCCAACTACCACCGCGACCGCTCGCGCCGTCCGCAGACGCACCTCGAGGACGCCGCGATCATCTCGGCCCCGCACGGGACCGAGGAGATCGTGGAGGAGCGCGAGGAGGTGCAGGCCGTGCTGCGCGGCGTGGCCGGGCTGCCGGAGGACCGCCGCGAGGCGCTGATCATGCGCTTCGCGATCGGCATGGACAACCGCGAGATCGCGCGGGCGCTGGGGCGCTCGGAGGGCGCGACCAAGGTGCTCATCCACCGCGCGATCAAGCAGCTGGAGGAGCGACTGAAGGAGGAGGCCGGCGATGAGTGAGGCCGGAGCCGAGCGCCTCGAGCGCCTGCTGACGAACGCGCTGTCCCCGGTCGAGCCGCCGGGCGCGCTCGCCGAGCAGCTCGAGCGGCGTCTGACCGAGCTGACCGACGCCGCGGTCGACGAGCTCGCCGAGTTCGATCCGAGCGCGCTCCGCGATCCGCGTCGCTGGGCCCGGCTGGCGGCGGCGGGCATGGTGGCCGGCACCGCAGGCGGCGCCCTCATCCTCGTCCGCGCGCGACAGAAGCAGCGCGCCAGCGAGGCGCACGGGCTGCGCGCGCTCCAGAAGGGGCTGCGCGAGGTCTCCGGCGACATGCGCCGGCGCCTCGGCCGCTGAACCGGGAGCGCCGGCTGCACGGCTCGCGCCCACGGCGCTGATCCGCGAACATCGGTTTCGCGTACACACGGCCAGGCGCCATGCGCCGGCGTCCCAGCATGATCGCGACGGTCGACATTCCCCGCCTCGCCGACGAGGAGCTCATGGAGCTCGTCGCCAGGGGGGACGCGCGCGCCTTCGAGGCCGTCTACGACCGCCACGGCGGGCCGGCCTTCTCGCTCGCATACCGGATGGTCGGCAACCGCGTGATCGCCGAGGACATCACCCAGGAGGCTTTCCTGTCGATCTGGCGCAGCCGCCTTCGCTACCAGAGCGATCGCGGCAGCGTGCGCACGTGGGTGCTCGGGATCGTGCACCACCGCGCCATCGACGCCCTGCGCCGCAACCTGGTCCACGAGCGCCGCCGCGCGAGCGCCGAGGGGATCGAGGAGTGGCAGGAGGCGCGCGAGCGCACCGACGTCGAGGTCGCGCGCCGCGAGGAGGCGCGCACCGTGCGGGCCGCGATCGACGAGCTGCCCGACCAGCAGGGCCAGGTGATCGACCTCGCGTACTTCGGCGGCTTCACGCACACGCAGATCGCCGAGATGCTGGACATGCCCGTCGGCACGGTGAAGGGCCGGATGCGGCTGGGCCTGGACAAGCTGCGCCGCAGCCTGTCGCGCGAGGTGGCGCTGTGAGCGGGATCGAGGCGACGCCGTGAGCACGACCGAGCACGACCGTCACGCGGACGACGCGGGCGCCTACCTGCTCGGCTCGCTGACCGAGCTCGAGCAGAGCGCGTTCGAGCGCCACCTGATGGCGTGCGCCGAGTGCCAGCAGGAGGTGGCGCGGCTGCGTCCGGCGGCCGACGCCATCGCGCATGCCGTCGAGCAGTTCGAGCCCCCGCCGGGGCTGAAGCGCTCGCTGATGCAGGCCGTCGAGTCGGAGGGGACCGAGCCCGCGGCCGCGCCGGCCCCGTCCCGCCGTCGCCGGCGCGGGCTCGCGCTGCCCGGCTTCGGGCTCCGCTGGCCCCAGCTCGCCGGCGCCGCGGCCGCGCTCGTGCTCCTCGGCACCGCGATCGGCTTCGGCGTCGACCGGGCCAGCCGGGACGGCTCGTCCACCCGCGTTGTCGCCGCCGCCACCCGCCTTCCCGGCGCCAGCGCGCGGCTGCACGTGAAGGATGGCGCGGACGCGAGCCTGCGGGTCGCGGGGATGCCCGTGCTTGCCGGTGGCCGCGTGTACGAGGTGTGGATCCAGCACGACGGCGTGGTGCGTCCCGCCGGCGCGCTGTTCGAGGTGCACTCGGACGGCACCGGCGCCGCGGCGATCCCCCACGAGCTGAAGCCCGGCGACCGCGTGATGGTCACGCGCGAGCGCGCGGGCGGTGTCGCGCAGCCCACGGAGGCGCCGGTCATCGTGGCGCGCGCCTGAGGCGGGGCCCCGAGTGGGGTGGGGGATATCGTCACCCCCCGTGCAGACGTGCTACCGCCACCCCGGCCGCGAGACCGGGGTGTCGTGCTCCAACTGCGGCCGGCCGATCTGCCCCGACTGCATGACGACCACGTCCGTCGGCATGCGCTGTCCCGAGTGCTCGCGCGAACGCACCCGCGTGCGCCAGCTGCCGGCCGCGTCGCGCGAGACCCCGACGCTCACCTACATCCTCATCGGTATCAACGTGGCGGTGGCCCTCGGCTCGTACCTCAGCGGCGGGTCGGGCGGGGTGTCGGGCATCGGCACCGACACGATCGTGCGCGACGGTGCGCTCTCACGCGCGACCGTCGGAGACGGCGAGGTCTACCGCATCGTCACCTCGGGCTTCATCCACGCGGGCCTGTCGCACCTGCTGTTCAACATGCTCGGGCTGTGGGTGCTCGGCAGCCTGCTCGAGCCGGTCGTGGGGCGCCTGCGCTTCGCCCTGATCTACGTCACCTCGCTGCTCGCCGGCTCGCTCGGCGCGCTGATCGCCCAGCCGATCGGGTTCACGGTCGGCGCCTCGGGCGCGATCTTCGGTCTGCTCGGCGCGGCGATCGTCGTGCTCCGCGCGCGCGGCGTGAACCCGATGGAGAGCGGCCTCGTGTTCTGGCTGGGCCTGAACCTCGCGCTCACGTTCGGCATCAGCGGCATCTCGATCGGCGGCCACATCGGCGGCCTGATCGGCGGCACGCTCGCGGCGATAGTGATCTACGAGCTGGCGCCGCGGCTGCGGCTGCCGTTCGGCGCCGCGGCGGGAGCGGTCGGGCTGATCTGCGCGGCCGCGGTGGCCGGCTCGATCGCGATCAGCGCCTGATCGCCGCGCTCCGGCGGCGCCACGCGGTCGGGGTGCAGCACGTGCGCGAGCAGCTCGAGGCCCTCGATCAGCCGCGGCCCCGGGCGCGAGAAGTACGCGGCGGCGTCGACGGCCACGATCCGCCTGGCGCCGAGCGCCGCGAGCCGGTCGGCGTACCCGCGCGCCTCGTCGGCCGCACGGGCCGCGTCGTAGCCGCAGGGCATCGCCACCACGACCTCCGGCCGCGCCGCCTCGATCTCCTCCCACGACGCCGTGCGCGATTTCTCGCCGGCGAAGCCGAGCGGGTCGTCGCCGCCCGCCAGCTCGATCATCTGAGGCACCCAATGGCCCCCGAGGAACGGGGGGTCCAGCCATTCGAGGGCGACGGTCGGGGGGCGGGGGGCGCCGTCCACCTCCTCGCGGATGAGGTCGACCCGGGCGGCGGCGTGCTCCACGAGCCGCGTGCCCTCGTCCGGCACGCCGGCGGCGGCCGCGAGGTCGCGGGCGCCCGCGAGCACCTCGCCGAGGGTCGTCGGGTCGAGCGACAGGACCGCCGGCACCGGGTCGAGCTCCTCGGCCACAGCGCGCACGTCGTTGGACGACACGGCGCAGACCTCGCAGAGCGCCTGCGTCACGATCAGGTCGGGCTCGGCGTCCAGGAGGGTCCCGTGGTCGAGCTCGTAGATCGCCTCGCCGCGCTCGGTGCGCTCGCGGACGGCGGCGTCGATCTCGGCCGCGGAGAGGCCGGGGGAGAGGACCGACCGGGTCAGGTGGGGCAGCTCGGTCGCCTCTGGCGGATAATCGCACTCATGCGTGACCGCGACGACGTCGTCGCCCAGGCCAAGGGCGAACAGCGTCTCGGTCGCGGATGGGACGAGGCTGGCGATGCGCACGGGAGGTGAACCATGGCAGTTCTGAGCGACGACGAAATCCAGGAGCGGCTCGGTGGGGTCGATGGCTGGCAGCGCGACGGGGACGCCCTGCGCAAGGAGTTCGACCGCGGTGACTTCAAGGGCTCGGTCGACTTCGTGAACCGGATCACCCCGGCCGCCGAGGAGATGAACCACCACCCGGACCTCACGATCTCGTGGAGCAAGGTGACGGTGTCGCTGTCGACGCACTCGCAGGGCGGGATCACCGAGGGCGACTTCGAGCTTGCGCGGAAGATCGACGAGCAGGCCTAGGGGCCTCGCTTCAGCCGCGCTGGCGCTGTGCGCGCTGGCGCTGTGCGCCCTCGCGGTCGCGATGCCCGGGAGCGCCGACGCGCGCCGCGTGCGCGTCTTCGCGATGCAGCCGAAGCTTGACCTCGCCTGGATGCAGAGCCGCCGCACCTTCCACGACAAGATGCTCGCGCTGGCGGACCGGCGGCTCCGCGGTCCCGGAGGCCCGACCGTCCAGCGCGGCGCCGACGACTTCGCCTCGCACCTGAGGCGCGACGGCCGCAACCTGGTTCTGTGGCCGGAGGACGTCGGGCTGTTCGCGGCGCTGACCGGCCAGAGGGCCGCGCCGGCGCGGAGCTCGGGATCGCTCGAGGGGTCGATCGCCACGCTGATCGGCCTCTACCCGCAACAGAACTCGTACTACGGCTCGAAGTACCCCGACGTGGCCGCGCGGCCGATCCCCGTGCGCCAGCTCCTGCTTGCGCTCACCGACACGTTCGTGCATGTGTCCGTCGAGACGTTCTCACAGATGGCCCGCCGATACCGGGTGTGGCTCGTCGCGGGCGCAGACGTGGCGCAGAGCTGGAAGGTGGTCTGCCTGGACAGGGACGCCTTCAACCGCGCCAGGCCGCCGCGGCTGTCGACAGGCGAGCGCTGCAGCGAGCAGAATGCGGCGAAGGTCCACCAGCTCGGCGACCCGTTCGACCCGGGCCGCGACTACGTGTACGAGGCGACGAGTCCGAGGCCGTCGAACATGGCGCTCGTGTTCGATCCGCGCGGCCGCCTCGTGTCGAGGCAGGTCAAGGAGTACCTCACCCCGACCGAGCTGCCCGGACAGCTCGACCTGTTCCCGGGGCCGATCGATTCCGGGCTCAGCGCGCTGCGGACGCAGGTCGGCACCCTCGGCTTCGTGACCAGCAAGGACGCCTGGATGCCGGACGTGCAGGCGCGGCTCGACGAGGCGCGCGTGGACCTCCTCGTCCAGCCGGAATGGTTCCTGGGCGACACCGCAACCGACGCCCACCGGATGTGGGCGCCCGACACGATGCTCGGCTCGGGCTACTCGAACGCGCTCAAGCTGCCGTCGGTCGACGCGATGGCCGAGCCGGACCTCGTCGGCAACATCTTCAACTACACGGCCGACCAGCAGTCGCACATGGCCGTGAAGCCGCACGGGGCGCGGGCTCCGGCGTCGAACGCCGCCCGCCATCTGATCGGTCAGCCGGACAGGCCCGGCCTGACCGCCGTCATGCCGTGGGTGGTGCGCGACCCGCTCACCCCGGGCGAGATGACCCCGCACCGTCGTGCGCGCGTGGCCGCCGCGGGCCGCAAGCTGCTGCCCGGCTCCGGCGTCGACTGCCCGGACCCGCGCCGTCCCGCGCCGTGCGAGAACGGTCACGTGGAGGGCGTGCTGTGGCGCGACGTGACCGTCGGCCGCAAGCCCGGCCGGCGTCCGTACCGCGGCGCGCGGGTGAACACCGCGCCGTTCGGCCGCTCGCGCGCGGTGCACCCGTCGGTGCACCCGCAGCGGGGCGCGGCGGTGGCGCTGCGCGGGCGGCGCGGCGTGATCGCGTTCGAGGAACGGCGCGGCGGCCACGACCAGATCGTGCTCGCGCGCACGTCGAACGGCGGCAGGACCTGGTCGCGCGCCGTCCACCCCACAGGCCGCCCGCGCGGCGCCGCCGACGAGCAGTGGCCCGCGGTGGCGATCGGGCCGCGGTCGCGCGTGACGCTCGCCTGGAACGACGACTCCACAGGTACCCAGCGCGTCTACTACGCGCGCACGCGCGGCCGCGGCCTGAGCTTCGGCGCGCCGCGTGCGATCGACCCGCGCCCCGCGCGCGGCGTGGCCCAGTGGCGCGCGGCGCTCGCGCAGGGGCGGAGCGGTCCTGTCCACGCGGCCTTCGTGGACGCCCGGCTGCGCTCGCAGGACGACGGCCTGCCGCAGGCGCACGTCTACTACGCGCGCATCCGCCACGGCGTGGCCGAGCGCGCGCGGCGGCTCGACACCGGCCAGCCGGCCACGCTCGCCGCCAAGCTGGACAACTCGTGGGCGCCGCGGCTCGCTGTCCGCGGCCGGCGCGTGCTGGCGGCGTGGGTCGACTTCCTGAACTACGACTGGGGCGTGTTCTCGCGCGGCTCGCTGGACGGCGGCGCGTCGTTCGGCACGCAGGTGCGCGTGACCGACAACCGCGAGGGGGACTCGCAGCAGCAGGAGGTGCTGGCCGACTCGCCGGACCCGGTCCTCGGGCCCGGCCTGCCGCTGGTCGTGTGGTCCGACTGGCGCAAGCGGGACTCCACCGGCCCGCGCCCGCACCAGGGCTACGACGTGTTCGCCGCCACGCCCGGCAGGCCGAACGTCCAGGTGGACCAGTACGGCCGCCGTCCGGTGTCCACGTTCGCGCCCTCGGCGTGCCCGGCCGGCGGCACCACGCTGGTCGCGTTTCAGGACGCGAGCGCCGGCCGCACGCGGATCGAGCTGGTTCGCGTGCGGGGAGGGAGGCGCAGCGGCGCGCCGCTGCGCGTGGACGACGGCGGCGCCCGGGCGGGAGATGCCTGGCGCCCGCGACTCGCCTGCGCCCGCGATCGCGTGCTGGCGGCGTTCGAGACGGAGCGCGACGGCCCTGGCCAGGTCTACGTGGCGACTGCTAACGTGCGCCCGAGTTCGCCTTGATTGACGACGAACCGCCTCGAAGTAGCCGGGCCGCCGGGATGAGCGCACCTTGATCGCGCTCCTCCTGCTGGGCGTCCCCACGCTCATCCTCCTCAACGCGTTCTTCGTGGCCGCGGAGTATGCGCTCGTCCGCTCGCGGCTCGACCGGATCGAGGCGCTCGAGAACGAGGGCGCGTCGGGCGCCGCGCTCGCCCGCCGCCAGATCGACCACATCGACGAGTACATCGCCGCCTGCCAGGTGGGCATCACGTTCATGTCGATCGGCATCGGCGCCGTCGGCGAGCCCGTCCTGGCGCATTACCTCAAGGGACCGCTGGGCGGGCCGCTGGGGCACGCGGCGGCGGTGGCGATCGCCGGGGTGATCGCCTACGTGGTGCTGACCAGCGCCCACATCACGCTCGGCGAGCTCGTGCCGAAGGTGTACACGGTGGCCCACGCGGAGGGCGTGGCGCGGCGGATCGCGCGGCCGCTGCAGTTCTTCACCACCCTGTTCCGCCCGATAAGCCTCGTGCTCACGTGGCTCGCCGGGCTGATCCTGCGGCCGCTCGGGGTCCGGACCGAGAACCTCGGGGAGGAGGAGACGACGTCGGAGGACCTCAAGTTCTTGATCGCCCGCAGCGCAACCGGCGGCACGCTCGACCCCGGCGAGGCCGGCATGCTGTCGGGCGTCTTCCACCTGCACGAGCAGGAGGCGCGCCAGGTGATGACGCCGATCCCGGCCGTGGTGACCGTGGACATCGCCGAGCCGGTGAGAGACGCACTGACCCGCTGCATCGAGTCGGGCCACACGCGGCTGCTCGTGACCGAGGACGAGAACACGGACCGCATTCGTGGCATCGCCCACAACAACTCACTCGCCCGACTGCTGCTCGAGCGCGGAGCGGACGCGAGCATCGAGCCGTCCGTGAAGCACGCCGTGATCGTGCCCGAGACCAAGCCGCTCGACGATCTGCTCGCCGACCTGCAGCGCCAGCGGACCTCGATGGCGGTCGTGGTCGACGAGTACGGCCGCACCGCCGGGATCGTCACGATCGAGGACATCATCGAGGAGATCGTCGGTGAGATCTTCGACGAGTCGGACCCTGCGGTGGCGGGAATTCGCCAGCTTCCGAACGGCGACTGGTACGCGCGCGGGCACGTGCCGATCACCGACCTCGCCGACTACGGCATCGAGCTGCCGGCTGACTCGGACGCCTACAACTCGGTGGGCGGCTTCGTGTTCAGCCAGCTCGGCCGGCTGCCGAAGCGCGGCGACATGGTGCGTGCCAACGGGTACTCGCTGCGCGTGGAGTCCGTGCGCGAGAACCGCATCGAGGCCGTGCGCATACGCGACCACGAGCCCGAGCGCCGCACCGGCGACGACCTGCCCCAGCCCGAGGCGGCCGCGGAGGAGACGGGAACCGGATGACCGCGGCGGCCCGGCTGGCGGTCGCCCTCGCGGCCGCCGGCGCGGCGGACGACCGCCGACACCCATCTCGTCAGCTGCCTCAAGAGCAACGGCTGGGCCGTGAAGGCGACGCTCGGCGCGGCACTGCGCGCCGGCCACGCGGCGAACCTCGACCTGGACCAGATCATCAGCCGCCAGACGATCGAGTACGTGAAGCCCGGCAGCGGTCAGATCAAGATCGCGGTCGAGACCTGCAGCTAGCGGGAGTCGGTAGCCGGCGAGGGCGCCGGCGAACAGCGGCTTAGGAGGGTGGGCCGGAGCCGGCAGGCGGTGACGAAGTGCAGCCGGCGCGACTGACACAAACCCGATGCGCCGCTGCCCGTCAACCCGATCAGGACGGGCGTCGGCTCGATGTCTCTCTGAAGGGGGCTCTTTGAGCGAGCGGAGCGAGCGTACCCCTGAAGAGAGATGTCGAGACGGCGTCCGTCCGGCACCGCATTTAAGTTCGGCTGGCAAGAAGCATCCTCACTCCCAGGAGGTCTTGCAGATGTGGTCCGTTCGCCTCACCGACTCACAGCGTGACGCGCTCCGGCTGCTCTTGGACGCGCAAGGAGAGCTGGGCCCGTCGCTCACCGGCGCACGCGAGTCGCTCGACCTCGCACGCTGGGACGACCTGCCCGACGCGCAGCTCCCGTGGGACCGCGTGAGCGAGATGGCCGCCGCGCAGGGCTGCGGCGAGGCCGACGTCGTCTGGGACCTCGCGAACGGGATGCCCGCCCGCACGCGCGCGCTGGTGCGCCGCCCCCAGGCCGCCTAGCGACCTCCGGGATACTCCCGCCGATGTCGCGGGAGAACGTGGAGGCGATGCGGCGAGCGTTCGAGGCGTGGAACCGCGACGACTTCGACGGCTGGGTGGAGTCGGCGCACGCGGACGGCGAGTTTGTGTCCGACATCGCCCGGCGGTTCGAGGGAAGCCAGAAGGTCTACCGCGGACGCGACGGGATGCGCGAGTACTGGGACGAGTGGCGCACGGTGTGGCACCTCGCGGTCGAGGTCAGCGAGATCCAGGACCACGGCCACCTCGTTCTGACACTGGCGCACGTGAGCGGCCACGGCAGGACGAGCGGCGTGACGCTCGACGCCGACGTCGCGTACGTCGCGACGTTCGACGACGCGGGCGGGATCATGCGGGTGCGCTCGTACATGGACCCGGCCGAGGCCCGGGCGGCGGTTCAGGCTCCGGGCTCGTAGTCGTAGAAGCCGCGGCCGGTCTTGCGCCCGAGCGCGCCGGCGTCCACCAGCTCGCGCAGCCGCGCCGGCACGTCCTCGCCGATCTCGCGGCCGATCGCGGCCGCCACGTCGAGCCCGACGAAGTCGAGCAGCCGCAGCGGTCCCATCGGATGGGCCGCTCCGAGCCGCATGCACTGATCCACGGCCTCGGGCGGCATCGGGTGCTCCTCGAGCAGCCGCACCGCCGAGAACAGGTACGGGAACAGCAGCCGGTTGACCACGAAGCCGGGGGCGTCCGGCACCTCGACCGGCACCTTGCCGAGCGACTCGCACAGGGCGAGCGTGCGCGAGCGCGTCTCGTCTGAGGCCGCCGGCGGGAACGCGAGCTCGACCAGCTCCATCCTCTCCACCGGGTTGAACACATGGAGGCCCACGAAGCGATCGGGCCGCCCGCTCGCCTCCGCGAGGTCGGCCACCGACAGCGACGAGGTGGTCGACGCGATCACGGTGTCGGGCGGCGCGAGCGCCCCGATCTCGGCCAGCAGGCCGGACTTGACGGCGTGGTCCTCGACCACCGACTCGACCACGAAGCTGCACGTGCCGAGCGCGCCGAGGTGGGTGGTGTGCCGCGCCTCGCCGCCCACCTCGGCGCGCGCCCTGGCCTCGGAATCCGGGCTGCGAGCCCACACCACGACCTCGCCGCGCGCGGACGCGACCCTGGCGAGCCCCGCCGCCACGGCCCCTGTCCCGGCGATTCCCAGGCGCTCGCTGAGGGTTGGTTGACTCACCAGTCAATTCAGTACAGTAATTGGAGAAGCCGCCGCCTGGACGAGCCGACGCGGCCGCCGGGACGGGGCACACCACCCAGAGCGATCTTCAGGGGGCTGAACCAGAATGCAGAACGGACACGGCCGTGAGGTGGTCATCGTCGAGGCCGTCCGCACGCCGATCGGGCGCGGACACCCCGAGAAGGGCTACTACAAGGACACGCACCCCAACGCGCTGCTCGCGAAGACCTACACCGAGGTGATCGAGCGCGCGGGGATCCCGGCCGAGGAGGTCGAGGACGTCGTCACGGGCTGTGTCCAGCAGTACGGCGAGCAGATGTTCAACGTGGGCCGCAACGCCTGGCTCCAGGCCGGCCTGCCGGTCGAGACTCCCGCGACCACCGTCGACCGCCAGTGCGGCTCGGCCCAGCAGGCCGTGAACTTCGGCGCTGCGCTCGTCGCCTCCGGCGTCCACGACGCCGTGATCGGCTCGGGCGTTGAGCACATGGGCCACATCCCGATGGGCGTCGGCTTCAAGTGGGTCGACGAGGTCGGGTCGCCGTGGCCGCCCGCGCTGCTCGAGAAGTACAACCTCGTGCCGCAGGGGATCTCGGCCGAGATGATCGCCGACAAGTGGGAGATCCCGCGCTCCGAGCTCGACGAGATCGGGCTGCGCTCGCACCAGAACGCCGCGCAGGCCACCGAGGAGGGCCGCTTCGAGCGCGAGATCGTGCCGTTCGCGGTCAACGGCGACACCTACGTGGCCGACCAGGGCATCCGCCCGGACACGAGCCTCGAGAAGCTGTCGTCGCTCAAGCCCGCGTTCCCCGAGGCCGGCCAGTACGTGGGCGGCGAGGAGAACCTGCGGATCACCGCGGGCAACTCGTCGCAGATCTCGGATGGCGCCGCCGCGGTGCTGCTCATGGCGCGCGAGAAGGCCGACGCGCTCGGGCTCAAGCCGCGCGCCCGGATCGTCGACCAGACGACCGTCGGCGTCGATCCCGTGATCATGCTCACCGGTCCGATCCCTGCCACGCGCAAGCTGCTCGAGCGCAACGGCATGAAGATGTCGGACATCGACCTGATCGAGATCAACGAGGCGTTCGCCTCGGTCGTCGCAGCCTGGCGTCGCGAGCTCGAGCCGGACATGGACCGCGTGAACGTGAACGGCGGCGCGATCGCCCTCGGGCACCCGCTCGGGTCGACCGGCGCGCGCCTGATCACGACGCTGCTGCACGAGCTCGAGCGCTCCGACAAGGAGACCGGCCTCGTGACGATGTGCTGCGGCGGCGGGCTCGGCACGGGCACGCTGATCCAGCGGGTATAGGTCGCAGTTCCGGGGCCCGGCGCCCCGGGTATTGACTTCCACATGGCCGTCGGGATGACAGGCCGGGTGCTCGCCGATCGCTACCGCACGATCCGACGTCTGGGATCGGGCGGCATGGCCACGGTGTGGCTCGCCGAGGACGAGAGGCTTCGCCGCCAGGTGGCGGTGAAGCGCCTGCATGCCGACGTGTCGGACGACGACGTGGTGCGCCGGTTCCAGCGCGAGGCGCAGGTGGGCGCGTCGCTGAACCACCCGAACGTCGTGGCGGTCTATGACATCGCGCCCGACGAAGAGGGCGTCCTCATCGTCATGGAGTACGTCGAGGGGCAGACGCTGCGCGACGAGATCGCCGCCGCGCCGCTGCCCGCTGAGCGGCTGCTCCCGATCCTGCGAGGCGTGGCCGACGCACTCGACCACGCGCACGGCCACGGCGTGCTGCACCGCGACGTGAAGCCGGCCAACGTCCTGCTTCGCAAGGACGGCACGGCGAAGCTGGCCGACCTCGGCATCGCGACCGCGGCCGAGCACTCGCGGATCACGCGCAGCGGCGCCGTGCTCGGCACGGCGGCGTACATGGCGCCGGAGCGGCTCGAGGGCGAGGACGGCGGCACGGCGGCCGACGTGTACGCGCTGGCGGCCGTGGCCTACGAGGCGCTGAGCGGCCGCAAGCCGATCGAAGGCGCCACCCCGCTGGAGGTCGCGCAGCGCGTGGTGAACGCGCCGGTGCCCGACCTGCGCGACGTGCTCCCGGGCGCGCCGGCGCCGGCGGCCGCCGTGTTGGCGCGCGGTCTGTCCAAGGACCCGGCCGAGCGGCCGACGGCGGGCGGGCTGGTGAAGGAGCTGGACCGCGCGTTCGCGGCGGAGAAGACCGATGCGACCATGGCGATGCCGGTGCGACCCGCGCGGCGCCCGGCCGCCGCGCCGGCGCCCACGCCGGTTGCAGTTGACAGTAACTATTCCGGTCAACAGCAACCGGCGCCCGCGCCGGCCCCGGTTGCAGTTGGGGGCCATATAGGTGCTCAACCGCAACCTCGATCCGACCGCCGCCGTTACCTGCCCATCCTGGCCGCGCTCGCGGCCCTGGCGGCAGTGGCGCTGATCGCCACCCTGGCCTCGGGCGGGGGTGATTCGAAGAACGAGAACGCCACGAAGCCGGCGCCGGCAAGGGAAGCGAAGGCGAAGAAGGCCAAGAAGCGCTCCGCGCCCCAGGCCGCGCCGGCCCCAGCCCAGGCCCCGGCGCAGGCGCCCGCGACCAGCCCTGCCGGCACGGTGAACAGCTTCTACCAGCACGCCGCGAGCCACGACTACGGCGCGGCGTGGGCGATGCTCACCGAGAGCGGCAAGGCGCAGCTGGGCGGCGAGAGCTCCTTCGCGTCGGGCCAGTCCACGCTCCGCTCGATCTCGTTCCCGGTGCTCCGGACCGAGCAGCAGACCGCCGACTCGGCGACCGTGCGGCTGCAGTCGCAGGCGGTCCACACGACCCGCACCGACCACGTGTGCGGCACGGTCGGCCTCGTCCGGTCCGGACCCCAGTGGCTGCTCGACGCCTTCCACCTCGATACGTGCTCATCCGCGCCGGCCGGGGAGCAGTTCCCCGGCGGTAGGAAGAAGGGCAAGTTCCCGAAGTCGCCGGAGCCGGGCAAGGCACGCGGCCACGCGGGGGCTGAGGGCGGGGATTGAGCCGGGACCGGGTTTACAATGGACCCGGAGAGGGGGTACCAGCGACGGACCGCTCGGCCGACCAGCCGCCGCCCGCCCGCAGCGGCCAGGCGATCAACGCAGTCTCACGCCTGCTGGCGGCGGCCACCGCCGCCGACCGGCCGGACGTCCTGGCGGCCGCGCTCGCGCGCGAGGCGCGCGCGTACTTCGGCGCGTCCGCGGCGCTGGTGTTCGTGGTCGACCAGCGCGCCGGCCGCGCGGCCGTCGTGGCCGGCGACCCCCACCCGCCGCACCGCGACTGGTTCGGCCTCGACGAGGCTTCGCCGCTCGGCGAGGCGCTCGCCACCGGCCGGCCAACCAAGCTCAGCACCGCCCAGGCCCGCGAGCTCGCGCTGGCCAGCGGACTCCAGCCGCGGCCGCAGGCCGCGCTCGTGGCGCCGATGGTCCACCCGAGCGGCGCGATCGCCCACGGGCTGATGGTGGCGGACGAGCGGGCGCAGGCGTTCGAGGACTTCGACCTCGAGGCGGTCGGCGCGCTCGCCGAGGCGGCCCGCGCCAACCTCGCCCAGCTCATGCTCGCGGAGGAGCACGGCGCCCAGCGCGCGCGCCAGAGCTCCATCGCGCGCGCGGCGAAGGCGCTCAACGAGAGCCTCGACCTCACCCGGGTGCTGCCGCGGATCTGCGAGGAGGCGGCTGGGATCCTCGGCGCCGACCGCGTGCTGGTGTTCCGCGGCTCTGGCGGCAACGCGCTGATGCTCGAGGCTTCGAGCGTCGCGCGCGAGGCGGGCGGCGCAGTGGAGCACGCCGGCGGGATCGCCGCCCGCGCCCTCGAGCTCGGGCGCCCGATCCTCTCCAACGACTACGTCCGCGACGCCGCGCCGTCCGTCGGCTCGCCGTTCGCCGACATCCGCACGGCGCTCGCGGTGCCGATGCGCTGGGACGGCGAGCTGCGCGGCGCGATGTGGTGTGGCTGGACGGCCGACCGGCTGGTGCTCGACGAGGACGCCCACCTGCTCGAGAGCTTCGCCGAGCTTGCGGCGGTCGCCTGTCGCAACGCGAGCGTCCACGCCGACCTGGCCGAGGCGGCGCGCACGGACGCGCTCACCGGCTGCATGAACCACGCCGCGCTTCACGAGACGCTGCGCCGCGAGATGCAGCGCAGCCGCCGCACCGGCCGCGCGCTGACCGTCGTGCTCATCGACCTCGACCACTTCAAGCAGGTGAACGAGCGGCAGGGCCACCTGGCGGGCGACGAGGTGCTCCGCCGCGTGGGCCGTGCGCTGCGCCAGGCGGTGCGGCCATATGACTTCGTGGCCCGCTACGGCGGCGACGAGTTCGCGATCGTCTCGGTGGACTCCGAGGCCGAGCGGGGACAGGAGATCGCCCGGCGCGCGATCCACCGCCTGAGCGAGGCGATCGCCGAGCTGGGCCACGACAAGGTCGCGACCTACGCCACCGCCGGCGTGGCGGAGTGGACGCCGGGGCTCTCCCCGAGCGAGCTGCTGCGCGAGGCGGACCGCGCCCTCCTCTATGGCAAGCAGCAGGGGATTCGCGGCACCGCTATTCCGGCGGCGTCGGTCCCGGAGGACTTCGAGCTGGGCCAGGCAAGGCCCGGCGAGCCGGCGACAGCCGACGGGGACGGCGACCAAGGCGACGAGCGCCGGCGGGCGCCCGGCGCCACGGCGGGTCGGGAGAGCGAGCCGCTGCGCAAGCGCAACCGCCAACTCACGCTGGCGAACGCGCTCGGCGCGCGGCTGTCCGAGATGACCGACGTGGACGAGATCGTGGAGGCGGCGGTCGAGGAGCTGCACCGCGCGTTCGGCTACTTCACGTGCGCGATCATGCGGCCGGAGGGCGACGAGACGATCGCCGCCG
>JBJMLK010000047.1:0-17103 GCA_045805345.1 Thermoleophilaceae bacterium | reverse complement strand
CGGACGAGGTCCTCGATCAGCTCGACCTTGTAGGGCTGGTCCTCGCCGCGGAACCGCTCGAGCGCGGCGTCCGGGCTCACGTCGCTGCGCTCGAACTCCTCGTCGGCCTTGATGTGGCGGCGCATGACCTCCTCGATCTTCGGGAGGTCGGCCTCGCCTACCGTCACGCCCTCGGGGAACTCGAAGTCGTAGTAGAAGCCGTCCTCGATCGGCGGCCCGATCGAGACCTTCGTGCCCGGGTAGAGCTCGACCACCGCGGTGGCCAGCACGTGCGCGGCGTCGTGGCGGATCAGCTCGAGCGCCTCGTCGCTCCTCGCCGTGATGATCTCGATCGGCCGGCCCTCGTCGACGGGCGCCGAAAGGTCGCGCACGTCGCCATTCTGCGAATACGCGAGCGCGGCGCGCGCGAGGCCCTCGCCGATCGCGCGCGCGGCGTCGGCGCCCGTGGCGCCGTCCTCGAGCTCGAGGGTGCTTCCGTCGGGCAGCGGGACCTGCATCAGAGCTGAAGTTATCGCGCACGCAGGCGTCTGGGCGATCGCTCCCACTGTGACGGGACGCACGTTGACTCCTGGCGCATAGGGCTACCTACAACCGAGCGGACCCTCCGTACGGCGTAGCGCTGCGAGCGGTCCCGAGGCCGCGCCCCCTGTGGGCGCGTGGGGAGGAGAGAGCAGGCGTACCCGACGCACCGGGAGGTGTGCTCTTTCGTGAGGAAGCTGATTGCCGTCGCGCTCATCGGCGCGGCGGTCCTGATACCGGCCCTGGCTCTCGCCGCCGACGCGGCGACAACCAAGGCCAACCCGCCGGACGGCGGCAACGACCGCGCGCTCAGCCTGCGCGCCCACGCGCGCAAGGCGCACCTGAAGCACCTGCGTGCGGTCGCGAAGCGCAAGAAGCGCGAGCGCCACGAGGCGCAGAGGGCGCAGTCGAGCGCCTCGCCCGCGCTCGAGGCGATCGCCGCCTGCGAGTCGGGCGGCAACCCGGAGGCCGTGGGCGGCGGCGGCGCCTACCGCGGCAAGTACCAGTTCGACTACGGGACCTGGGCGTCCGTAGGCGGCCACGGCGACCCTGCCGCCGCCTCGGAGGCGGAGCAGGACCGGCGCGCGGCGATGCTGTACGCCCGCGCGGGCTCCACGCCCTGGCCCGTCTGCGGCGCCTAGAGCCGCTCCACAGCGCTGCCGGGCACGATGTCGTCCCGGCCGGTCTCGGTCCAGCGGACCCAGGCCTTGTGACCGCCGTCGTAGTCGGGGGCGAAGAGGACAAGGACGGCCTCTTCGTCCCCGACACGGCAGCGCTCGTCCGACTCCTCGTCCAGCCCGCGCCATAGGCGTACGAAGGCGTTGTCCTCCCACTCCTCGCCGATCGTCGTCGGCTCGGTGTGCCCGGGTCGCACGACGGTCTCGTGGGGAAGCTTCATCAGCACGTCCATCACCGACGCCCTCAGGTCGTCGAAGCTCGTCGAGCCCGGGGCGCGCACGCCGCCCACCGAGCCCTTGAACAGGGTGTCGCCCGTGAAGAGCTCGACGTCGTTCACGCGGAACGCGAGCATGCCGGCCGTGTGGCCCGGCGTGTGCAGCCCGTCGATCCGCAGGCCGCCGACCTCGAGCACCTCGCCGGGCTCGATCGCGCGGTCGACGTCGAGCAGGTGCTCCGCCTCCAGCGGGTGCGCGCGGATCTCGACGCCGTAGCGCTCCTTGTAGACGTGGTTCTCGGCCACGTGGTCGCCGTGGTGGTGGGTGAGCAGGAGCACCTCGGGCGTCACGTCGTGGCGCTCGATCGCCTCGATCAGCGGCTCCGACGGGCCGCCCGAGTCGATGATCACCGCGCGCCCGCCGGGCTCGTCGGCCACCACGTAGGCGTTCGAGAGCCAGTCGGGGTGCATGGACCTCTCCACGATCATCGCGCCGCCTAGGATGCCACGACGTGGACGCCGCCGACTTCCGCTCCGAGTTCCCCGTGCTCGAGCGGATCGCGTTCCTCAACGCCGGCTCCGACGGGCCCGTGCCGCGCCGCGCCGCCGAGGCCGCCCAGGCGCAGATCGAGCGCGAGCTGGTGGACGGCCGCGCGGGCAAGCCGCACTTCGACCGCCTGATCGAGGGCGGCATGAAGCTGCGGGCGCGGCTCGCGGCGTTCCTCGGCTGCGAGCCGGACGACGTCGCGCTCACGCGCTCGACGACCGACGGGATGTCGACCGTCCTCTCGACGCTCGACCTCGGGGCGGGCGACGAGGTCCTCACGAGCGACGAGGAGCACCCGGGCCTGCTCGCCCCGCTCGAGGCCGCTCGCCGGCGGCGGGGCTTCGACGTCCGCTTCGCGCCGTTCGGCGAGATCGCCGGCGCGATCGGCCCGCGCACGAAGCTCGTGGCCTGCTCACACGTGTCGTGGGTCGGCGGCAAGGTGGTGGACGCGCGGGCCCTGGCGGCAAGCGACCCGCTCGTGCTGCTCGACGGCGCCCAGGGGCTCGGGGCGATCCCGGCCGGCGTGGGCGAGCTGGGCTGCGACTTCTACGCCGCCGCCGGGCAGAAGTGGCTCTGCGGGCCCGATGGCAGCGGCTGCCTCTACGTCAGGCCCGACCTCTGTCAGGACCTCGTGCCCCCGTGGCCCAGCTACCTGTCGCTGGCCGAGCCCGGCCGCGCGTCCGAGCTGATCCCGCACCCCGGTGCGCGCCGCTTCGACCTCGGCTTCTCGGGGCCGCTGCTGGCGTGGGCGCTGGCGTCGGTCGAGCTGATCCACGACGCGGGGCTCGGCTGGGTCCACGAGCGCGCGGCCGGGCTGGCCGAGTGGCTGGTCGCGAGCCTGCGCGACCGCGGCCTCGAGGTGGCGCCGCGGGGTCGCAGCACGCTCGTGTCCTGGCGGTCGGACGATCCCGAGGGCGATGTGGCACGGCTCGCGGGTGCGGGCGTGGTGATCCGCTGGCTTCCCGGTCGCGGCCTGGTGCGCGCGTCGGTGGGCGCGTGGTCGAACGAGGACGACCTGGAGCGCCTGCTGGCGGGGATCAGTCCTTAGTCGACATCACCACGATGCCGAGCACGATGGCGGCCACGACCACCGCGACGCCCAGCACCGCGAGCACCGCCCACACCGTCGCGCGCGCCGACGCCCCGTCGCGCCGCTCCTCGGCGAAGCGGGTGCTGCCGGCCACCGCCACGGAGAACGCGACCGCCACGGCGAGCGCCACCCCGAGCGACGAGTAGACGACCTGGAAGATCTTGTCCCAGTCGACGACCTTGTCGGCGAGCGGGATCACGTCTCGGCGGCGGTGAGTGGCGAGCCGCGCCGCAGGCGGCGGCCGAAGACGACGACCGTGCCGATCAGGATCAGCGCGGCCACGACTATCGGCCCGGCCTCGCTGTTCACGCCGAAGACGCGCGTGAGCCCGTAGACGGCCGCGCCTATCCCCGCGGACAGCGGCAGCGTGAGGATCCACGCCACCACGATGTTGCCCGCCACGCCCCAGCGCACCGCCGACACGCGCTTGGCGGCTCCGGCGCCCATGACGCCGCCCGAGATGGTGTGCGTCGTCGACAGCGGGAAGCCGACGTGCGAGGCCGCCAGGATCACCGCCGCGCCGCTGCCCTGCGCGGCGAACCCCTGGGCCGGGTCCATCTTGATGATCCGGCTGCCCATCGTCTTGATGATCCGCCAGCCGCCCGCGTAGGTGCCGAGCGCGATCGCCGACGCCGAGGTGACCACGACCCAGCTCGGCACGTGGATGTTGTTCGCGTCGATGTCGCCGTGCGACACGAGCGCGAGCACGATCACGCCCATCGTCTTCTGGGCGTCGTTCGTACCGTGCGCGAGCGCCAGCATGCCGCCGGAGAGCACCTGGCCGAGCCGGAACCCGGCGCTGACCGGGCCCGGACGCAGGCGGCCGACGATCCGGTAGCAGAGGAGGATCGAGATGCCGGCGACCACGAACGCCAGGATTGGAGCGACGATCGCGGGGACGATGACCTTGCCCACGAGGCCGCCCGGGACCAGGGCATCGGTCCCCTGGGCGGCAACCGCGGCGCCCACCACACCCCCGATCAGCGCGTGCGACGAGCTGGACGGCAGGCCGAAGTACCACGTGACCACGTTCCACGTGATCGCGCCGATCAACCCGCTGAAGACGATCGCCGGCTCGCTGGTCACCGCGTCGGGATTGACGATCCCGCTGGCGATCGTCGCGGCCACCGCCAGTGAGATGAAGGCCCCGGCGAAGTTGAGCAGCGACGCCAGGCCGATCGCGACGCGCGGCGGCAGCGCGCGCGTGGAGATCGACGTGGCGACGACGTTGGCCGTGTCGTGAAAGCCGTTGGTGAAGTCGAACGCCAGCGCTGTGCCGACGACGAGGACCAGGAGGACGTCGCTGTGCACTAGAGGGGATCAGCCATCAAGAGGGGACGTCACGAGTTCTTGATGACGATGCCCTCGAGGATGTTCGCGACCCGCTCGGTGGCGTCGATCGCGTTCTCGAGCCGGTCGTAGATGTCCTTCCAGCGGATCACGACCATCGGGTCGATCCCACCGTCGAACAGTGCGGCCATCGCCTCGCGCGTGATCCTGTCGCCGTCGTTCTCGAGCCGGTTGATCTCGACCGTGTAGTGCGCGATGTCCTCGAACGAGCGGAGCCGGGGCATGGCCTCGGCGATCGCGCGCGAGGACTGCAGCAGCACGTGCGCCAGGCGCTGCGCCTGCTCCATCGGCGCCTCGATCTTGTAGAGGCCGAGGTAGTCCGCCGCCTCCTCGATGTAGTCCACGACGTCGTCGAGTCCCGACGCCAGCGCGTAGATGTCCTCGCGGTCGATTGGCGTGACGAACGTCTCGTTGAGGCGCCGGATGATGTCGTGCGTGATCCGATCGCCCTCCTGCTCGGTGATCAGGATGTCGCGCGTGAGCTCCTCGCGGCGGTCGGGAAACGAGCGCAGCAGCCGGTCGAGCAGGTCGGCGGAGCGGACGATGTTGCCGGCGGCCTCCTCGAACAGGTCGAAGTAGAGGCGGTCGCGGGGTAAGAAGACCTGGGACAGGCGGGCCATCTCGGCGGCAGTGTACGCCGAGCGGCGGCGCGAACTGTGAAGAACGTGTGAACGGAGCTCAGGCCGCGAACGCGGCCTGCTCGATCCGCCGCGCCACCGTCTCGCCGAACCCCGGGAAGCGCTCGCGGACGGCCGCGGCGCTGCGCTCGTGGTCGTACGCGACCCGCCGCAGCTCCAGCGCGCCGCCTGCCGTGACGAGCGCGTACGCCGCCCGCGGGTCGCCGTCGAACGGCATCCCGACGCTGCCCGGGTTGACCACCTCGATGCCGCGCTCGGCCGAGCGGCGCGCGAACGGGACGTGGGTGTGACCGACGAACAGCCGGTCCTCCCCCACGGCGGCCAGCAGCTCCGTGTCGTCCTCGCTCGGCTCGGGGGAGAACCCGCGCACGTCGGACGGCGGCGACGCGTGGCAGAAGCGGACCTCGCCGTGCACGTGCTGCTCGGGAAGCGCCGCCAGGCGCTCGACGAGCGCGTCGCCCAGCTCGGAGCGGCTCGCCTCGATCGCGCCCTGCACGACCGGGTCGTCGGGCGCGTCCTCGGGGTTGGCGGTCCAGCGCTCTCCGTTGCCGCGGATCCAGACGGCGTCGAGGGCGTCGAGCCGCTCGACGGTCTCGGCCGGCCAGGGCCCGAACAGCGCGTAGTCGCCCCCGAGCACGTGGCGGGTGGCGCCGGCCTGCGCGGCGTCGGCAAGTACGGCCTCGAGGGCGGGGAGGTTGCCGTGGACGTCGTAGAGGACGGCGATCACGGAGGCACGTCGCCGGCGCGGGTCGCCCGGCGCGGGATGCCTGCCGCGTCGGTGAGCGCGGCGTCCACGTCGGCGAGGATCGCCCGCTCCGAGCGTGAGGCCACGAGCGGCTCGGCCACGCCCTCCACGTGCACGTAGGTGCGCCGGCCGTCGCCGCGCTCGCCCGCCTCGATCGGCACGACGGCGAAGATGCGGTCGGCGCGTACGAACTTGCCGTACCCGAGCGCCACCATGCGCGGAAATCCGCTGGTCATAGCGCAGAAGAAGCTACCGGAGCGACCGGCGGCCGGCCGTGCCCGGGAGGGCCTAGAAGACCTTCAGAAGCTCGACCGCGCCCCACACGAGGAGGCCGATCCAGGTGGCGGTGGCCGCGACGGCCGCGAACAGGAACAACGCGATCCCGGCGCGCTCGCGCACGCTCGGCCGAAACTCCGGCTCCCGGCCCGTGTCGGGGATGCTTGGAGTGATCGCCGTATCCGCCATCCGAAGCACCATCGGCACGACGGCCGCGCAACGTGAACCGCGGGAGAGATCTCCGCGTATGAGCCACTATCCTCGGCCCGCCTGGGCCGTTAGCTCAGTTGGCTAGAGCGCCGGCTCGACAAGCCGGAGGTCGCTGGTTCGAGCCCAGCACGGCCCACTTCCCACGCGCCTTGACCCAGGATCACGCGACACCACGCCCCCGCTCGGGACGACGCCTAACGGCGCTCGCCGTAGCCGCCTGCTGCCTCGCGGCACCGGTCCCGGCCGCGGCCTCGGTGAAGCTCACGACCCAGCCGAAGCTCAAGCCGTCGTTCAAGCGCTACGTGCGCGACTACGTGAGCCGCTGCACGCCCGGCAAGCCGCTCAGCTTCGACGTCGACGCGAGCGACGGCGACAAGGTGGCTGTGGGCGGCAAGTCCGCCCGCAGCGGCCACTTCACGGCCGCCGTGAGCCGGCGGGTCGGCGACCAGGTGACCGTCCGCGTGATCGCCGGCGGCCGGACCACCTCGCACCACGTGCGCTGCCTGCCGCAGGACTTCCCGCCCTACAGCGTGAAGCGCTATCGCAAGCCCCAGGCGGGCTACTACGTGCTCACGCCGATCGGGCCCAAGACGCAGGGCTACGTGGCGATCTTCGACACGCGCGGGGTGCCGGTCTGGTGGTCCTATCGCGCCGACTACGGCCCCTGGGACGGCAAGGTCCTCCCCAACGGCAACGTGCTGTGGGGACGGCAGTACAACGACCGCTTCGGCATGCGGCCCGAGGAGGCGGCGGAGGAGCACCGGCTCGACGGCAGCCTCGTGCGCACCCTCCGGACCGTGGGCAGCCCGACGGACATGCACGACGCGGTGCTCGAGCCGAACGGCAACTACCTGCTCGACACCTACCGGCGCCGCTGCTGCGTCGACCTGCGCAAGTACGACGGGCCCGAGAACGCGACCGTCTACGACGGCGAGATCCAGGAGCTGTCCCCCGAGGGCAAGCTCCTCTGGCGCTGGAACTCGCGCGGCCACTTCAAGCTCTCCGAGACCACCTGGTGGCCGCACATCAACAAGGGCGAGGAGAACACGCCGCCGCCCGATCGCGCCTACGACCTAGTGCACGTGAACTCGATGGAGCCCGACGGCGACGGGATCGTCGTCTCGGCGCGCTTCGTGGACGCGGTCTTCCGGATCGACAAGGCGACCGGCAACATCGACTGGAAGCTGGGCGGCGTGCACACCAAGAAGAGCCTCAAGGTCGAGGACGACCCGCTCGGCGACAACCCGCTGTCCGGCAACCACGATGCGCGCGTGTACCCGGGCCACAGCGTGACGGTGCACGACAACGGCACCGCTGCCCACCGGCACCCGCGGGCGCTGCGCTACCGGATCGACACCAAGAAGCGCACGGCGAAGCTGCTGGAGGACATCGAGCCCGACCTGCCGTTCTCGGGCTGGGGCGGCAGCGCGCGCAAGCTCCCGCAGGGCAACTGGGTCATCTACTGGGGCGGCAACTCGCGGATGTCTGAGATCGAGCCCGACCACAAGCCCGTGCTCGACCTCTTCTTCCACGACCGCCACTGGAGCTACCGCGCCTTCCCGGTGCCGCGTGGCCAGCTCACGGCGTCGGCGCTGCGGCGCGGGATGAACGCGCTCGCGCGGAGCGGCGCGGCGGCGCCCGCCCGCTAGTCCCTGAGCAGCCGGTCGCAGCTCACGAACGTCCGCCAGTGCTCGGGCGGCGAGGTCGTGAGCACCGCGATCAGACCGTTGTGGATGTACAGCGTGACCCAGCCGACATCGCGCTTCTCGCGGCACGCGACCTTCGCCTGCCCCACCTGCAGTCGCCACGACGGCGACCCCTCCGTGCGGTTGGGCGCGGCGTAGGAGGTGGCCATCGTGCCCAGCAGGAGCACGGCGAACGCCAGCTCGCGCACGCCCGGCCGGCGCCGGTCCGGGCTGCGGCGGTCGGCCGCGAAGCCGAGCGCCGTCAGGAGGAACAGGACCGGCAGGTAGATGTACCGGGTGGACGCCAGCAGCCAGGGGTGGCTGATGAAGAGTCCGATCGTGCCGCGGCTGTAGATCGGGACCAGGTAGTAGGTGACCGCCATGCCTGCAGAGAGCACCAGCAGCCAGCGGCGCCGCCCGCGCAGCCGCCAGATCCCGGCGGCCACGAGCAGGGTCACCACGATCAGGGAGCCCCACGCGAACGGCGACCCCGTGCGGTAGCCGAAGAGGTCGCCGAGGTAGCGGTCGCCCGCCAGCACCGAGCTCGTCACGCGCTCGGCGAAGACGCGTGGGAGGACGCTCCAGTCGTCGCCGCCGAAGAACGTCGTGCCCTCGTCGCGGAGGCCGAACTGCACCACGAGGCCGCCGACGATCGCGGCGGGGAGCAGCCACGAGCGCCGGTCGCGGGCCGCCAGCGCCAGGAGGAGCGCGATCGGCAGCAGGACCGCCGTGAGCGGGTCACTCAGAACCGAGGCCAGCACCACGGTGGTCGACGCGATCAGCCAGCCGCGGGTGCGCCACGGGCAGATCACCGCCCAGAACGACGCGTAGACGAGGTACCAGTGGAGGTTGCCCACCGTCCCCGAGATCTCCATGGCGGTCACCGGCGCGAAGGCGACCGCGAGGGCGAGCAGGCCGCGGACGATCGGCGACGCGATCCACGCGCCGCTGGCCTCGAACACGTAGACCACGAGCAGCGCGATCACGAACGTCGTGAGCAGCGCCATGACGAGCGGCATGTCCTCGATCGGGAACCACGTGGCCACGTTGGAGATCAGCCGCGGCACCGTGTGCAGGTAGCCGTAGTACGAGCTGGCAAGCGTGTTGAGGAAGTGCTGGCTCAGCGCCTGCTGGAGGAAGATCTTCCCGTCCTCGGTCCAGAGCGAGTCCCAGAGCGGCGGGTCGGCCGGGCGGCGGAGCATGAGCGCCGCGGTGAGCGCGGCGACGATGAGCGCATAGCTCCAGACGGGCAGGCGCCGCGGGGCGGGCAGGGGCCGGGGAAGGAGGCGGTCGATCGTCGCGCCGGCTCGAGCCGCCAGCCGGCGCGCGGAGGCTCCGGCGCCGGGGGCGGCGCCATCACCCGCGCGACCCGCCGCGCGTCCCCCCTCCCCCGCGCGACCCGCCGCGGCTCCGCTGTCGGCCGCTCCGCTCAGGCCCCGACCGGCGCGGCCATCTCCGGCCGTTCGACGGGCGCGTCGCGGTCGGGCGGCAGCTTGCCGTGCGCGCGCATCGTGATCTCGAAGGTCTCGCGGCTCGTGTGGGCGGGCGTCCAGCCCGTCGCCTCCTTGAGCCGATCGGTGGAGACCACCCATGGGTGCAGCAGGAAGTGGAGGTTGCCGGCGGGCGACTCGGAGGCGCGCAGCTTCCACATGAGGCTCGCGAAGCGGAAGAACGCCCGCTTGGGCAGGCGGCGTCGCGGCGTGCCGATCAGGTCCGCGCACTCGCCCCAGGTCATCGTGCCGTCGCCGGCGACGTTGAACGCGCCGCCGTGGCGGCCGTCGACCAGCCGCACGAGCGCCTCGACCACGTCGTCCTCGTGCACGAACTGGACCGGCACGCCCGCACCGCCGATGTCGGCGAAGAACGGCTGCTTGGTCCAAGCGCGCACGATGTAGTTGTCCACGTTCGGGCCGAAGACGATGCACGGCCGGACGATCGTCATCACGCGGTCGGGATGCTTGAGCGCCCACAGCTGGCAGAGCCGATCGGACTCGGTCTTGTCGCGCGCGTACTCGAAGTCCGGCACGCCGCGCACCGGCCAGTCCTCGTCGATCGGCACCGGGTTGTCCGGGAAGGCGCCGTAAGCGGTGGCCGACGAGGTCACGAGCAGCTGCTCGATCCCGGTCGCCGACGCCGCCTCGAGCACGTTGTGGGTGCCGCCGACGTCGATGTCGTACATCGCGTACTCGTCCCTCATCGGGTTGAGCACGAACGCCAGGTGCAGCACTGCGTCGGGCCGCTCACGCTCGAACAGCTCGCGCACGGCGGCCGCGTCGCGCACGTCGAGCTTCGAGAACTCGACCTTCGGCCGAAACGACCGCGGCGGCCTGATGTCGGCGATCACGATCCGCTCCGTCTCGTCCCGCTCGACGAGCCGCTCGATCAGCCGGCTCCCGATGTACCCCGACCCGCCCGTGATCACGTAGCGCATGGGTTGCGATCCTACAGGCGGCCCGCGTTCCCGCGTCCGGCGCGGTTGCCGGGAGGATCGGACGCCGTCAGCTTCGCCTACTCCTCCAACCCGGCGGCTTCGAGGGCGTCTTTCCGATCCAAGAAGTCGTGGATAAGCGCGATCTTGCCGTCGCGAATCCTGCAGACGGTGTACAGCCGTTGCTCGACCGGCACCCCGCTGCCGCTGCCGCGAATCGAGACGCGCAGCACCGTAAGGACGAGGCCGCCGGCGGCAGGTATGAGGTCTTCCGCCTGGAGGCGCCACTCGTCGCCGGCTTCCACCCAGTCCTCGGTCGCGCGCACCAATTGCTCTCCACCGCGAAATGGCTCCAGCGCCCATGTGCTGATCCACTCCACGTCCGGTTGGACGAGGTCAGCAAGCCCTTCGAGCGCGAACGCGTCTCGGAGCGACGGGCCTCCCGGCGTCCAATGCCTCTCGAGTGCGCGATCGAGCGATTTCCAGTACCGCTCGACCACGGCCATGTTCTCCTGCGACATCGCCCGCCCAGTATCCCCCAGAGGGCTGGCTAGGGCTCGGTGCGCGGCACCGGCGGGACGCCGTCGCGCTGCATGATCACGACGCTGACCGCGACGATCCAGATCAGCGCCGTGAGCGGCGCGATGAGCGTCATCGCACCGCCGGTGGCGAAGAAGCCGCTCTTCGCGACCAGCGCGATCGTGCCGAGCAGCTGCAGCAGCGCGATCACGCTGCCGCTCCAGTACAGCCACGGCGCCAGCGCTCCGCTGCGCGCGGCCGAGCACGACGCGGCCCCGATGAAGACCGCGAACCCCACGCCCGCCATCGCCAGCACCGCCGAGGCCGCGTCGAACACCGCGCGGACAACGTCCGGTCCGACGCCGGACGTGTCGGTGAGCTTGAACGCGATGCCGTTGAACAGAGCGGCGCCGGCCAGCGTCATGGCTATGCCGAGCACGCCGCCTCCGAACGAGGCTGCCGAGAGCCTGCCCTCGCCGCCCTCGGCGGCGCGCAGGTAGCTGCGCACGCTGCCGAGGAACCACAGGAAGAGCACGCCGGCGACCGCGAGCAGCAGGTTGCCGGCGAGGATCTTCGAGTCCTTGTCCGCGAAGTACCTGCCGATCTTCACGATCGAGTCGTCCGCCTTCGGCGGCGCGCCCGGTAGCCCCAGGGCGATCACGGCCAGAACGGCGAAGCCGATCCCGGTGGCGGCGTCCCAGCGGCGGCCCTTTGCGTCCGCGACGTTCACAGGCGAAGCGTCGCGGACGCGTCGGACGGAACCTGGCGCGTGACTACTTGTCCTTCTCGATCCTGCGGAAGGTGATCTTCCAGTCGACCGTGGCGGTGCGGTCGATGCCGATAGCCGGGCGCTTCTCGACGCGCCTGCCCGCGGCGTGCACGACGATCGTGTCGACGCGCGAGTCGAAGAAGCGCGCCTCCTTCACGCCCCCGCGGATCATGTCGCCCTTCGTGTTCGAGCTGAGGATGTCCGGGAAGGAGGTGCCGCCAGCCGGGCAGGATCGGAACGGATCGTCGTACAGGCCCCCGGCGTGCATGAGGCTGAACGCGTGGCTCCCGATCCAGTACTGCGCCCCGAGCTGCCACGGCACGCGCTTCGTACCGCAGTCGGGCTTCGGCTGCGGCGGGCTCTGCCCGTCCCGACCGTCGGTCCCGCCGCACTCGGGCGGGGTCGGGTCGCTGTGCTGCACGCCGTGCCGGGTGACCTTGGCCTGCACCGCCAGCGTGAGCGTGCCGAAGCCCTTGCCGAAGTGCAGGTACGGGTCGTCGCCGACGCTCGCGCGCGCGGCCTTGCTGCTCGCGAAGCGCACGGTCTCGGTGCCATGGGCCTCGCCGTCGGCGTCGCACTGCCCCTGCGACTCGTACGTGGAGGACCAGGTGTTGGTCTGGACGCCCTCGACCGTGACGCGGAACTGCGCCGTTCGCTCTGCGGCGGCTGAGGCGGGCGCCGCCGCCACGGCACAGACGCCCACGGCGGCGAGTACGACGATCGGCTTTCTCATGGCGATTCTCCTGTGGGGCACGGGTTCGAGATTGCTGCAGCGCAGGATCACCGCCCGGCGCCGCCGCGCCGATACGGCCGGCCGGTGAAGGCGCGTGCGGATACCCGAACCGTCATTCACGTGCCGCCCGTATGGGAACGCCGCCGCCGCTGGGCGATTCTCTCGGCAGACAAGCACGCACCCCTCGCTTCAAGGAGATCCCACCCGCATGAACCCCGCGATCCTCACCGCCGAGACCACCCTCACCGACGTGGCCAAGCTCCGCTCGCACATCGCGGGCGACGTGATCACCCCCGCCGACGCCGAGTACGACGTGGCCCGCCAGGCCTGGAACCTCGCCGTCGAGCAGCAGCCGGTGATGGTCGCGCTCCCCGAGTCCGCGGGGGACGTGGCCCGCATCGTGCGCTACGCCGCAGAGAAGGGCCTCCGCGTGGCGCCGCAGGGCACGGGCCACAACGCCAACCCGCTCGGCCCGCTGCACGACACCGTGCTGCTGAAGACCTCGCGCATGATCGGCGTGGAGGTCAACGCCGAGGAGCGATACGCGCGCGTGCAGGCCGGTGCGGTGTGGGCCGACGTGGTCGGCCCGGCCTACGAGGCCGGCCTCACGGCGATGTCGGGCTCCTCGCCCGACGTCGGCGTCGTCGGCTACTCACTCGGCGGCGGGCTGAGCTGGATCGCCCGCAAGTACGGCCTCGCCACGAACCACGTGCGCGCCATCGAGCTCGTCACGGCCGAGGGCAGGCTGATCCGCGCAGACCACGAGAACCACCCGGACCTGTTCTGGGCGCTCCGCGGCGGCGGCGGCAGCTTCGGCGTCGTGACGGCGATCGAGATCGAGCTGTTCCCGTTCACCGAGATCTACGCGGGCATGCTCGCATTCCCGATCGACCGGGCCGTGGAGGTGCTGAACGCCTGGAACGACCTGCTCCCGTCGCTGCCCGACGAGATGACGACCGTCGGCCGCATGCTGCGCGTGCCGCCGCTGCCGGAGATCCCCGAGATCGTTCGCGGCCGCGAGCTGGCCGTGGTCGAGGTGTTCTACCTCGGCGACGAGGCCGAGGGCCGCAGGCTGATCCAGCCGCTGCGCGAGCTGGGACCGGAGATCGACACCGTCGCGACGATGCCGACCAGGGACCTGATCCACGTGCACATGGACCCGCCGGAGCCCGTGCCGGGCGAGGGCGACCACATGATGATCGGCGACCACCTGCCGCAGGAGGGCATCGAGACGTTCGTCGAGGCGTTCCGCTCGGGCCCGGCGCAGGCGCTGCTGATGGGCGAGCTGAGGCAGCTCGGCGGCGCGCTCGCGCGATCCGGCTCGCACCACGGTGCCGCCGACACGTTCGCCGGCGCGTACACGATGTTCAGCGTCGGCATGACCCCCACTCCCGAGGTGGCCGCGATGGTCGCGGCCGGCCTGCCGGTGATGAGGGACGCGATGGCCCGGTACGAGGGCGGCCGCGAGTACCTCAACTTCGCCGAGCAGAAGGGGCTCGACGCGAAGCGGTTCTACGACGACGAGACGTACGAGCGGCTCACGAGCGTAAAGGCGCAGTACGACCCGGACGAGGTGTTCCGGGCCAACCACCCCATCCCCCCGAAGCGCTAGACCGAGAGCGCTCTCTCCCGCCGGGCAGGGCCCGGGGCCGCTACGGCAGCCCCGGGCTCTGGCACGTCTCGTCGTCGACGCCGGTGAAGCCCGTGGTGTGCTGCGGGTCGGCGCTGTCGCTGTCCGGGTTCTGGCCGAGGACGAACGCCTCGACGCGGCGTGGTCACCGCGATGCCCTCCTGGCCCGTCTGATGCACCGCGTTCTGCGAGATGTCAAGCAGGCCGTCGGTCTGGTCGTCGAGCTCGGCGACGATGCCCTCGTTCGCGCCGCCCGATCCGGCGGTGCCGGAGGTGCCGATCGGCCAGGATCTTGAGCGCCGAGCTCAGATCCTCACACTAGATCGGAGCCGAGCAGGGCGCAAGCCCTACGGGAGGGTCGGCATGGTGCAGGCGGCGCTGGTCCCGAAGGCTGTCGCGATGAAGGCGGACGCGGTGGTCGTCCCGCCCGCGAAGTTCGTCGGGTTCTGCGCGACCAGGAAGCTCGAGACGGCGGCGGGGTCGGCGCCGTTGCCGGCGAAGCCCTCGAGCTGGAAGGTCGCGGTGTCCTCCTGCGAGACGCGGATGTCCGTGTCGCTCGCGCCGGTGCCCACGTGGCTCGAGTGGTTGCCCGTGGCATCGAGGCACATCGTGTTGGTCTGCTCGTCCTCGACCAGCATGCCGTTGATGTGCGTGATGCCGGAGTTGTTGGCGTCCGGCGTGTACATCGTGTTGTTCTTGACCGTGATCTGGTTGTTCGATGTGCCCGCCGTGGCGGAGAAGTCGTGCGCGCGCAGGTGTATGGGGCGCCCGTCGGTGTGGGCGATCGAGTTGCTCTCGATGTCGACCCTGTTCGTCGTGTCGCCGTCGAACAGCGCGCTGATCCCGAAGTTGCCGACCGTGCCGGAGTCGATGTCGGCCGGGTTGGTGCCCGGGGTGCCGATCGTGTTGTTCGTGATCGTGACGTCCGTCTGACCGTTCTGGATCTCGTCGAGAATGACGGCGCTGGCGGCGCTCGACCCGGCGAACTTGATGACGGAGTTGTTGAGCCGCGCGAACAGGTGGCCGGTCGTATTGGAGTTGAACTCGACGCCGAAGTTGGTCGGATTCGCGGCGGTGTTGGCCATGTCCACGCCGTTGACGTCCGCGTGCACGGTGGCCTGGCCGGCGCCCGTGGCGGCGAGGCCCTCGGCCGGGGTGCCCTTGATCTCGCCGCCGCTGTAGCTGAAGTCGACGTTCGTCGTGTTGTTGGCCGAGCTCGGGGGGATGACCTGGACGCCCGCGTTGCCCTCGTTGTTGTACTTCGAGTTCGACACGTCGAGCGTGCCGGGGCCGCTCGTCGGCTGCCAGTCGAGGCCGTTCCCGAACGAGCCCGTGACCGAGGAGTTGCTCACCGAGCTCGAGCCGATGTTGTTCAGCCAGGTGGTGCCGGCCTCGGGGTTGCCCGCGGCGGCCGGGGCGTCGCCGGCGCCCGTGATGTTCATCAGGTTCATGTCCAGCTCGCCGCCGTCGTCGTAGCTGCCGCTGTCGCCGGAGTTGGTGAGGTTCATCTGCTCGAGCGACGCCTTGTGCGAGCCGCGCATGTCCACGCCGTTGCCGCTCGTGGTCTGGATCGTGCCGCCGGTGCCGTCCGCGGTGGAGCCGTTGCCGCCGGTCACGAACAGCGTCCCGGTCGTGCCCGTGTTGTTGAGCCGTATCCCGTTGGCCGGCCCGCTCGCGTTCGTGCCGCTGGAGATGCTGTCGAAGGTGGCGTTCGAGGCACCGATGGCGGTGGTGTCGATGTTCAGGCCGCGGCCTGTGGTGGTGTTGATCGTGTTGCCGCTGCCGGTCACGTTGAGCGTCGCGCTCGTGTTGCTGGCCTCGAGTCCCTTGCCGCTCGTCGTGTCGATGGCGAGGCCGCCGCCTGAGAGCGTCAGCGAGCCACCGCTGTTCGTGTTGTAGAGCACACCGTCGTCTGTGCCGGTGTTGGCCTGCTTGGTCGACCCGCTGAGCGTGACGTCGCCGCCGGTGTTGCTCGACACGTTGATCCCGCCGCCGGCGTCGTTCGTGTCGCTGATGCTGCCGGACAGGGTCACGCCGTTCACGCCCGTGCCGCCGCTGCGGCCGGTGACCTCGGCGACCAGCGAGCCGCTGCCGTTGTTGAAGGTGCCTGGGTAGCTGATCTTGCCCGAGCCGCCGTTCAGATCGAAGCCGGTGCCGGCCTCGCCGCCGATCGTGCCGCTCGCGGCGCTGAACGTGCCGGTGCCGATGCTGTCGATGTTGATGCCGTCGTTGGCGCTGTTGGTGGAGCTGACGCCGTCGAACGCCATCGTGCTGCCGGAGCTGCTGACGACGTCGACCGCCGGGCCGCCGGTGGCGCTGATGTCGGACTGGCCGCCGGACGGCACGCTGAACGACCCTGCCGTCTGCACGCTGAAGGCCGGGGTGGAGCCGGACACGGTCGTGAGCTGGAGGTCGTTGCCGGCGCCGTCGCCGAAGGCGGTGCCGGAGCCGGTCGTTCCGGCCAGGTTCACGCCGCCGTTGCCGGAGTTCGTGACCGTGATGTTGTCGAACGTCGAGGCGCTCCCAAGGCTGGTGGTGCCGGCGCCCGCCGCCGCGTCGAGGCCGGCGGCGCCGTTGGTGGTGATCGAGATGGTGCCGGTCGAGGCGAAGTTGACGGTGCCGGTGTTGTTCAGCTTCACGCCGGCGTCGGTGGTCGTCGCGGAGCTGCCATCGCCGTTGCTGACGGTGAAGTTCGAGACGTTCGTCGTCGTGCCCGTGTTCGTGTCGAGCTCGAGGCCGGGCTGCGTGCCCTTGGTGCCGTTGTCCGCGACGTTCAGGTCGTCGAGGGTCACCGTCGTCGCGCCGAGGCCGGTGCCGAAGATGCCGCCGCCCACGCCCTGCGGATCGATGTTGAAGCTCTTGACGGTGGCGCCGCCGGCGAGCGTCACGACGTCGGCGTTGTTGTTCATGATCGATGCCTTGTTGGCCGCGTCCGCGGTGTGCAGCACGTCGGAGCCGATCTGGAGCGTCGCGCCCTCGCTCAGCAGCGTCTCGTTCGTGTTCATCGTGTAGCCCGCGTCGTAGCCCAAGGTCGTGTCCTTGCCGTCGTAGACGAACGTCGTGTCGCCGTTG
>JBJMLK010000046.1:0-12762 GCA_045805345.1 Thermoleophilaceae bacterium | reverse complement strand
GGTGGCCGAGCGCCGGGCCGGGCAGACCCCCACCCCGCCCCGGCCGCCGTCGCCCGTGGTCCCCGGCTTCCACGAGGTCGTCCGCCTCGACCGCCCGACGTTCACGCTCATCCGGCTGCGCTCGGCCGCGCCGCTGCCGTTCTCGCTGGCCCGACTCACCGGGCTGCGACTCGACCCGCGCTCGGCGGACGTGCTCGTGCAGCGGCCGTAGGAGGCGCGCCGGCGACCGAAGCCGCGTGGGCTCACGCGGTCCGGCTAGCCGCGTCGCCGCAGCACGTGCGCGTCGCCCACGCGCCGCGTGACCTTCGCGCGGTCGAGGTGCTCGAGCAGCGCCTGCGCGATCCGGCGCGAGCTGCCCAGCTCGTCGCGCAGGCCGGCGATGGTGGCCTGGCCGTCGCGCTCGCAGATCGCCACGACGCGCGCCTCGAGCTCGGCGAGCGGCTCGGGATGGAAGTGCAGGTTGCGACCGACGCGCACCGCCTGCCCGGCCTGCTCGAGCCGGCGCAGGCGGTCGGCCGTGGTGCGCTCGTCGAGTCCGGCCGCGGCCGCGAGGTCGGCGTCGGCGCGCGGCGATCCGCCGTCGGAGCGGAGCAGCGCCGCCAGCTGCAGCGTGGCGTCGTCGAGCGGCTCGGGCTCGGGCTCGGCCGGCGCCGCGCGTGCGGCATCCGGCACCGGCGAGCGGTCGTCGTCGGCGACCGGCTCTCCGCGCTCCATCGCCTTCAGCCGTTCGACCGCCTCGGGACGGGCGCCGTGCTTGCGCGGCGACGGATCCACCACCACGCCGCCGCCGATCGTGTCCGGCGGGGCGATCTGGCGCAGGATGAGACGGTCGCTGGCGGCCGCCACCAGCGGCCCCTCGAGCCGGAGCTGCACGAGCGCAGGCTCGCCCGGACGCACGGCGTCACCCTCGAGCGGCGCCACCCGCGCTGGGGCCTCGCGCGTGCCGTGGTGCACGTGCACTCGCGCTCCGCGCCGCAGGGGCCGAGCTCCGTCCTCCAGCTCGATCCGGGCGTCGAGCAGGTAGCCGCCGCGGAGGGCGCTGCCGGGGCTCGCGATCACGTCGCCGCGGCCGAGCTCGCGCCAGCCGACGCCCGCGAGGTTGAGCGCCACCCGCTGACCGGCGGCGGCACGGTCCACGGCCTGGTCGTGGATCTGCACCGAGCGCACCCGGGAGTCGATCCCGCGCGGCAGGATCCGCACGGCGTCGCCGGCCGCCAGCTCGCCCGACCACAGGGTGCCGGTCACGACCGTGCCGATCCCTCGCAGCGTGAACGAGCGGTCCACGTGGAGGCGCGGCTCGCCGCCGTCCCGCGCGCGGCCGGGGAGGCCCGCCGCAACGTCGCCGAGCGCGGCCAGCAGCTGGTCGAGACCGGTCCGCTCGCGCGCCGACACGGCGACCACCGGGGCGTCCGGCACGAGCTCCGCGGCCTCCTCCGCCGCGAGCTCCGGCTCGCCGAGGTCGGCCTTCGTGATCGCCACGACGCCGGCGGTCACGCCGAGCCGCCGCAGCACCGCCATGTGCTCGCGCGTCTGGGGCATCACCCCGTCGTCGGCGGCCACGCAGAGCAGGAACATGTCGACGCCTGAGGCCCCGGCCACCATCGTCCGGACGAAGCGCTCGTGGCCCGGCACGTCGACCACGGAGAGGCGCCGGCCGCCGGGCAGATCGAGCGGCGCGTAGCCCAGCTCGATCGAAATTCCGCGGGACCGCTCCTCCGGCAGCCGATCCGTGTTCCTGCCGGTGAGCACATTGACCAGGGCGGTCTTGCCGTGATCGATGTGCCCAGCCGTGCCCAGGGTGAGCGGCGGTCGATCGTCGCGTCGCGGCGCCATCTTCGAGCGGATGGCTAACCGGAGGCGCCGACCACAGCGGCCGCCGCCAACCCTGCGCCCTCGTCGTCGAGCGTGCGCGGGTCGAGCAGCAGCCAGCCCTCGCGAGCGCGGCCGATCACGGGCGGGTCCCCGGCGCGCAGCCGCCGCGCCAGCTCGTCCACGCCGAGCGCCCCGGGATCCACCGCGCACACGGGCCCGTCGAGCTCGAGCAGCGGCAGCGCGCCGCCGCCGACCTTCGCCGTGGCGTCGATCACGCGCGCGTCGACGCCCCCCGCGGTGATCCGCTCGCGCATCGCCTCGGCGCGCTCGCGCAGCTCGCCGTCGCCGGCCACGAGCATCCGCAGCACCGGCACCTCCCGCGCCGCGGTGGCCGGGTCGCGGTAGAGGCGCAGCGTCGCCTCGAGCGCCGCGAGCGACAGCTTGTCGATGCGCAGCGCACGGGCCAGCGGGTGCGCGCGGCAGCGCTCGATCGCGGGCTCGGTGCCGACCATCACGCCGGCCTGCGGGCCGCCGAGCAGCTTGTCGCCCGAGAAGCAGACGAGCGCGCACCCGGCGGCCACCGAGCGGCGCACGCCCGGCTCGTCGGCGAGCTCCGGGATCCGCTCGGCGAGCGCGCCCGAGCCGAGGTCGTCGATCACGGGCACGTCGCCGGCCAGCCCGCAGAGCTCCTCGATGTCGACCTCGGCCACGAAGCCGACGGTGCGGAAGTTCGACTGGTGCGCGCGCAGGATCGCGCCGACTCCGCCGCTGCGCGGCTCGCTGACTCCACCGCTCCGCGGCTCGCTTACTCCGCCGCTCCGCGGCTCGCTTCCCTGCCCGATCGCGCGCGCGTAGTCGGCGGGCGTGGTGCGGTTCGTGGTCCCGACCTCCACGAGCCGCGCGCCCGATCGCGCCACGACCTCCGGGATCCTGAACGAGCCGCCGATCTCCACGAGCTGGCCGCGCGACACGATCAGGTCGCGCCCCTCGGCGAGCGCGGCCGCGGCGAGCAGGACGGCCGCGGCGCAGTTGTTGACCACGAGCGCGGCCTCGGCGCCCGTGAGCTCGCGAAGCAGCTCCTCGACGTGGACCTGGCGCGAGCCGCGCGCGCCGGCCTCGAGGTCGTACTCGAGGTTCGAATAGCCGCCGGCCGCGCCCGCCACGGCGTCGATCGCCGACTGCGCGAGCGGCGCACGGCCGAGGTTCGTATGGACGATCACGCCCGTGGCGTTCACCACCCGCCGCAGCCGCGGCCGGTCGGCGGCGGCGAGCCGCGCGCGGGCGTCGGCCAGGAGCGCATCCGCGTGCGGGGCCCGATCGGCGGGGCCCCCACCCAGGGGGCCCTCACCCAGGGGGCCCTCACCCAGGGGCGCCCGATCGGCGGGAGCCGCCCGCGTCATCTGATCCCGCCGCGCCGCGATCGCCGCTCGGGCGGCCGCCACCGCAGGCCCGTGCGGCGCTCCGCCGCGCTCGAGCGCCGCCGCGACCTCCTCCACGGACGGCAGCTCGCGCAGCCGCTCGTTCAGGTCAGGGGAGCTTTCCCTCGACCCAGCGTCGCTCGCCACCGTCGACCTCCCTCTTCCAGATCGGCGCCTCGTCCTTGATCCGGTCGATGACCTCGCGCGCGCCGGCGAACGCCTCGCCGCGGTGCGGCGCCGAGACCGCCACCGCGACGCTCGGCTCCGACAGCGGCACCGAGCCGGTCCGGTGCTCGGCCGCGGCCGCGCAGAGCCCGTGGCGCTCGATCGCCTGGGCCACGATGGCGGCGATCCGTTCCTCGGCCATCTCGGCGTAGGCCTCGTAGTCGAGCCGCTCGACGTCGCGCGTCACGCCCTGGAAGGTCACGACCGCGCCGGCGCGCGGGTCGCGGACCCGCGCCGCAAGAGCGTCGAGCGAGAGCGGCTCGTCGGTGACGCGCGCGTGGGCGACCGCGGTGGCGCCGCCGCTGACCGGCGGGATGAGCGCCAGCTCGTCGCCCGGGCCGAGTGGCGCGTCCTCGGGCGCGTACTCGCGGTTCACCGCCATCACGACCGGAACGCCGGCGGCCACCTCGCCGAGCGCCGCCACGGCGTCGCGCACCCGCGCGCCATCCGGCAGCTCGAGCGTCACCTCGCGTGCTCCCGCGCGCTCGCGCAGCATCGCGAACAGCCGGACCGTGACCTCCACGACACGGAGGGTAAACCGCGAGCAAACCCTCAACCAGCCTCAACGGGGTCAGACCCCCTTCAGGGAGGTTGAGGGTCGGGCGGCCCGTATCCTTCCGAGGGCCGTGGCCACCACCCCGGAGCACAAGCCATCGATCGCGCCGATCGTCGGGCCCGACGATCCGCGCCACTTCACCGACTCGGGGATCGAGATCGAGCGCGTCTACGAGGCCGACGACGTGCGACCTGGGCTCGAGGAGCGACTGGGCGAGCCCGGCGAGTACCCGTTCACGCGCGGGGTCCATCCCGACATGTACCGCTCTCGCCTCTGGACGATGCGCCAGTACGCGGGGTACGCGACGGCCAAGGAGACCAACGAGCGCTTCCGCTACCTGATCGACCATGGCTCGACCGGGCTGTCGATGGCCTTCGACCTGCCCACCCAGCTCGGCCGCGACTCGGACGACCCGCTGTGCCTCGGCGAGGTCGGCCGGACCGGCGTGGCCATCGACTCGATCGACGACATGCGCCGCGTGTTCGACCAGATCCCGCTCGACCAGGTGTCGACGTCGATGACGATCAACGCCCCGGCGGCCGTCCTCCTGCTGCTCTACGAGCTCGTGGGCGAGGAGCAGGGCGTACCCGCCGAGCAGCTTCGCGGCACGACCCAGAACGACATCCTCAAGGAGTACATCGCCCGGGGCAACTTCATCTATCCGCCGGTGCCGGCCATGCGCCTGACCACCGACCTGTTCGCCTACTGCCGCGAGCGGATCCCCAAGTGGAACACGATCTCGATCTCCGGCTACCACATGCGCGAGAAGGGCTGCTCGGCGGTGCAGGAGGTGGCCTTCACGCTCTCGAACGCGATCGCCTACGTGCAGTCGGCGATCGACGCCGGGCTGAAGGTCGACGAGTTCGGGCCGCGACTCGCGTTCTTCTTCAACGGCCACAACAACGTGTTCCAGGAGGTCGCGAAGTTCCGCGCGGTGCGGCGGATGTGGGCGCGCATCATGCGCGAGCGCTTCGGCTCCGAGAACCCGAAGTCGCAGACGATCCGCTTCCACACCCAGACCGGCGGCGTCACCCTCGCCGCTCAGCAGCCCGAGAACAACATCGTGCGCGTTGCGCTGCAGGGGTTCGCGGCGGTCTGCGGCGGCACCCAGTCGCTCCACACCAACGGCTTCGACGAGGCGCTGGCGCTGCCCACCGAGCGCGCCGCGCGCATCGCCCTGCGTACTCAGCAGATCATCGCCCACGAGTCCGGCGCCGCCGACACCGTCGACCCGTTCGCCGGCTCGTACTTCGTCGAGACGCTGACCGACGAGATCGAGGAGCGCGCCCAGGAGCTGATGGACAAGGTCGAGGAGCTCGGCGGCTCTGTCGAGGCGATCCCGTTCATCCGCGCCGAGGTGGAGGAGTCCGCCTGGGGCTACACCGAGCGCTACCGCATAAAGCAGGACGTGGTGGTGGGCGTTAACGAGTACGTGACCGACACCGTCGACGACGTGGACATCCTCAAGGTCGACCCGGAGTCCGAGCGCGAGCAGGTGGAGCGGCTGAAGGCGTTCAAGGAGGACCGCGACCAGGAGGCCGTGAGGGCGCGGCTCGAGGACCTGCGCGAGGTGGCCCGCGGGACGGGCAACCTGCTCCACCCGATCCGCGCGGCGCTGGCTGACCACGCCACGATCGGCGAGGTGTCCGGCGTCCTGCGCGACGAGTTCGGCGAGTACCAAGAGGCGTAGCCAGGCGTAGCGCCCGCGGCGCCGTGCGCGCCGGCTACGTCGTGCGCGTCGCGCGGCAGCGGCGGAACTTCCGCACGCTGTCGACAACGAGCCACACGATCGACGCGAGGCTCATGAACGGGATCGTGAGGCCCGCGACGACGTACAGCACGCCGCCCGCGATGTTCCACGCGAAGCCGTGGAAGTCGGTGACGTAGCCGATCCCGTAGCCGATCAGGAACGAGAAGCCGACCACGAGGAACGTGACCTGTGCGACGCGCGCCACGGGGAAATCGTACCCTTGCCACTGAATGCGGGGGACGAGGCAGCATTGGGCGCGCGCGGCATGGCTGGCGCTTGCGCTCGCGCTGATCGCGCTGGCGGCGCTCGCGGCGACGGCCGCGGCCAAGAGCGGCCCCCGGGTGGACATCCGCCGCAGCGCGCACGGGATCCCCCACATCATCTCCAAGACCTGGGAGGGCATCGGCTACGGCTACGGCTACGCGTTCGCCCAGGACAACATCTGCCCGATGGCCGACGATTACGTGACGGTCCGGGGTGAGCGGTCGAAGTTCTTCGGCCCGAACGGCAGCTACGCCTCGCGCGGCAACGGCACGGAGCCGAACAACCTCAACAGCGACTTCTTCTTCAAGCGCGCGATCGACACCCACGTGGTGGAGAAGCTGCTCGCGCAAAAGCCGCCGCGCGGCCCGCTGCCGGTGGTGAAGCAGACGGTGCGCGGCTACGTGAAGGGCTGGAACCAGTACCTGACGGACACCGGCCGCAACCACATCTCGGACCCGACCTGCCGTGGCAAGCCGTGGGTGCGCAAGATCAGCGTGCTCGACGCCTACCGCCGCTTCTGGCAGCTGGGGATCCTGGCGAGCCAGGGCGTGGCGATCGACGGCATCGCCGGGGCGCAGCCGCCGCTCGGCCTGCCGGGCTCGTCGTCCGCCAAGCAGCCGAGCGCCTCGATGCTCGACGAGTTCGGCCGGCGCATCACCGACCTCGGCATCGGCAGCAACGCGGTGGGCGTCGGCAACGCGGGCACCCGGCACGGCGGCGGCGTGATGCTGGGCAACCCGCACTTCCCGTGGGACGGCACCGAGCGCTTCTACGAGGCCCACGCCACGATCCCGGGCAAGGTCAACGTGATCGGCGGCAGCCTGTTCGGCGTGCCGGCCGTGCTGATCGGCCATACGAACGGACTGGCCTGGAGCCACACCGTGTCCACGGCGTTCCGCTTCACGCCGTTCGAGCTGAAGCTCGTCCCTGGCTCGCCGACGACCTACCTCTACAACGGCACCCCGCACCAGATGAAGCGCGACAACGTGACGGTGCAGGTGAAGCAGCCCGACGGCTCGATCAAGCCGCAGACGCGCACGCTCTACTCGAGCCTCCAGGGATCGATCCTGACCTCGATCCTCGGCCTGCCGATCTTCCCGTGGACGCCGGAGCGCGCGTACGCGATGGGCGACGTGAACGCCGGCAACTTCCGCTACCTGAACCACTTCTTCGCGGTCGACACAGCCCAGAGCGTGGGCCAGCTGGACCGCGTTGAGCACAGGTACCAGGGCATCCCGTGGGTGAACACCATCGCCACGGACAAGAACGGCAAGGCGTACTACGCCGACATCGGCTCGATCCCGAACGTGCCCGACGCGAAGGTGAACCAGTGCGTGAACGGCGTGCTCGGCAAGGCCGTGTACGCGGCGGTGCCCGGGCTCCCGGTGCTCGACGGCTCGACCTCCGCGTGCGCGTGGAGCAATGACAAGGACGCGGTCGTGCCCGGGATCTTCGGCCCGAAGCACCTGCCCTCGCTGTTCCGCCGCGACTACACCGAGAACTCGAACGACAGCTACTGGCTGTCGAACCCGCACCACCCGCTGACCGGCTTCGCGCGCATCATCGGCGACGAGGACTCGCCCCGCTCCCTGCGCACCCGCAACGGGCTGACGATGATCGAGCGCCGGCTGCATGGCAAGGACGGCCGCAAGGGCAAGGGCTTCGCGCTGAAGGACATGACGTGGATGGTCTTCAACGACCGCCAGTACGCCGGGGTCATGTGGAAGGCCGCGCTCGTGGACATGTGCAAGTCCGACGGCAGCGAGCCGAGCGACGCCGGGACCGTGGACGTGAGCGCGGCGTGTCCGGTGCTGGCCAAGTTCGACAACCACGACAACCTCGACAGCCGCGGCGCGGTGCTGTTCCGCCGCTTCGTGGAGCGGGTGCGCTCGAGCGTGGCGCCGGTCGGGCTGCCGACCTCGTCGCAGATCTACGCCACGCAGTACGACTCCTCCGACCCGGTGAACACCCCGCGCGGCCTCAACACCGGCAACCCGCAGGTCAAGAAGGCGCTCGGCGACGCGGTGAACGACCTGCGCTCGAACGGGATCCCGCTCGACGCGACGCTCCGCACCTACCAGTACGAGAAGCGCGGGAAGGTGCGCATCCCGATCCACGGCGGGCCGGGAAGCGACAGCCTCTTCAACGCGATCAACGTGAGCTGGAACCCGCCCGGCGGCTACACCGACGTGCCCCACGGGTCGAGCTTCGTGATGGTCACCGAGCTGCACAAGAGAGGCTGCCCGAAGAACCGGGCGATCCTCACCTACTCGCTGTCGACCAACCCGAAGTCGCCGTTCTTCGGCGACCAGACGCGAATGTTCTCGAAGAAGAAGTGGGTCGACCCGCCGTTCTGCCCGAGCCAGGTGCGACGGCGGTCGAAGCTCGTCGCACGGCTCGGGCCGAACGGCCGGGTCGCGATCCCACGGCACTAGACCGGCTCCGCTCTCAGCGCCCCGTGACCGTCACCCTCGTGGTCGGCGAGCGGCCGACCGCATACGGGTACGAGGACTCGGGCCTGACGAGCACGCGGAACGGGTACACGAGCCGCCCGCGGGTGGCGCCGAAGCGGTAGCGGTAGCGCCACCTCCCGTCGCTCCCGGCGCGCGGCGTGGCGAACGTCCGCCAGCGACCGCGGTAGTGGGCCTGGAGGTCGACGACCTTGCCGCCGCGCGGGATCGGCCTCCCGCGCAGCACGCCGCTGAACGTCACGACCTGCCCGTTGCCGACCGAGCGCCGGCTGGCGTGGATCGTGATCGAGGCGGGCACGCGCACCGTGACCTCGGCCTGCGACGGCCTGTCGATCGCCGAGCCCGTGTAGCGGAACCGCACCGTGCGGCTCGTGCCGGCCGGCACGCGGTAGGCGAACCCGCCGCCGGAGTCGGTGTGCACGCGCGCGACTCGTGTGTACGCGGAGCCCGCCGCGGCCGAGCGCGACCAGACTTCGACCACGCCTCCTGCAACCGGGGCGCCGGATGAGCGCACGACCGTCCCGCGGGCCGCCGCGGAGCGGCCGAAGCCGACCGTCGCGCTCGACGCCAGGCCCGAGCGCTCGGCGCCGCGACCGGACACGATGCCCGCGCGCACGCGCGTGGCGGCCCGGAGCGCCCGGGTATCGATCACGACCGGCGCGCCGCCGCGGCGGCGGTCGCCGATCGCCTCGTTGCCCGCGGCGTCGCGCACACGCGCGCGCAGCACGTACGTGCCCGCGAGTGCGGCGTCGTCGAGCCGCGCGCTCAGCCGCCCGTCGTGAAACGCGGTCGCCAGCGCCCGCCAGCCGCCCGGCGCGTCCACGCGCCGCAGCTCGACGACCCCGCCGGCCACGCCCGACGTCCGGTCCGCCACCGCCACCTCGACCGCCCGCGGATCCGCGGGATCGCCGCGCTCGAACACGACGAGCTCGGGCGGCGTGCGGTCGATGCGCACCTCCACGCTGCGGCGCGCGGACTCGTTACCGGCAGCGTCGACCGCGTGGAGCAGGACGCTGTGCACGCCGTCGGTCTCGAGCGTGACACCGCCGGCGTCGCCGCGTTCGCGCAGCGGATCGCCGCCGTCGACCTGCCACTCGAGAAAGCCGCCGGCCTCGATCGGCTCGCCGGGCCCCGAGGGCGTCATCCCCGAGAGTCCCGGCTGGTCGCTGCCGCGCAGGGCGAGCGTGACCGGTCGTGCCTGCCACGCCTCGCCCGGGGCGCCGCCGATCGCGGCGGCGGGCGGCGTGCGGTCGATGCGCACCTGCGTCTCGCCCACGAGCTGCGACGGGACGCCGGCTCCGGAGATCGCGCGGGCGCGCAGCCGCGTGACGCCCTCGGCGACCGTTCGGAGCGAGTAGACCCCGCCACGGGTGTCGACGGTCGCATCGGGGTCGCTGCCGTCGGTCGTCACGGAGTAGCCCGCGATTCCCGACAGCGGCACGAGCTGCCCAATGCCGAGCGCGATCGGCTCGTCGAGCCCGTCGCTCCGCAGCCAACCACTTCGCGCGAGCGGCTCGGCCATGCCGGGCGCGACGTCGTCGAAGCGCAGGTGCACCGGCGCCGACCGGTTGCCCGCGTTCACGTTCCCCGCGGCGTCCTCCAGCCAGACTCGCACGGTGTAGTCGCCGGGCTCGGGCACGCGCAGGTCCGCGATCGCGCTGACGCCGTCCGCGCGGCGCTCGCCCACGGTGCAGGCGCCCCCCGACGCCGGGCAGAGCTCATAGTGCGCGACCTCGACCGGCGCCACGCTCGCCGGGTTCTGCCACGCGAGGCGGAAGCCGTTCACGCTCCGCCAGCCCTCGCCGCCGTCGACCGCCACGCCGTCCGGCAGGTTGGGAGCCGTGTTGTCGGTCGCGAACGTCCTGGTCAGCCGGCCCACGTTGCCGGCCGCGTCCACCGCCTCGACGCGCAGCTCGTGCGGCCCGTCTGCCAGCGCCTGCGTCTCGAGCGAGTAGCTGGGGGCCGGCAGACTCGGGCAGGGCACCGGCCGCGTGTAGTCGCAGGCCGGTGCGAGGTCGTCCCGCTGGCGGCCGTCGACGAAGAACCGCGTGGCGCGAACGCCGACGTTGTCGAGCACCGCGTAGCCCAGCGAGCGCACGCCGCGCTGCCAGCCGCCGGTCGTGAGCCCGCCCGTGCCACGGTCCAGGACCGTGGGGACGCTGTCGTCGCGCACGCGCACCGTGGCGGCGTAGACGCGCACGCCCGCACGCTCGGGGAAGCCGGCCAGGTTGCGCGGGCCGGTGGGGCAGCCGCCCGAGTCGCCGCACTCCGTCTGGGCGTAGACGCGGCGCACGCCCTGGCTGAACGCGAACGTCTTGGTGACCCCTGGGAACGCGGTCGAGTAGAGGCATGGGTTGTACGCGTCAGCGGTCTTGCAGCCGGTGACCATCCGGCCGTCCGCGAACAGCCCGACCTGCCACTGAGGCGACTTGCGCTGCATCGAGAACTGTGTGCTGAGGGAGACGATGCGCGTGCCGGCCGGCGCGTCGAACGACTGCGTAGCCGTGGCGAACGTCTGAGCCGTGCCGACCTCGACCTTCGCCAGCGCGCCCATCCCGTCGAGCGGGTCGCGGTTGGTGGGGCAGGCGCTCGGCGTGGTCATCCGTGGCCCCGAGGTGCTCCCCACCCACGAGTTGTTGACGCCGCGCGGCGCCGCGTCGCACGCGACGACGTCATAGGTGCCGGCTCGGGCGCCACCGGGCGCCACCCCCAGTACCGCGGCTGCGGCGGCGCAAACGGCGATCGATCTGCGGACGTGGGCTGACGTCACTGCGAACCCCCTTCGGGTGCGAGTCGAGATGTCTCTATGGGGCTAAGTGCTGACCCCTCCCCTTCTCGCCCCCCCTGCACCACGAGACTGCGCAGACGCGCGGGCGCCTGTAAAGGCCGGGGCCCCCCGGCGCGCCGCACGTTGCGGGTGAGGTACCGACGCGCGGCGGGTGCGTTTGCGACGGTCGGGTGGCTATGCGCGCCGCGCCGCGGAGCTACGCGTCAGCGCGGCTGCACAGCCAGCGGAAGCCGGCCTGCATCCAGTCGTTGGCCGCCGACGCCGCGAGGACGTTGGCGACCGTGCGCCCGGTGGCCGGCGATGCCACGCGCAGGCCCACCACGCCGAGCGCGCTCCACGCTCCCACGCAGCGCGTGCACGTGACCAGCTCGCCGATCGCCCGCTGCAGGCGCCGGCCGGTGGGCCGCGGCGGGTGGCCGTCCTGCTCGACGAACGGCTCGCGGAGCCAGGTGCCGACCTTCTCCCGCGCGATCACCTTCGACAGCGCGAACGTGGCGGCAGACAGCGGGACCAGCTCGCGCACGGCGATCGGCTCCTCCGCGGCGCGCTCGCGAGTGGCGTAGAGGAGGCCCGCGGCGAGCGCGGCGTAGACCGCGTTGATCGCGGCGTAGTCGACCGGCTGCGTCCGCTCGTCGGTGCCGCGCGGTCCGCCCGTCCTCACCGCCTCCTCGGTCGCCGCCATCGGCATCGAGACTACCCACCCGGCGCGTACCCCAAGCGCAGGCGGAGACCGGCGGGGGATTGGAATCGATCATCTGATGATCGATCCCGAACCCGCGTGCCCCGGGGGCCGCGAAAATCGAGCTGGTGAAGGACGCAGGGAGAGATCGATGCATGAATGCATCGACTCGACCGATTCCGCCGCTGCGCGGCTCCCTTCCGTACGCCCGGCGACGATTTGCAGCGGCAGCCAGGGGTGCGGGGGATTGGGATCGATCATCTAGCCTGAGGCGATGGTCGACTGGTCGCTGGCTCGGCAGATCGCTCGCTTCGCGGCGGGCGCCGGCGGCGGCGCGTCGGAGCCCGGGGCGCGCTCGAGCGAGCTCGGAGCTCTGGTCGGCGACGCCGAGGGCCATCTGCGCGAGTACACCGGGCTGTCGCTCGCCGGCCCGATCCCCCCGGCCGAGCCCGTCAGCCGCGCCGAGTGGGCCGACGTGAACCTCGACTCGCTCGCGGCCCTGCTCGAGCCGGTCTCAACGCGCCTCTCTGACCGGCTCGGCACGGCCGGCCCGTTCGCCGGACCGCTGCGCGCCGTCACCGGCGCGACGCTCGCCGCCGAGGTCGGACTCGTGATCGGCTACATGTCGCAGCGCGTGCTGGGGCAGTACGAGGTCTCGCTCCTCGACGTCGAGCGCCCGCCGCGGCTGCTGTTCGTCACGCCGAACCTCGAGAAGGCGGTGCGCGAGCTGCGCTCCGACCGCGACAGCTTCCTCGGCTGGATCGTCCTGCACGAGCTGACCCACGTGTTCGAGTTCTCG
>JBJMLK010000045.1:0-8097 GCA_045805345.1 Thermoleophilaceae bacterium | reverse complement strand
CGTGCAGGTGCCGACGACGCTCGTCGCTCAGGTCGACTCCGCGTTCGGGGGAAAGACCGGCGTCGACCTCCCGGAGGGCAAGAACTACGCGGGCGCCTACCACCAGCCGGCGGCCGTGCTCGTCGACCACGACGCTCTCGCCACCCTGCCGCCCGAGGAGCGCGCCGCGGGCTACGCGGAGGTCGTGAAGACCGCGCTGATCGCGGGCGGAAGGCTCTGGTCCCGCGTTCGCCGCGGCGGCGAGCCGGACGCCGGCGTGGTGCTCGGCTGTCTGCGCACCAAGCTCGCCGTCGTGGCCCAGGACGAGCGCGACGAGGGGCGCCGGCAGGTGCTGAACCTGGGCCACACGGTGGGCCACGCGATCGAGGCCGCGACGGGCTACGGGCGCTTCCGCCACGGCGAGGCCGTGGCGGTCGGGCTCCTGTGCGCGCTGCGGCTGTCGGGCCGCGAGTCGCTGCGCAGCGAGGTGGCCGAGCTGCTGCTGGTCGCCGGGCTCCCGCCCCGCGCGGACGGCGTCGATCCGGAGGCCGTGCTTGCGTTCGTGGAGCGCGACAAGAAGCGCCGTGGCGGACGCGTGCCGTTCGTGCTCGTGGAGGCGCCCGGGCGCGTGACGCCCGGACACGACGTCGATCCGGCCGCGCTGCGCGCTGCCGTGGAGGAGGTCTGCGCCGCGTGAGGAACCGCGTCGAGATCATGCACGGGGTCAACCTCGCCCAGCTCGGCCGCCGGGATCCGGTCCACTACCCGCGGGTGACCCTCACCGAGCTCGAGGTGAAGATCGGCCGCTTCGCGCGCCAGCTCGGGCTCGAGCCGTCGTTCTCCCAGACCAACCACGAGGGCGAGTTCTGCGAGCGCCTGCACGAGGCGTCGGAGACGGTGCACGGGCTGATCCTCAACCCCGGCGCCTGGACGCACTACTCGTACGCGATACGCGACGCGCTGGAGGTGGCCGAGCTGCCGGCGGTCGAGGTGCACATGTCGGCGGTCGACCAGCGCGAGGACTGGCGCCGGGTGTCGGTGATCCGCGAGCTCTGCGTCGGCACGGTGCAGGGCAAGGGCGTGGACGGCTACCGCGAGGCGCTCGAGATCCTGCGCGACGCGCTGCGGGGTGCCTCGTGACGCGCGCCGACCGGCTCGCGGAGCTGGTGCGCGAGACCGAGCTCGACGCGCTCGTAGTCACGAACCTCGTGAACGTGCGCTACCTCACCGGCTACACGGGCACCAACGGCGTCGCGGTCGTGGGGGAGGGGGTGCGCGTCTTCCTCACGGACTTCCGCTACGTGACGCAGGCCGCTCGCCAGGTGGAGGGCTTCGACGTCGAGCAGGGGCGTCAGGACCTGCTCGAGGACGCGTCGAAGCACGTCTCCGGGCGCGTGGGCTTCGAGGACCACGCGCTGACGGTGAGGGCGCACGAGCGCCTGAGCGCGTTCGTGTCCGAGGGCACCGAGCTGATCGCCGGCGGTCGCCTCGTGGAGCGGCTGCGGGCCGTGAAGGACGAGGGCGAGCTGAACGCGATCCGCGCGGCCACCGCGCTCGCCGACGAGGTGCTCGCGGCCGTGCCCGAGCGCGGGCTGGCCGGGCGCACGGAGCGCGAGGTGGCGTTCGAGATCGAGACCGAGATGCGCAGGCGCGGCGCGGAGCCGTCGTTCCCGTCGATCGTCGCGGCCGGGGCGAACGGCGCGCTGCCGCACCACACCCCGGGTGACGACCCGATCCCGCCCGGCGCGCTGGTCGTGGTCGACATGGGCGCGCAGCTCGACGGCTACTGCTCGGACTGCACGCGCACCTTCGCGACAGGCGAGTTGGGCGACGAGGCCGCCGCGGTCTACGACCTCGTGCTCGGCACCCAGGTGGCCGCGCTAGAGCGCGTGCGGGCCGGCGAGGCGTGCGCCGAGGTCGACGCGTTCGCGCGCGAGCGGATCGGCGAGGCCGGCTACGGCGAGCGCTTCGGGCACGGGCTCGGCCACGGCGTCGGGCTCGAGGTGCACGAGGGGCCGACGCTGTCGCGAGCGGGCGAGGGGGAGCTTTCGCCGGGGAACGTCGTGACCGTCGAGCCCGGCGTCTACCTGCCGGGCGAGCTGGGGGTGCGGATCGAGGACCTGGTCGTGGTGACCGGGGACGGACCGGAGGTCCTCACCAGTGTCCCGAAGGAGCTGACGAGGACCTCGTAGCCGCTTACGCGTGGGCTACCAGCTGCCGTTCTTGCAGGCGCCGTTGTTGTTCGTGGCGCCCGCGGTGCAGGTCTTGTCGCTGGTGCCGCCGGCACCCTTGGTGATCGAGTAGGTGTGGTTCGAGCCGTCGCTCTCGGCACGCGACACGGCGGTGATCTTGAAGGTGTTCTTCGCCGAGGTCACGACGCTCACCTCGCCCGGGTTCGTGCCGTAGGGGATGCCCACCTCACCGGGACCGCCGAGCTTCGTGAGGTCGTCGCACTGGGTGTAGTCCTCGTTGGTGGCGTAGCAGAGCTCCACCTTCGAGACGAGGTTGCGCGCGTTCGACTCGGCGTCGGCGTCCTTGCCCTTCTTCTGGTGCTCCATGTAGGAGGGAATGGCGATCGCAGCCAGGATCCCGATCAAGAGCACCACCACAAGGAGCTCGATGAGCGTGAACCCGCGGTCGTCGCGGAGCCGCTTGTTGAGGTTCGAGAGCAAGGGAAAGATCCTTTGGGTCGTGCAGCAGGTTCGGTTGGTCATCGAGGCCGGTGCCGGGTCGGGGCGCCAGCTTGTTGCGCTTATCGACCGATGGCGCGTCCCGCTTTAGCGCGCTTCGGGCGGTTTTTGGGTAGGGCCCCGACACCAGGAGAGTCACCGATATGCACTGGGGTCCCGACCGGGGCGGGGCCTTGCACGGTGTGCGAACATGTGTTCGTATGATCGCCTGCGTCCTCTATCCGCGCTTCTCGCTGCTGGCCGCGCTGGATGGTCGCGGCGAGGCGCTACGCCAGCCCGCCGCGCTGGCGCCCGACCCCGGCGGCCGTCAGCTGGTGGGCGAGGTGTCGGCGTCGGCCGAGGCGTTCGGAATCGTCGCGGGCATGAGGGTGGGGGAGGCGCTGGCGCGCTGTCCCGAGCTGCGGCTCGTGCCGCCCGATCCGGAGGGCGTGCGCGCGGCGTGGGGACGGATCCTCGACCGGCTGCAGGGGATGGGCGCCGGCTGCGAGTCGGATCGCGCCGGGGCGGCGTTCTTCGAGGTGGACGGGCTGCGCGGGATCCACGGCGGCGTCGACGGCGTCCTCGCCGCGGCGCAGGCGGGGCTCGGCAGGGCCGCGCGGCTCGGCTGCGCGCCCAGCCGCTTCGCGGCGTACGCGGCGGCGCTGCGTGCCCGGCCGCGCCGGCGCGGCGGCACTGTGGTGGTCGCGCGGCGCGAGGTCGCCGGCTTCCTGGCGCCGCTGCCGGTCGCCCTCCTGCGCTCGCGTCCCGAGCTGGCCGAGCTGCCGGACGTGCTCGAACGGCTCGGCATCCGGACGCTGGGCGACGTCGCGGCGCTCCCGCCCGCGGCGATGGCGGAGCGCTTCGGGCACCCCGGCCTGCTGGCGCTGGACCTCGCGTGCGGACGCGACACGCCGCTCGAGCCGCGCCGGCCCGCCGAGCCCGTCGTCGAGCGGATCGAGCTGCCGGAGGCGGCGCTCGGGCCGCAGCTCGAGCGCGCGTTGGAGCTGCTGGTGGCGCGCGTGCTGGCGCGCCGCGAGCGCCGTGGGCGGACGGTCAGGGCGCTTGCGCTGTCGGCTCGCTTCGTCGAGGGCGGCACGTGGCGCACGCGGGTCACGCTGCGCCAGCCGAGCGCGGACGCCGGCCGGATCCGCACCGCGCTGGGCACGCGCCTGGGTGAGCTGCCGGCGCCGGCGGAGTCCCTGGGACTCGAGGTCGAGGCGTTCGGCCCGCCCGCGCACGACCAGGAACGTCTGACCGGCGACTCGCCGGCAACTGTGCGGCGACGCCGGATAGCCGACGCGGTGGGCCAGGCGCGCCAGGCGGCGGGCGCCGAGGCGGCGCTGCGCGTCCTCGAGGTCGACCCCGACTCGCGGCTGCCCGAGCGCCGCGCGGTCCTGGCACCGTTCGAGCCGGGCGGGCCGCCGTGAGCGTCCGCCGGCTCGGCGCTCCCCGCCAGGCGTCGGTGTCCGCCGACGACAGGGGCCACCCGCTGACCGTGGCGGACGAGCCCGTGGACGCCGTGGCGGAGGAGTGGGTCGTGGAGGACCGCTGGTGGACCGGCCGCCCGCTGCGCCGCCGCTACTTCGAGCTGGTGCTGGCGGGCGGGCGGAACGTGGTGGTGTACCGCGACCTGCGCGGAGGGGGGTGGTTCGAGCAGCGCTCGTAGATGCCATGTCCTACGTCGAGCTCCACTGTCACACGGCCTTCTCGTTCCTCGACGGGGCGTCGCACCCGGTCGAGATCGCGGCCACCGCGGCCGAGCAGGGGCACGAGGCCATCGCCGTCACCGACCACGACGGTTTGTACGGGGCGATGGAGCTGGCGCAGGCCACGGGGCCGCTGGGGGTGCGGACGATCGTCGGTGCCGAGCTGACGCTCGACGACGGGCACCACCTCACGCTGCTGTGCGAGGACCGCACGGGCTACGCGAACCTCTGTCGTCTCATCACGCGCGCGCACGAGGGCACGCGCGAACGGCCAGCCGACCCGCTGCCGCCCACCGTCACGCTCGACGACGTCGACCGCCACGCCGGCGGGCTCGTCTGCCTCACCGGCTGCGCCCGGAGCGGCGCCGTCGCCGGGCGCGTCGACAACCACGAGCACGCCGAGGCGGCGGCGGCCGCGCAGCGGCTGTTGCGCGCGTTCGGCCGCGACCGCCTGCGCGTCGAACTCCAGCGCCCGTTCGGCCGCCACGACCGCCGCCGCAACCGCCACCTCGTGCAGCTGGCCGAGCGGCTGGGGGTGCCGTACGTGGCCACCGGCAACGTCCATGCCCACGCGCGCACCCGCACTCCGCTTCAGGACACGTTCGTCGCCGTGCGCACCAAGGCCACCCTCGACGAGTCGGAGCCGCTGCGGCGCGGCAACTCGTCGCACGTGCTGGCGCCCCCCGAGGCGATGGCCGCGCGCTTCGCCGACCACCCCGGCGCGGTCGAGGAGTCGGGCCGGCTGGCCGAACGGCTGCGCTTCGACCTCACGAGCGACCTCGGCTACCGCTATCCCGGCTCCGAGGACGGCTCGGCCGACCGCCGCCTGGCCGAGCTGTCCAGAGGGCTGCTGGCCGGCCGCTACGGCAGCCGCCGCACGCGCGCCGAGGCCGAGGCGCGGCTCGACGAGGAGCTGCGGATCATCCGCGCGCTGGGGCTGTCCGGCTTCTTCCTGCTCCACCGCGACCTGCTCGAGCTAGCGCGCGAGGTCGCGGTCGAGGTCCGCGGGCCCGACTCGGCACGTGCGCTCCTGCCGCCCGGCCGCGGCCGCGGGTCGAGCGTGTCCTCGATCGTCTGCTACCTCACCGGCCTCTCGCACATCGACCCGGTCGAGAACGAGCTGTTCCTCGGCCGCTTCCTCAACGACGAGCTGTCGGCGCTCCCGGACATCGACCTCGACTTCCCGCGCGACATCCGCGACGTCCTGATCCCGCGCGTGCACGAGCGCTACGGCCACGACCGGTCGGCGCTGGTCGCCGCGTTCACCACCTACCAGGTCCGCTCGGCGGTGCGCGACTTCGGCAAGGCGCTCGGGCTGCCGCCGGGCGAGATCGAGCGCGCGGCCCGCTCCGCCGACCCGTTCGGCGCGCTCGACGTCGACCGCTACCTGGCCGACGCGATCGGCGAGTCGCGCGCCGCATCGCCGCGCTGGCGCGCGCTCGTGCACCTCGTGCGCGACGCCTGGGGACTGCCGCGCCACGTGACCCAGCACCCCGGCGGCATGGTCATCTCCACACAGCCGCTGGACGAGATCTGCCCGATCCAGCCGGCTGCCATGTCGGGCCGGCAGATGGTGCAGTGGGACAAGGACTCGTGCGCCGACGCCGGCTTCCTGAAGATCGACCTGCTCGGCCTCGGGATGCTGTCGGCGGTCGAGCGCTGCGTCGACGAGATCGCCCGCGCGCGCAGCGAGCGGATCGACCTGTCGCGGATCCCGTACGACGACCGGCGCGTGTACGCGGAGATCCAGGAGGCCGAGACGATGGGGGTCTTCCAGATCGAGAGCCGCGCCCAGATGCAGATGCTGAAGCGCACGCGGCCGGAGTCGCTCGACGACCTCACCGTGCAGGTGGCGCTCGTCCGCCCGGGCCCGATCCAGGGCGGCGCCGTGCATCCGTACATCGAGCGCCGCAAGGCGCTGCGCGCCGATCCGGGCTACGAGGTCCCGTACGACCACCCGTCGCTCGAGCCGGTGCTGCGCGACACGCTCGGCGCGATCGTCTTCCAGGACCAGGTGATCGAGGTGGCGATGGCGTTCGCGGGCTTCACCCCCGGCGAGGCCGAGGGGCTGCGCCGCGCGATGAGCCGCAACCGGTCCGAGGCGGCGATGCGCGCGTACGAGGCCAAGTTCGTCGACGGCGCGTTGCGAAACGGGGCGTCGGTCGAGGTGGCGCGGAAGGTGTACGCGCAGATCGTCGGCTTCTCCGGGTTCGGCTTCCCAAAGGCGCACTCGGCGGCGTTCGGCCTGCTCGCCTACCAGTCCACCTGGCTGCGCGTGCACTACGGACCGGAGTTCCTGTGCGGGCTGCTCAACGAGCAGCCGATGGGGTTCTACCCGCCGGACTCGCTGGTCCATGAGGCACAACGACGAGGGATCCCGGTGCTGCCGCCGTGCGTGGTGGCGTCTGACGCGTCGTGTCGTGTTGAGTTGCTGCGGGCGGGTCCTGTCGGCGCCGCGGTTGACGACTCTCCTGCCCTGGCGGTGCGCATCGGGCTCGGCTACGTCGCCGGCGTCGCCGAGGACGACGTCCGGCGGGTGGTTGATGAGAGGAGGCGGGGCGGTTTTTCGTCGTTGGCCGACCTCGCGTCGCGCTGCGGTGCTCAGCGGGATGCCCTGGAGCGCCTCGCCTGGGCCGGAGCGTGCGACGAGCTGGCGGACGGTGACCGGCGGCGTGCGCTCTGGCAGCTCGGGGTGTCGGTGCCGGGCTCGGAGGTGCCGGGCGGCACGCAGCTCGCACTGCCGCTCGAGACCGGCGCCGCGCCCGAGCTGAGCGAGCTGACGCCGTGGGAGCGGCTGCTCGCCGACTACGGGTCGACGAAGGTCACGCTCCGCGAGCACCCGATGGAGCTGATGCGGCCGGACCTCCCGGAGCGGGTGCGCTCGAGCGCGGACCTCGACCGGACGCGCCACGGCGAGCGGGTCACGGTCGCCGGCCTGGTGGTGGCGCGGCAGCGGCCCGCCACGGCCAAGGGCGTCACGTTCATGCTGCTCGAGGACGAGCACGGGTCGATCAACCTGATCGTCCCGCCGCCGGTCTACGAGGAGTGCCGGCTGGCCGTGCGCGCGGAGCCGCTGGTGGTCGCCGATGGACGCCTCGAGCGGCGCGAGGGCGTGACCAACGTGCTGGTCTCGTCGGTCCGCCGCCTCGAGCGGCCCGACCTCCCGCTGGGCGAGATCCGCCACATCGAGCCGCGCCGCGCCTGGAGCACGCAGGAGGACCCGACCGACCTGCGCGCGGTCATGCCGGCGGCCCACAGCTTCGGGCGGCGCGCTGGGTAGCGTTCGCGGCGTGAGCCGCATCCTCGTCGGCACCTCGAGCTGGGCCGATCCGGGCTTCGTGGAGGAGTGGTACCCCAAGGGGATGCCCGCGCGCGAGCGCCTGCCGTGGTACTCGGACCGCTTCGAGGCCGTGGAGCTCAACTCGAGCTTCTACGCGGTGCCCGACCACGACACGGTCGCGCGCTGGGCACGTGCCACGCCGCCCGGCTTCACGTTCGACGTGAAGCTGCACCGCCTGCTGTCGCGGCACGCCGCGCGGCTCGACTCCCTGCCGCCTGACCTGCGCGAGCGCGTGACCACCACCCCGCGCGGCCGCGTGAACCTCACGCCCGAGCTCGAGGAGGCGATGCTCGAGAAGACGCTCGAGGCGGTCGAGCCGTTGGAGCAGGCCGGCAAGCTCGGCGCATTCCTGCTCCAGCTCACGCCCGCCTTCTCGCCCGACAAGCACGCGCTCGACGAGCTG
>JBJMLK010000044.1:0-10351 GCA_045805345.1 Thermoleophilaceae bacterium | reverse complement strand
GCAACCACCGGCCGACACTCCCCCGCCTCCGTAGGACACAGAGCCCGCAACACCAGCCGCGGCTCCACCGCCCCGTTCCACTCGTTCAGCTCGAGCCGGACCGCGGCGTCGTGGCGATCCTCGAGCGACGCCGGCAGCGAGCCCGCAGCCGTTCGGAACGCCACGGCGCGCGCCCGGGCCCCGCCGCCCGCGATCGTGAACCGCGAGTGCTGCTTCTCCTCCCCCATCGAACGGACGTCGCTGACGCGCGCGGCGGGCACGAGCAGCGTGGGCTGGGGGTTGCCGTGGCCGAACGGCCGTAGCCGCTCGAGCTCCTCCGCCAGCGGCACGCCGAGCCGATCCGGCCCGACGACGGCGTCGACCCGCTCGACCGGGACGAGGTCCGACGGCGACAGGACGGACGCGGCGTGTGCCACGAACGCCTCGCGGAAGGGGTCCAGCTGACCGGCGTCGATCTCAAGCCCCGCGGCCGCGCGGTGCCCGCCGAAGCGCAGCAGGTGGCCCGAGCACGCGGCGAGCCCGGCGTGCAGGTCGAACGCCGAGATGCTCCGCCCCGACCCGCGGCCGCGCCCACCGTCGAGCGCGACCATCACGCACGGGCGGTGATGGCGCTCGACCATCCGCGACGCCACGATCCCGATCACGCCCGGGTGCCAGCCCTCGCCCGCCAGCACGTAGGCCGGCGCGTCGGCCTGCTCGGCGCGCGCGGCCTCGGCCTCGAACAGGATCCGCGTCTCCACGTCCCGGCGCTCGCGGTTGACCATGTCGAGCTCGTCGGCGATCCGCTCGGCGCGCGCGGGGTCGTCGGTGAGCACGAGCTCCAGCGCGCCGTCGGCACGCGCCAGGCGGCCGGCGGCGTTGATCCGCGGCGCGAGCCTGAACCCGAGCGCCCGCTCGTCGACCGCGCCGGGCTCGAGCTGAGCGACCGCCATCAGCGCGCGCAGGCCGGGCCGGGCCGTGCGGGCGATGGCGGCGACACCCTCGCGCACGAGCCGCCGGTTCTCCCCGCGGAGCGGCACGACGTCGGCCACCGTGGCGAGGCCGACCAGGTCGGCGTGCTCGGCGGCGGCCGCGGGGTCCTGCCCGGCCGTGGTCAGCAGCGCCTCCGCGAGCTTGTGGGCCACGCCCGCCGCGCACAGGTCGGGGAACGGGTAGCCGCTGATCACCGGGTGCACGATCGGGCAGTCCGGCAGGCGATCGGCCTGACGGTGGTGGTCGGTGACCACGACGTCGACGCCGAGCTCCCGCGCGCGGGCGACCTCGTTCACCGCCGCCACCGCGCAGTCGGCCGTGACGATCAGCCCGGTGCCGGCGCTCGCCAGCCGCTCCACGGTCGCGATCGACAGCCCGTAGCCGTCGTCGCGCGCCGGGATGTGCCACGACGGGTCGCCGCCGAGCCGGCGCAGCACCCCGACGAGGATTGCCGTGGAGCAGACGCCGTCGACGTCGTAGTCGCCGTGTACGACGATCCGCGACCCCGCGCGCACGTGCGCGAGGATCGCCTCACAGGTGGCGCGCATCCCCTCGAACTCGAACGGGTCGTGCCGCTCGTCGGCGGCGAGAAAGCGCCGGGCGGCCTCGGCGCTCTCATATCCGCGCCGGACGAGGATGGTGGCCGTGGTGAGCGATACGCCGAGCTCGGCCGCCAGCGCCGTCGCCGCCGCGGTGGAATACGGGGTGCAAGTCCATCTCGCGGTCGCGAGCGCCATGCACCCATGGTCCGCTCACGAGCGGACGGAAAGGGCCGACGCCGGCGGTACGATGGCGTCGTCGGCTGGGACTCCGGCAGACGCGACCGCCGCCGAGCGCGGCTGACGCCGTATCCCCTTTGGCGACCACCGAGCGCAACAGCAGCGCGTCCGTACGAGATGCACGCACGACCTCCGGCAGGACGCTCCTGGTGGCGGCGACCGGCGGGCATCTCAAGCAGCTCGTCACGTTCGCGCCGCGGTTCGAGCTCGAGGAACGGCCGATCTGGGTCACCTTCCCCTCCCCGCAGGCCGAGGTGCTCCTCGAGGGCGAACCCACCGTGTTCGTAAGGCACAGCGGTCAGCGCGACTTCGCGAACGTGGCCCGCAACACACGGGTCGCGAACAGGCTGCTGACGCGCCACGGAATCGATCGCGTGATCAGCACGGGCAACTCGGTCGCGCTCTCGTTCCTGCCCCTTGCCCGCGCCCGCGGACTGGAGGCGCACTACATCGAGTCAGCCACCCGCCCACTCGGGCCGTCGCTGACGGGCCGCGTGCTGCGCGGCGTGCCCGGGGTCCGGCTCTATACGCAGCACCCCGCGTGCGCGGGCGGCCGCTGGACCCACCGCGGCAGCGTGTTCGACGGCTTCGCCGCCGGGCCGGTGGCGGACAACCCGCCCCCGGCCCTGAAGGTGGCACTGATCGTGGGGACGATGACCTACCCGTTCACGCGCCTGATCGACCGCGTGGCGGCGATCCTCCCCCCGAACGCCGAGGTCGTCCTGTGGCAGACCGGAGCGAACGCCGACGCGTCGGAGCGGAGCACCTTCATGTCCCCGCTCGAGCTGCTGCGGGCGGGCGCCGAGGCCGACGTCGTGATCTGCCATGCCGGCGTGGGCTCTGTCCTCGACTCCTTCGACGCCGGCCATTGTCCGATCGTCGTTCCCCGGCGGGCCGAGTTCGGAGAGCACGTCGACAACCACCAGATCCTGCTGGCCAGGTCACTCGCCGAGCGCGGGCTGGCGATCTACCGCGAGCCCGAGGAGCTCGCGCCTGATGACCTCGAGCTCGCCGCTGTGTCGAGCGTCCGCGTCCTCCCGCGCGCGCCGCGCTTCGAGCTGGACGTGAGGACTCCGCTGCGCTAGGCCCGGCGCGGCGTGGTGCGCTCCTGGAGCACGCCCCACGCGTACGAGACCGCCAGGCCGATCAGCGTGCCCGGAATCGACTCGAGCGCCGCGCCGATGTGCGTGTCGTTGCGGCCCGGGACCGTGAAGCCGGAGATCGCGAGGCCGAAGATCACCGAGCCGGCGATCGCCGCCAGCAGGGCGCCCACGATGCCGCCGTAGAAGCGGTCGGGCAGCCAGATCGTGAAGTGCCAGATGGCGATTGCCATCATCACCCAGACGAGCATGCTCATGGGACCCTCACCGCCTCCCGTGCTTCTTCCGCCCGCGCTTCGAGCCGCTGCGGGGCTTGTCTGGGGAGCCGCCAGGCTGGCCGTCGCCGCCGTCCTGCCCGTCCGTCTGGGCCGGAGGCGCCTGCTTCGGCCGTGACGCCCGCCGCGCCGCCGCGCGGGCCGCCGCGCGGGCGCGGACGTCGGAGACCTCCTGCGCTGACTGCCCGGCGGGAGCCGTCTGGGGCCCGCCCGGGCCGGCGGCCGGTCCGCCCCCGGGCACGCCGCCGCCGGGCACGCCGCTGCCCACGGGCGCGGCCGGCTCCTCGACCTCCGGCTCCGTGACCTCGGGCTCGGGTTGCCGCACCGGCGCCGTGGCGGGCTTGCGCGCCCGCCGCCGCGCCGCGATCCGCTCGCGCGTACTGGGCCGCCGGGCGAGCTCCACGTCGTCCTCGTCCCCCGGGTCGTCCGCGTAGGGCGGGATCACGCCGCCGTGGTCCTCCAGCGCCAGCTGGCGGCGGCGCCGGTAGCCGGGCTCGCGCTCCTTCCAGTGCGTAAGCACAGGAGCGGCGATGAAGATCGACGAGTACGTGCCCGACGCGACCCCGACCAGCAGCGCGAAGCCGAAGTCCTTCAGCGTCTCGCCACCGAAGAGCATCAGCGCGGCGATCGGCATCAGCGTGGACGCGCTGGTGGCCAGCGAGCGCGTGAGGACCTCCGACATCGAGCGGTTCACGATCTGGGAGAACGTGGCCCGCGGCATGCGCGGCACGTTCTCGCGTATTCGGTCGAACACGATGATCGTGTCGTAGAGCGAGAAGCCGAGGATCGTGAGGAGCGCCGCCACCGTCGGCGTGTTCACCTCGCGCTTGGTCAGCGCGTACACGCCCGCCGTGATCAGGAGGTCGTGCGCCAGCGCGATCAGCACCGGCACGGCGAACTTGAACTCGAACCGCAGGCCGATGTAGATCGAGATCAGGATCAGCGACGCGATGATCGCCAGCACCGCCGTCTTGGCGATCTGCTGCCCGAAGGTCGGTCCGATCGACTCGCTGGTGAAGTCGTGGACGCCGAACCGCTTGGCGAGCGCCGCCTGCACCCTGTTGACCTGCGCCGGCTCGAGCTGGTGCACGCGGATCTGCACCACGTGGGGCCCGAGGTCGGGCTCCTTGAGCGCCTGGATCTTCGCGTCCGCGTAGCCGAGCGGTTTGAGCGTGTCACGCACCTGAGCCACACTGGCCGCCCGGTCGAGCGGCGTCTTGATCCGCGTGCCCGACTCGAAGTCGATGCCGAAGTTGATCCCGACAGCGGCGATCCCGATCGCGCCCGCGGCGATGATCGCGCCGGACATCGAGAAGAACCAGTTGGAGAGGCCGCTGAAGTCGATCCGCCAGTGGTGCTCCCGGCCGCCGAGGCCGATCGCCGCGCGCGAGCCGAGGATCTTCGAGCGGCTCATCGAGCCGAGGATCGCCGAGGTGGCGAGCACCGCCGTGAACAGCGAGACCAGGGTGCCGATGCCCAGCGTGAACGCGAACCCCTTGACGCCCGCCGTGGCCAGCGTGAACAGGATGAACGCGACGCCGATCGTCACGACGTTCGCGTCGACGATCGTCCTGATGCCCTTCTGGTAGCCGCTGGCGATCGCGTGCGGGATCCTGCTGCCCTTGCGCGCCTCCTCCTTGATGCGCTCGAAGATCACGATGTTGGCGTCCGCCGCCACGCCCAGCGTCAGCACGAGACCGGCGATGCCCGGCAGGGTCATCGTGATCGGGATCAGCTTGACGAGGGCGAACAGCAGGATCGCGTAGGCGATCAGCGCGATGCCCGCGATGATGCCGAGGATCCGGTACAGGATCAGCAGGAAGACCAGCGTCAGGATCAGACCGGCGGCGCCGGCGAGCAGGCCCTGATTGAGCGCCTGCTTGCCGAGCGTGGCGGACACCTGAGTCTTCGAGATGAGCTTGAGCGAGATCGGCAGCGCGCCGATGCGCAGGCTTTCGGCCAGGTCCTGCGTCTCCTGCAGCGAGCCGATGCCGTTGATCTGCGCGCCGGTGTCGCCCGGGATGCCCTCCGGGTTATCGACGAAGCTGATCGTGGCCAGCGACACCACCTGGTTGTCGAGCGAGATCGCGAAGCGCTGCTCCTTGGCCTGGTTCGACGCACCGGGTGCGAGCAGGTTCTGACCGCGCTGCGCCTCGCGCTTGGTGGCCCGGGCGAACGCCTTGCGGCCGGCGTCCGTGAACTGGAACGTGACGATCGGCTCGCTCGTCTGCGGGTCGCTCTGCTGCTTCGGGTCGCGGATGTCCGAGCCCGACAGCTCGGAGTCGTCCTCGAGCACGTAGTAGCGATAAACGAAGTTCTTGGGGACCTTGGCGGTGGGCTGCTGCTCCTTGATGATCACGATCCCGCGCGGGACCTTGACGACGATGCTGCCGGCCGGCGGGCCGTGCCCGTCGAGCGACTGGAGCGTGGCGGGGCAGGCCGTGCCCTTGGCCGGCTTGGCGGTGTCGCCGCCCTGCTGGCGCTTGGCGGCGGCGGTCTGCGAGAAGTCCGTGGCGATCTCCGCGCAGTTGGCGTAGTACGCGCTGGCGTCGTTGGCCTGCGAGCTGCCTTCCTTGCCGGCCTTGACCTCGCCCGGCCTGATCAGCTCGCGCTTGCCGCCCTTCCCCGCCGGGCCGAAGAGGTAGTACTTGTCGCCGCCTGTGTCGTTCCTGCGGTCGTAGTACTCGCGGATCCGCGCCTGATTCCCGGCGAAGCGCTTCTTGACCGCCGCCGACGGGCCGTCCGGCGGCACGTCGTCGGCCTCGGCCCTCGACTTCTGCTTCGACGCCAACTGCGCGGCCTGGAAGAGCGGCAGCGTGCCCGCCCCGCCGCTGTTGGCCAGCTGCAGGGCCTGGGTCGGGTTGACCTTCTCCAGCTCGCCGAGCGTGGTGACCTTGCCGCCCACGTCGATGAACAGGTTGGGCTCCCAGTCGTAGAACTGGAGCTGGGCGGTGGTGCCCACCTGCTGTTCAGCGCGCGCGGCGTTCTTGACCGCCGGCAGGCCGATCGAGATCTCGTCGGCGCCGGCGCGCTGGATCTCCGGCTCGGACACGCCCAGTGCGTCGGTGCGCTTGCGGATCGTGTTGATCGCGTCGTCGACCGCCTGCGGCGTGACCTTCGGGACCTTCGGCGTGGGCCGGCCCTGGTAGACGAGCTCGACGCCGCCCTTCAGGTCGAGCCCGAGTCGCGTGGGCTTCGACAGCGGCGAGCCCGGGATGATCACGAGCAGCGCGAGCGTGAGCAGCACCGCCACGATCGCGAGGATGATCCGGTTGCGCCGCGCGTCGGTCACGAGCCGGACTTGGGAGTCAGCACGAGCAGCAGCCCGCCGTCCTCGTCGTACGCGGGGAAGATGTCGGCCTTCGCGGGCTCCGGCCGGTCGCCCTCGGCGTGCACGACCACGGGCTTGTCGAGCACCCGCACGCCCCACTCGAGCGCCACGCCGATGTGGTCGTCGCCGTTCTGGAACTCGAGGCCGAGCACGTCGCGCACCGGCCGCCCGATCGCGTCGGTGTCACCGAGTCCGGTGAGCTCGCGCACGCCGCGGCCGCAGCTGATCACGCGCGCCTCCTGGTCGCAGACCACGAAGGCGGCGTTGGGCGACGGGTAGTAGTCGTCGAGCAGCTCGAACAGGAAGCCGAAGCCGCACTTGGCGCATCCGCGCGCGCGGTCGCGGAACCCGGCCGTGCGCTCGCTCGACAGGCTCCGGTCGCCGCAGTTCGGGCAAATGAAGTGAGGCATGCGATCCGTAGGTTAGGCACCTCGGACGCGTATGAGGACCTGAGTCGGAAGTTCGGCTTCACCTTCGCGAGCGACTGGGCGCGGCTGACGACGCACGCGGGATGAGTCGATGCAGAGCATCGGCGATTCCCGCGGGTGGCGTCGGGCGGGTACAGGTGCCGGGACGGTGCGCCGAAATGACGACTCAGGTCCTTGGCTCAGAACAGGCTCGCCGCCTGCGCCGGTCGCTTGAGGCCGAGGTGGTCGAACGCTCGGGCGGTGGCCACGCGGCCGCGCGGGGTGCGCTTGATGAGGCCGCGCTGGAGCAGGTAGGGCTCGTAGACGTCCTCGACCGTGTCGGACTCCTCGGAGACGGCGACGGCCAGCGTGGACAGCCCGACAGGACCGCCCTCGAACTTCTCGCAGATCGCCCGCAGGATGTCCCGGTCGAGCCGGTCGAGCCCCTCCTCGTCGACCTCGAGCAGGTCGAGCGCCTCCGCCGCGATCGCGGCGTCGACCGAGCCGGCGTGGCGCACCTCAGCGTAGTCGCGCACGCGCTTCAGCAGCCGGTTGGCCACGCGCGGCGTGCCGCGCGAGCGGCGCGCGATCGCCTCGGCGCCGCCCTCGTCGACCTCGACGCCCAGGATCCCGGCGGAGCGGTGGACGATCTGCGCGAGGTCCTCGGGCGGGTACAGCTCGAGCCGGTGCGTGACGCCGAAGCGGTCGCGCAGCGGCGTGGTGAGCAGGCCCGCGCGCGTGGTGGCGCCGATCAGCGTGAACGGCGGCAGGTCGAGCGTGACCACGCGCGCGCCCGCGCCCTGACCGACCGTGATCGGCAGGCGCCGGTCCTCCATCGCCGGGTAGAAGGTCTCCTCGAGCGCGCGCGGCAGGCGGTGGATCTCGTCGACGAAGAAGACCGAGCGCGGCTCGAGCGCCGTGAGGAACGCCGCCACGTCGCCCTTGCGCTCGAGTGCGGGGCCGGCGGTCTGGACGAACGGGACGTCGAGCTCCGACGCCACGATCTGCGCGAGCGACGTCTTGCCCAGGCCGGGCGGGCCGGCGAGCAGCACGTGGTCGAGCGCCTCGTCGCGACCCCGGGCCGCGGCGATGAAGACGGCGAGCTGGTCGCGCACCTGAGGCTGACCGACGAAGTCGGCGAGCCGGCGCGGCCGCAGCGAGCGGTCGAGCTCCTCGTCAGGCCCGACCGCGCCCGCGGCCTGCAGCCGCTCGACGCCGGGCGTCCGGATGCCGCCGCTCACCGCGCGGCCCGCAGCGCCGCCGCGATCAGGTCCTCGGGCGTCTCCCCGGCGGCCGAGTCGAGCAGCTGGTCGGCCTCGGCGGGCGCGAAGCCGAGCCCGAGCAGGCCCTCGCGGGCGAGCGTGCGCGGGTCCTCGGAGGCAGTGACCTGGATGGTGTCGGACACGGCCTCGCCCGCCACCTTCTCGCGCAGCTCGACGATGATCCGCTCCGCGGTGCGCTTGCCGATCCCGGGCACCGCCTGGAAGCGCGCGGCGTCGCCCGCCGCCATCGCGTTCGTGAGCTCCCGCGGGCTGCCGCCCGAGAGCACGGCGAGGGCCACCTTCGGCCCGACGCCCTGGACGCCGACCAGCATCAGGAACAGCTCGCGCTCCTCCTCGGAGGCGAAGCCGTAGAGGTGCATGCCGTCGTCGCGCAGAACGAGGTGCGTGTGCAGGAGCGTCTCGTCGCCGGCCGCGGGCACCGACCGCAGGGTGTGGGCCGAGACGGCCAGGCGGTAGCCCACGCCAGCGCACTCGACCACCACGTGGTCGGCCCGCCTGACGGTCACCTCGCCGCGCACCGAGGCGATCATGCGAGCCCCACCGCTGTGCGCGTGGCGACGCCGTTGGCGTGGCAGATGGCCACCGCCAGAGCGTCGGCCGCGTGGTCGGGCTGCGGCGGCTCCGGCAGCCCGAGCAGGGCGCCGACCATCCGCTGGACCTGCTCCTTCTCGGCCCTGCCCGAGCCGCACACCGCCTGCTTGACCGCCTGCGGCGTGTACGAGTAGCAGGGGATCCCGGCCATCCCGGCGGACAGCATCGCCACACCGCGCGCCTGCCCGACCGAGAACGCCGTGCGCGCGTTCTGGCCGAAGAAGATGTCCTCGATGGCGACGGCCCCGGGCTCGTGCTCGGATATCAGGTCGGCCACGCCCGCATGGATGCGCGCCAGCCGCCGCTCGAGCGGCTCGCTGGCCGACGTCTCGATCACGCCGCCGTCGAGTGCCGCGAGCGTGCGCCCGCGCGCGAGCACCACGCCGTAGCCCGTGTTCGCGGCGCCGGGGTCTATGCCGATGACGACCACCATCGGCTTGATTCTGCGACCAGGGCCGGACGCCTGCCGCGAGACAATCGCCGCCGCGGCGGGTTTCCGGCGCCGTGGGGGTACGGCGAGGGGCATTGGTCGCGCTGTGCGCTCTGGCGATGACCGCGAGCGTCTAGCGGCTACGCCCGGGCCCGTCGGCGTCCACGTAATGGCGCTGCCAGAGCTCGAGCAGCAGCAGGCAGAACAGACGCTGGCTCGCCTTCTTCCCGTCCTGCCCCGCCGCGGCGACCAGCTCTGTCACGGCCGACTCTCGGTAGAGGCCGCGGGCGCGGGTGCGGTCGTCGAGCAGCGCGTCCTCGAAGAACGAAGGGCCCTGGGTGCGCAGCCACGTGCCGAGCGCGGCGTGGAAGAAGGCGCGCTTCTTCTTGGTGACGATCCGGTCCGGTACGAGCCCACCGCTGGCGCGGCGAAGCAGCTCCTTGCGCCGCAGACGGTGAACGCGGCGGTCATCCGGGAGCGCGGTGCAGAAAGCGACGACGTCGTGGTCCATGAACGGCACACGCGCCTCCAGCGATGACGCCATCGACATCTTGTCGAAGTACAGGAGCATGTTGTCCACGAGGGCCAGGCGGCTGTCCAGGTAGAGCGTCTCGGCGAGCGTGGTCAGGTCGCGGCCGTCCAGGTGCTGCTCGACCGCGGCGGCGATCGTGGCCTCGGCGTCGGGCTGCAGCAGCCGCGGTGTGAACGTCTCCTCGCGCTCGTGCGGCTGGACGATTCGGCTCATAGCCAGCATCCGCTCGGCGGGCGAGCGCGCCGTGACCGCCTCGAGGCCGCGGGCCGCGGTCGACCCTGCCGGGAGTGCCCGCGCCGCCAGGGCGAGCGTCGCGCGGGCGATCCCGGGCGACCCGGCCAGCGCGCCTGCTGCCGCCGCCACCTGATGCTTGCGGTAGCCGCCGAGCAGCTCGTCGGCCCCCTGCCCCGCGAGCGCCACGGTCACGTGCTCGCGAGCGAGGCGCGAGAGCAGGAGGAAGCCCAGGCACGAAAGGTCGGCGATCGGCTCCTCGAGGTGGGCGAGCGCCAGGTCGAGCAGCTCCGGGTGGTCGGCAGCGCTCGTCTCCAGCTCGTGGTGCTCGGTACCGAGCACCCGCGCGACCAGGCGCGCGTCGTCCAGCTCGTTCGACTCGGCGTCCTCCACGAACCCGATCGAGAACGTGCGCACCGG
>JBJMLK010000043.1:0-4676 GCA_045805345.1 Thermoleophilaceae bacterium | reverse complement strand
GCGCGGCGACGCGCCGAAGGGCGACGTGCTCGGCACCGCCCGGATCGCCGGCATCCAGGCGGCCAAGCGAACCGCCGAGCTGATCCCGCTCTGCCACCCGCTGCCGCTGTCGTTCGTGGACGTGGTGGCGTCGGTGGATGCCGGTGCGGGCACCGTCGAGCTGGTGGCCGAGGCGCGGGTCAGCGCGCGCACGGGCGTGGAGATGGAGGCGATGACCGCCGCCGCCGTGGCGGCGCTCACGGTCTACGACATGGTCAAGGGGCTCGAGCGCGGCGTCTCGGTTGGCGAGGTGGCCCTGCTCGAGAAGTCGGGCGGACGGTCGGGCGACTGGAGGCGGGACTGATGCGGCTCGCTCGCGCGGCCGCGCCCGGCCTGGTCGCGCTCGCGCTCGCCCCGTGCGCCGCCGGCTCAGCCGGAGACGGCAGGATCGCGTACCAGCGCTTGGACTACCCGTCGAACGCGATCTGGACCGTCGACCCGGACGGGTCCGATCCGCGGCGAATCGTGCCCGATGCCCGCGACCCCTCGTTCTCGGGCAGCGGACGCCGCGTTGCGTTCGTGCGGAGCTTCAACGTCTGGAGCGCGCGATCCGACGGCACGCATGTCCGGCAGCTCACGGACGACGGGCCGGGCGGGGACAGCTTCGATCCCGGCTACGCGCCGAACGGCAAGCTGATCGCGTTCCTGCGCGGGCAGTCACAGGGGGAGGACCAGGGGGACAGCCTGGTGTACGTGATGCGCGCCGACGGTACGCACGAGCGGCGGCTCACGCCGCACGACACACTGAACGGGTTCCCCGTCTTCTCGCCGGACTCGAGGCGCGTGGTCTGGTCGGCCGCGCCCCTCTCCGCCTCCCGTCGCTCCGATCTCCTCGTGGTCGACGTCGACGGGCGCCACCGCCGCCGCCTGACGCGCCCCGAGCACGGGGGTGATTTCGCACCCCGGTTCTCGCACGACGGCCGCCGGATCGTGTTCAACCGGAGCAGGTCGGTCCGCGACGACGAGGACGACGTCGACATCTACGTCATGGACCGCGACGGCGGCCACGTGCGTCGCCTCACGCGGACGCGCGGCACCGACGAGCGGTTCCCCTCGTTCGCCCCGGACGATCGCCACATCGTGTTCGAGAGCGAGCCGCACGGCAGCCCGTTCTACGACAGCGGCGACGTCTCGACGATGCGGGCGGACGGCAGCCATAGGCGGCGGCTGACCAGTGCCACCGACGGCGAGTTCGATCCGCGCTACTCCCCGACCGGTGACGCCATCGTGTACGGGCGCTGGCGCGGCGAGCAGGCGGACCTCTACACCACCCGGCCCGACGGCAGCGGGCACCAGCGCATCACCACGACGGGCGCCGACGAGTTTCCCGTCGCCTGGCCGCCGCCCGCGGCCGGCTCGCGCTAGCCACAGGTGGGGAACTAACCTCCGACCCGTGCGCGCGGCCGTGATCACGGTGTCCACGTCGCTCGCGGCGGGCGAGGGCGAGGACCGGTCGGGGCCGGAGCTCGTGCGGCTGTGCGAGCAGGCGGGGCTCGACACCTCGCACGAGGTGGTGGCCGACGACCGCGACGCCATCAAGGCGGCGCTGATCCGCTGGTCGGAGGAGGGCTGCCGGTTCGTCTTCACCACCGGCGGCACGGGCATGACCATCGACGACGTGACCCCCGAGGCCACGCGCGACGCGATCCACCGCGAGGCGCCCGGCTACGCCGAGACGATCCGGGCCGAGTCGCGCAAGCACACGCCGCTGGGGATCCTCACCCGAGGCGTGTCGGGCGTCCGCGGACGCACGCTGATCGTGAACTTCCCCGGCTCGCCGCGGGCGATCGGGCAGTCGTGGCCGGTGGTCGAGCCCACGCTCGAGCACGCCGCCCAGACGCTCGAGCGTGGCTGACGCCATCGCGCTCGAGGGTCTCGAGCGCCGCTTCGGGGACCGGCCGGCGCTACGCGGCGTCTCGATCGCGGTCGGCGAGGGGCAGACGCTGGCGGTGTTCGGCGCGAACGGAGCCGGCAAGACCACGCTGCTGCGCGTGCTCGCCACGCTGCTGCGACCGCACGCCGGCAACGCGGTCGTGCTCGGGGCATCGCTGCCGGACGAGGCGTGGCGCGTGCGCGGGCGGGTCGGCTTCCTCGGCCACGAGCCGCTCCTCTATCCCGACCTGACCGCGCGCGAGAACCTGCTCTTCCACGCACGTCTCCACGGGGTCGGGACCGCGCGCGTGGACGAGCTGCTCGGCGCCGTCGGGCTGGCGCGACGCGCCGGCGACGTGGTGCGCGAGCTCTCGCGCGGCATGGTGCAGAGGCTGGCGGCGGCGCGCGCCGTGCTGCACGACCCGGCGCTCCTGTTGCTGGACGAGCCGCGCGCGGGGCTCGACCCCGGCGCCGCCGAGGAGCTCGAGCCGCTGATCGGCCGCGCGTCGGGGCGGACGCGCGTGCTCGTCACGCACGACGTGGAGCGCGGCCTGAGCGAGGCCGACGTGGTGCTGGGGCTGCGCGCCGGCGCGCCCGAGCTGGCCGGCGGGCGCGCGGCGGCCGGCGACGTGAGGCGGCTCTACGCGTGAGCGGAGCCGCGCCCACGCCGGCGCCCGCGTCCGCGGCCCCGCCCACCACGGTCCGCGCCTTCGCCGAGCCGGCTCCGCCGTCGCTCTTCCGCGCGGCGCTAGCCATCCTGCGCAAGGACCTCCGGCTCGAGCTCCGCACGCGCGAGTCGGTGCCCGCGATGGCGCTCTTCTCGGTCACGGTGTTCGTGCTGTTCCACTTCGGCCTGCACCGCGACACCGTGTCGGGCGCGCTCGCGGCCGGGGTGCTCTGGGTCACGCTGCTGCTGGCCACCGTGCTGGGCGTGAACCGCCTGTTCGCGGCCGAGCGGGACGGCCGCGCGCTCGACGGCATCCTGCTCGCGCCGATCGACCGCACGGCCGTGTACCTCGCCAAGGCCGCCGAACTGTTCCTCTACCTGGTGCTGCTCGAGCTGATCGCCGTGCCGGCGTTCGCCCTGCTGCTGCTCGAGCCGGGCATCGGCGGCGCGTTCCCCGAGCTGATCGCGATCCTCCTGCTGGCCGACCTCGGCCTGGCGGGAGTCGGGGCGCTCGTGTCCGGCCTGGCGGCCGAGGCTCGCGCACGCGACGTGGTCGTTCCGCTCCTGCTCCTGCCGCTGCTCGTGCCGGTCCTGATCGCCGCCTCGCGCGCCACAGAGTCGTTCCTCACGAGCCACCCGGCGCCCCACCACCTGGGCAGATGGCTGGGCTTCATGGGGGTCTACGATACGGTCTTCCTCCTGCTCGCAGTCGCCGTTTTCGACTACCTGCTCGAGGATTAGGTGAACGCTAGACCGCTATACGGCAAGGGGCTCCGCGCCCTCTCGATCGCCACGGTCGTCGTGCTCACGGCGGCCACCGCGCTGATCTTCTTCTACGCGCCGCTCGACGCCGACCAGGGCGTGATCCAGAAGATCTTCTACGTGCACGTGCCGATGGCGATCGTGGCGCTGTGCGGATTCGTGGCGGGCGCCCTGTTCGCGATCCAGCACCTGCGCACCGGCGATCGCGCGTGGGACATGCGCTCGTACGTGGCCATCCACCTGTCGATCGTCTTCGGCGTCGGGGTGCTGATCACGGGCGCGATCTGGGCCAAGCGCTCCTGGGGGCACTGGTGGGTGTGGGACGAGCCGGTGCTCGTGTCCTTCCTGATCGTGTTCCTCCTCTACTGCTGCTACCAGCCGCTGCGCTTCGCGATCTCCGATCCGGAGCGCCAGGCCCGCTACGCCGCCGTGTTCGCCATCGCCGCGGGCGCGTTCGTGCCGATCAACTTCGTGGCCGTGCGGATGGCCGTGCAGCAGGTTCACCCGCGCGTGCTCTCGGAGACCGGCGGCCACCTGCCGGGCGACATGCGGCTCACGTTCCTCGTGGCCCTGGCCGGGGTGGCGCTGCTGTTCGCGACGCTCTGGAAGCTCGAGCTGACCTCGAAGAACGCGTCCGAGCAGCTCAAGCGTCTGCGCGCGCGGCTCGAGTCGACTCCGCCGGACGCGGCGCCCGCCGCGGAGACCACGCCCGCCGCACCGGTGGGGGTGAGCTGAGGTGCTCGTGGTCGCCTCGACGTCGGGCAAGTACGTGGCCGCCGCCTACCTGGTCTTCCTCGCGCTGGTGCTGATCTACGTGGCGATCATCGCGACGAAGATCGCGCGGGTCGAGCGGGAGCTGAGCACGCTCGCCGAGCTGGCGGAGAAGCGGCACACATGAGCGTCGCGCTGCTCACGCTCGGTGTGTCGCACAAGACCGCGCCGGTGGCGCTTCGCGAGCGGCTGTCGCTGCCCGAGGGCCGCGCCGCGGGCTTCCTGAACGAGCTCCTGGCGCACCCGGAGATCCGCGAGGCCGTGGCGATCTCGACCTGCAACAGGACCGAGCTGCACCTGGTGGTTGGCGATCCGGTGGAGGCCGAGAGCGTCGCCCTCGCGGCCCTTGCCCGCCAGGCCGGGCTCCGCCCCACCGAGCTGTTCGGAAAGCTCTACTCGCTGCGCGACGAGGATGTTGTGCGTCACCTCTTCGCCGTGGCCGCCGGGCTCGACTCGATGATCGTGGGCGAGGCCGAGGTTCAGGGCCAGGTCAAGCGCGCTTACGAGCTCGCGCTGGTCGAGGGCACGACGGGTCCGGTGTCCAACCGGCTCTTCCGCGACGCTC
>JBJMLK010000042.1:0-8965 GCA_045805345.1 Thermoleophilaceae bacterium | reverse complement strand
GCGTCACCTCTTCGCCGTGGCCGCCGGGCTCGACTCGATGATCGTGGGCGAGGCCGAGGTTCAGGGCCAGGTCAAGCGCGCTTACGAGCTCGCGCTGGTCGAGGGCACGACGGGTCCGGTGTCCAACCGGCTCTTCCGCGACGCTCTGGCCGCCGGCAAGCGAGTTCGGACGGAGACGGCGATCGGCCGCTCCCACGTGTCGGTGTCCACGGTCGCGGTCGACCTCGCGCGCGGCGTGCTCGGCGAGCTGGCGTCGCGCCGCGTGCTGATCGTCGGCGCCGGGGAGAACGGCGAGCTGACCGCGAGCGCGCTGAACCGGGCGGGCGCGCACACCGTGTTCGTGGCCAACCGCCGCTACGACCGCGCGATCGGCCTGGCGCAGCGGTTCGGCGGCACGGCCGTGCGCTTCGACGACCTGCCGGCGCAGCTCGCCGAGGCCGACATCGTCGTGAGCTGCACGTCGTCGCCGCACCAGATAGTCGGGCGCGAGGAGATGGCTGTCGTGGCCGAGCAGCGCGACGGGCGGCCGCTCTTGATGATCGACATCGCGGTGCCGCGCGACATCGACTCGTCAGTTCGCGAGCTGCCGGGCGTGACGCTCTACGACATGGACGACCTGCAGCGTGAGTCCGCGCGCAACGTGTCGGGCCGCGAGGCCGAGGCCACGCGCGCGTGGACGCTGGTCGACGACGAGGCGCGGCGGTTCGCGCAGTGGGTGGCGTCGCTCGACGTGGTGCCGACGATCGCCGCGCTGCACGAGCGCGCGGACGAGATCGTGCGTCAGGTGCTGAGCGAGAACGAGCACCGCTGGGTCAGCCTGTCGGACGAGGATCGCGAGCGCGTGGAGGTGCTGGCGCGGGCGGTCGCCAACCGGCTGCTGCACGAGCCGACGCTGCGGCTCAAGGGCTCGGTCGGCGACGAGTCGTACGCCTACCTGCAGGCGCTCCGCGAGCTGTTCGGGATCGAGGCCGGCAGCTCCGCCCCGGACGTTCCAGGCGCGGAGGTCACCTCGCTCGACTCGCGCCGGCGGCGCCGCGCCCGCTGACGCTGCGGCTCGGTACGCGCGGCAGCGCGCTCGCGCTGGCCCAGGCGCGCCTCGTGGCGGACCTGCTCGACGCCGAGGTGGAGCTGGTGCCGATCACCACGTCCGGCGATCAGCCCGCCTCCGCGCCGGACGAGGACAAGTCGCGCTTCGTCAAGGAGATCGAGGAGGCGCTCCTGCGCGGCGACGTCGACCTGGCCGTGCACTCGGCGAAGGACGTGCCGAGCGAGCTGCCGGACGGGCTGCGGATCGTCGGCGTGCCCGAGCGCGCGGACGCGCGCGACGCGCTGTGCGGCGCCGAGTCGATCGACGCCCTGGCGGAGGGAGCGGTTGTCGGCACGAGCAGCCTGCGCCGTCGCGCTCAGCTCCTGGCCGCGCGGCCCGACCTGCGCGTCGAGGACCTGCGCGGCAACGTCGACACCCGCCTGCGGCGGCTGGCGGAGGGGCGCTACGACGCGCTGGTCCTGGCGGCGGCCGGCCTGGCGCGGCTCGGCCGCGACGACGGCGTGCCGATCGCGCCGGACGCGATGACCCCGGCGGGTGGACAGGGTTGCCTGGCGCTCGAGGCGCGCGCGGACGACTCGAGTGCCGCCGCGCTCGCCGCCGCGATCACCGACCGCGACTCGCTCGAGCGGCTGACCGCCGAGCGCGCCCTCGTCGGAGCGCTCGACGCCAGCTGCCGCACGCCGCTGGCGGCGCACGCCGAGCGCGACGGCCACGACCTGGTGCTCTCGTCGTTCGTCGGCATGCCCGACGGCGGCACGTGGATCCGCGACACGCTGAGCGGACCGGCGTCCGACCCGGCCGCGCTGGGCAGGGCCGCCGCCGACCGGCTGCTGGCGGCGGGCGCGGAAGCGATCCTCGAAACCCTCAACCGGGTCTGACCCCCCTGAGGGTTCACGCCGCTCGTGGAGCGGCGTGGCGTGACGGTAAAGGGGGTCAGACCCCCTTGAGGCTTTAGATTTGGCCGTGTGGCTGGGACCGTGTACCTCGTCGGAGCCGGTCCCGGCGATCCGGGGCTGATGACGCGGCGCGCACTCGAGCTGATCGGGGCGGCCGACGCGATCCTGTACGACCGGCTCGTGCCGCCGGGCGCGCTCGACGGCGCGCGCCCGGACGCGGAGCTGCGCTACGTCGGCAAGCGCCCGGGCGAGCCCTCGCTGCCGCAGGACGCGATCAACTCGGCGCTCGTCGACCTGGCGGAATCCGGCAGGACGGTGGTGCGCCTCAAGGGCGGCGACCCGTTCGTGTTCGGGCGCGGCGGTGAGGAGGCGCAGGCGCTAGCGGCGGCCGGCGTCCCGTACGAGGTCGTGCCCGGCGTGACCGCCGGCGTGGCCGCCCCCGCCTACGCCGGCATCCCGGTCACGCATCGAGACGACGCCTCCGCGGTCGCGTTCGTGACCGGACACGAGGACCCGGCGAAGCCCGAGAGCGCCCTCGACTGGCCCGCGCTCGCCGCCTTCCCCGGCACGCTCGTGCTCTACATGGGCATCCGGCGCCTGCCCGAGATCGCCGCCGCGCTCGTGGCCGCGGGGCGCCCGTCCGACCAACCGGCGGCGGTGATCGCGCGTGGCTCGCAGCCGGCGCAGCGCACCGTGACCGGGACCCTCGCCGACATCGCCGACCGCGCCGCCGCCGTGGAGATCGAGCCGCCGGCCGTGACCGTCGTGGGCGACGTCGCAGCCCTGCGCGACGAGCTGGCCTGGTTCGAACGGCGGCCGCTCCTCGGCCGGCGCGTGGTGGTCACGCGCGCGCGGGCCCAGGCCAGCGGGCTCGCCGCGCGGCTGGCGGAGCTGGGCGCAGAGGTGGTCCAGGCGCCTGCCATCCGCATCGAGACCCGCGCGAGCGCCGAGCTGGATGCCGCGCTCGCCGCCGCCGGCGACTACGCCCTGGTCTGCTTCACGAGCGCCAACGGGGCGCGGATCTTCGCCGCCGCGCTGAAGGCCGCCGGCCGCGACGCGCGGGCGATCGCGGGTCGCGTGGCGGCGGTGGGACCTGCCACCGCGGCGGAGCTCGAGCGCAGCCTGGGCGTGGTGGCCGACGTGGTGTCGGAGCGGTCGATCGCCGAGGGCCTGGCCGAGGCGCTGGCGGACGAGCCCGTCGACGGCCGGCGCGCGCTCGTGGTGCGCGCGGCCGAGGGCCGCGACGTGCTCGCGGCCGCGCTGCGCGAGCGCGGCGCCGAGGTGGACGAGGTGCCCGTCTACGAGACTGTCCCCGAGCAAGTCCCGGCCGAGCAGCGCAGCGCTCTCGAGCGCGCCGACTACGTGACGTTCACCTCCGGCTCCACCGTGCGCTACTTCCTGGCGGCCGCCGGCGCGCCGCGTGACGGCACGCGTGTGGTCTCGATCGGTCCGATCACGAGCGACGCCGCGCGTGCCGCCGGCCTCGAGGTGCACGTGGAGGCCGAGCGCCACGACGTGGACGGCCTGGTGGAGGCCCTGCTCGCCGACGCGACCGCGAGGGGCGGGGCGTGATCGTCTCGCTGCTCACCGACTACGGCCACGAGGACGAGTTCGTCGGCGTCCTGCACGGCGTGATCCGGACGATCGCGCCCGACGTGCCGATCGTCGACCTGACCCACGGGATCATGCGCCACGACGTGCGCGAGGGGGCGATCGTGCTGCGCAACGCGCTCCCCTACCTGCCGGTGGGCGTGCACGTGGCGGTGGTGGATCCCCAGGTGGGCACGGAGCGGCGCGCGGTGGCCGTTCGGACCGGCGACGGCCGCGTGCTGGTCGGGCCCGACAACGGCCTGCTGAGCCTCGCCTGGGCGCGACTCGGCGGCGCGGTCGAGGCCGTGGACGTCTCGCGCTCGCCGTTCCGGCTCGAGCCGGTGTCCGCCACGTTCCACGGCCGCGACGTGTTCGCGCCGGTCGGCGCGCGCCTCGCCGCCGGGGCCGAGCTGCTCGAGGCCGGCGACCCGCTCGACACGGCCGAGCTGGCCGCGCCGCCGCTGCCGCAGCCGCGCGTGGAGCACGGTGCCGCCACCGGTCACGCCATCCTCGTGGACCGCTACGGCAACGTGTCGCTCAACATGGGCCACGCCGAGCTGCTCCAGCTCGGGGTGACGATCGGGAGCAGCGCGGGGGTCGAGGTGCGCGGTCACCTGACCGAGGCGCGCGTGGTGCAGACGTTCGCCGACGTGGCCGAGGGCGAGCTGCTCCTCTACGAGGACGCGTGGGGCTCGCTCGCGCTGGCCGTCAACCGCGGCGACGCCTCCGCGGAGCTCGGGCTCGACGTGGACGACGAGGTCCGCATCACGCCGGGCTCGTGATCGGCACGCCGCGCGTCCACCACCGGGTCGCCGACTCCACCAACCAGCGCGCGAAGGAGCTCGCGGCGGCCGGCGCCCCGCACGGCACGCTCGTGACCGCCGGCGAGCAGACGGCCGGGCGCGGGCGGCAGGGCCGCACCTGGGTGGCGCCCGCGGGCAGCGCCGTGCTGATGTCGGTCGTGCTCCGCGAGCTCGACGAGCGCTTCCCGCTCGTGCCCTTGGTGGCGGCCGTGGCCGTGGCGGAGGCGTGCGAGTCGATCGCGCCGGTGAGCTGCGCGATCAAGTGGCCGAACGACGTCTGGGTGGAGCGGCGGAAGGTGGCGGGGATCCTCGTGGAGGGCCGCCCTGCGGAGGGTTGGGCGGTGCTCGGGATCGGGCTCAACGTAGAGCCGGTGGAGTTTCCGGAGGAGCTCAGCTCGATCGCCACGTCGTTGCAGCTTTCTGGTGGCGTTCCGCTCGCCTTGCGTGCCGTGCTCTCGTCGCTGTCCGTTTGGCTTGGGAGGGGGGTGCCCGAGGTGCTCGAGGCGTGGCGGGCGCGGGATGCGCTGCGCGGCGAGCACCTGCGCTGGGACGGCGGCTCCGGCGTGGCCGCCGGGATCGACGACGGTGGTTCTCTATTGGTGGAGACCGACGGTGGGCTGGTCACTCTCGGCGCCGGGGAGGTCCATCTCCAGAGGTGAACGTTCGACCTTCTAGGCCGCGGCGGGCTCGTCCTCGGCGGCCGGCTCGTCGGGCTCCGCCGGCTCGCCGGGGTCGGCGTCGACCGCCTTGGTGGCGCGGCGCGAGCGCCGCCGCCGGCGCGGCTTGCGCTGCTGCTCGCCGGAGTCGCCGTCCGCTTCGCCGCCGTCGGAGCCCGGGGCCGCAGGAGCCTCCTCCGGCTCCTCTCCTTCGATGCCCTTCTGCTGGACGACCTGCGAGTTGTCGGCCTTGCGGTCGCCGCCGGAGCCCTCGCCCTTGCGCCGCCGCCGGCCGCCGCGCCGCCGCCGGCCCTTCGGGAAGTTCCGCAGCAGGTCGCGCGCCAGTGCGGACGGCTTGCGCGCCATGCGGGTCCGTGCGCCGCGCAGCACCTCCTCCGCCTCGGGCGTGTGCGCCAGCGCGGCGGCGAGCAGCGCGGCGCTCAGCCGCCTGTCCTGCTTACGCGACGCCTGCACCAGCCGGCGCGCGTTCCGAGCGTGCGCGCCGCCCGACGAGTTCACCAGGAGGCCCAGCAGCCGCTTGGTCTCCGGCCAGCGCTGCACCGCGTACTCCTCGTGGACCTCGCGCGTGTACTCGGCGAGCCGCCAGAGCCACGCCGTGGCCTGGTCGCGCCGCCCGATCGACCGCTCGGCGAGCGCCTGCAGCAGCGCCTTGACGCCCTCGCGGCGCTCGTCGCGCGACCAGCCGCCGACGATCTCGACGGCCTCGTCGAACGCCTCGGCGTCGCGGATCGCGGCGATCTCCTGGAGCGCCCTCAGCCGCAGCTGAGTGTTGCGGTTGCGCTGGAGGCAGGTGATCAGGAAGCGCCGGCGCAGCTCGCCCGTGCCGTCGAAGTGCAGCATCGCCTTCGCGCGTCGCCAGTTGTTCGATGCCACCCGCGCCCCCGCCAGCGCCGCCCACACGTGCTGCTCGCTCCACGACAGGTGCTCTACCGCGATGCGCCACAGCTCGCGCTCGAAGACCGCGGCCCGCCGGTCGGGGTCCGGCGTGACCGGCAGCACCCGCCGTTCCACGCGCAGCCGCCGCCCGCGCCCGCGCCGCACCGGACCGACGACGATCGCCCCGCCGCGGTAGACGTCGCGGTCGAGCAGGGAGTGCAGCGTGACCACCGGGTCGTCGTGCGTGGTGGCCGGGTGCACGAAGTCGACGACGATCCCCGCCTCCTTGCCGGGCGTGCGCCGGGTGACGCGGCCGACGCGCTGCTGGTAGATGCGCTTCGACGCCGTGGGCGCCAGGTGCATGCACACGGTCGCGCGCGGCGAGTTCCAGCCCTCGGCCAGCAGCTGCGCGTTCACCAGCACGTCGATGTCGCCGCGCTCGTACGAGGCGAGGATCCGGGTGAGCTCGCGCTTGGGCGTCTCACCCGACACCGCCTTGGCCTTCATGCCGGCGTCCACGAACGCCTTCGCGACGTTGTGAGCGTGTCGCACGCCCGCCGAGTACACGACTCCCGGCACGTCCTTGAAGCGCACGCGGTACAGGTCGGCGATTGCCGCGTTGAACGGCCCCTGGTCGAGCAGCGCGGCCAGCTCTTCCTGGTCGAAGTCCTGGTCCACCTCGCCGCGGCGCAGCGGGACCTTGGCGATCGTCCTCACGCCGACGCCGGGCGGGATCCGCACGCAGCGCAGCGGCGCGATCACGCCGCGCCGCGCGGCCTGCGCGAGGTCGAAGCGCGAGGTCTGCGTCGGGAAGAGGTCGGTCACGTGGCGCGCGATCAGCGCGCCGGTGGCCGTCATGCCGATGAAGATCGGGCCCTGCCAGCGGCGGATCGACGCGCTGGTCTTCTCGCCCAGCGCGGTGTGCGCCTCGTCGCAGATGACTATCGAGTACGCGTCGGAGATGCGGCCGGCATTGCGCACGAACCACTGGTAGGTCTCGACGGTGACCGGGCCGTTGGCCTTGTCCTCGCCCTTGTGGTCGAGCAGCGGCGCGCTGATGCGCTTCTTGTAGCCGCGGTCGGTGAGCTCGCCGTTGAACTGGTCGACGAGGTTCCGGCGGTGAGTGAGGATCAGGATTCCGCCGGTGCGGCAGGCCTCCACGAACCCGAGCGCGGCGACGGTCTTGCCGGCGCCCGTGGCGTGCTCGAACCAGAACCGCCGCGCCGCCCCCGGGTCGTCGGGCGGCGGGCCCTCCGCGTCGTCCTCGGCGTCCTCGTCCTCGGCCCAGTCGACCGGCTCCTCGTCGTCGTCGACCTCCTCGTCGTCGTCGTCGACCTCGTCGGCCGCGTCGTCGTCGTCCTCGTCGCCGTCGAGCTCGCCGGCGACGAGATCGTCGTCGTCCTCGTCGACCGGGGCGGGGGTCTCCTCCTCCTCGCCTGTCAGCTCGTCCTCGGCGACCTTCGCCGCGTTGCCGTTGCGCCCGTTGCCGTTCACCCGGCCGTTCGACTGCGCCTCGGTGATCAGCGCGATGAGCGTCCCGGAGAGCGCGTCGACCTGATGGGCCGACAGCTCGGTGCCGTCGACGAGCTTGGGCTGCTCCTCGCTCAGCACCCGCTCGAGGCCGAGCATCAGCGCGTAGTTGCGCTGCCACGGGATCGATGGAACTTCGCGGCCGGCGGCGATCTCGGCCAGCGCGTCGTCGAGCGCCCGCCGGCGCGGGGTCTCCGGCGCCAGCACCACGGCCGGATCCTCGCCCTCGAGCACGAACGGCTCACGCGCGAACTCCGACGCGCGTGCGAGGTCGGCCTCGGAAACCGGCGAGGCGGCGATCAGGGACTCGGTCTCAGCCATGACAGGCTTCTCTGTAGAAGGAACGATCTGTGGGGCGTGAAGGACTGCGAGCGAGCGGTTCCCGCACCACAGCCACGACCAGAAGCCCCGTTGCCGCCGTCTTCGGATTCCCTACCGGCGGCGGCGCCCGACCCCAATTCGGGACGCGGGTTCTGCGCGGCATTCTACCGCAAGCGGGCGGTCGCTTGCCCCGAATGGGCACACCTGCGTATGGCACGCTTGCGGGATGCGGCTCCGCCTGCCCGTGCTACTGCTGACAGTCGCTCTCGCGGGCTGCGGCACGGGGGCCGGGCCGCCGAGCGCGGCGCCCCGTCCGGCGGAGAAGCGGGCGGCGCTGGGCGGCTCGCCTCCCGCGTTGCGGGCGCTCCACGCGCAGTCGAGCCGGCTCCTGTCCGGCGGTCCCGCGGCCTTCCGGGCGCGGCTGCGCACGCTTCGCGGCCACCCGGTCGTCGTGAACAAGTGGGCCTCGTGGTGCGGGCCGTGCCGCGCGGAGTTCCCGGTGTTCCAGCGCGCGTCCACGCAGCTCGGCCGGCGGGTGGCGTTCCTCGGCGTCGACTCGAACGACGCCGACGGCGACGCGCGCGACTTCCTGCGCCGCTATCCGGTCAGCTACCCGAGCTACTCCGACCCGGACCAGAAGGTGGCCCAGGTCTTCGGCGCGACGCTGGCCTTCCCGACGACCGCCTTCTACAGCGCGAGCGGGAAGCTCGCCTACGTCCACCAGGGCCCGTACCTGACCGTCGCGAAGCTGCGCGAGGACATCGCGCGGTACGCGCTGTAGCCTCGCGGCGCGATGGAGGTCCGCCCAGCACGCGACGCCGCCGAGCTGCGGCAGGCGCTGACGCTCCGCGACGAGGTGTTCTGCGGCGAGCAGGGCGTGTCGGCCGCGGCGGAGCGCGACGGCCGCGACGGCGAGGCGCTGCACCTGGTGGCCGTCGAGGACGGGCGCCTGCTGGGCACGTGCCGGCTGCTCTTTCGCGCCGGCGCGGCGTTCCTCGGCCGGCTCGCCGTCGAGCGCGCCGCGCGCCGCCGCGGGATCGGGGCCGCGCTGCTGCACGAGGCCGCGGAGCGCTCTCGCGAGGCCGGCGCGAGCCGGATCGAGCTGCACGCCCAGCTGGACGTGCGCGAGCTGTACACGGCCGGCGGATACGTCGAGCGCGGCGACCCGTTCGTGGAGGAGGGAATCGACCACGTGACGATGGAGAAGCAGCTTGCCTGAGCTGC
>JBJMLK010000041.1:0-4962 GCA_045805345.1 Thermoleophilaceae bacterium | reverse complement strand
GACGGCTCGCTCCAGATGACCTCGCAGGAGCTCGCGACCGCGACGAGCGAGGACATCGCCGTGAAGGTCTTCATCATGAACAACGGCTACCTCGGCATGGTCCGGCAGTGGCAGGAGCTGTTCTGGGACAAGCGCTACTCGGCGGTCGACATGGGTCGCGAGATCCCGGACTGGGTCAAGCTCGCCGAGGCCTACGGGGCCACCGGCATGAGGGCCACCGACAAGTCCACGCTCGTCGAGCAGATGCGCGAGGCGATCCTGATCGATGGCCCCGTGGTCATGGACGTCCACGTGACCCAGGAGGAGAACTGCTACCCGATGATCCCGGCGGGGCAGGCCGCACGGGACATGGTGGGGTAGTGGGGGAGCCGGGCACGAAAGAGGTCCTGAACCTCGCCGACCTGGAGGCGGCCGGCGGGATCCACACCGGGCGCAAGCACATCCTGTCGCTCCTGGTGGAGAACAAGCCGGGCGTGCTGGCGCGCATCGCGGGGTTGTTCTCGCGGCGCGGCTTCAACATCCAGACGCTCGCGGTCGGGCCGACCGACGACCCGACGCTGTCGCGGATGACGCTCACGGTCGACGGCGCGCTGCACCCGATCGACCAGGTCACCAAGCAGCTCCACAAGCTCGTGAACGTGATCAAGATCCGCGACCTCGAGCCCGACGAGACCGTGGCGCGCGAGCTTGCGCTGTTCAAGGTGTCGGCCGACGGCGAGAGCCGCGGCCAGATCATGCAGTTCACCGACATCTTCCGCGGGAAGGTGATCGACGTGTCGAAGCGCGCCGTGACCGTCGAGATCACCGGGACCGACGACAAGATCGAGGCGTTCGAGCGGATGGTGCGGCCGTTCGGCCTGATCGAGATGGTGCGCACCGGCGAGATCGCGATCTCGCGCGGGCGCTCCACCACCTAGCGGCGCGGGGCATGCCGACCGAGGTCGTGGCGGGCGAGGGGCCGCTGCGCTTCGACGCGCGCGCGCGCGACCGGCTCGGCGAGCGGATCGGCTTCGCCTCGGCGCTGGCGCGGCGCGAGCGCCGGCCGGTGATCGCGAGCGCGACCTGCGCGCTCACGCATGCCGTGGACGTGTCGGCGGCCGTGCTCGCGGCGCGCCGGCCCGGGGACCGCTGGTTCTGCTTCGAGCAGCCGGACCGCGACGGCTTCGCGCTCGCGGGCCTGGGCGAGGCGGCGTCGGTCGAGGCGGGCGGGCCCGACCGCTTCGCGCGCGCGGCGGCCGACTGCCGGCGGCTGGCCGTCGATGCCCTGTTCGACGACGCTCCCGCGCCCGCCGCGGGCCCCGTCTGGGTCGGCGGCTTCGCCTTCGCCGACGCGGGGGCCGAGGCGCCCGAGTGGTCGTCGCTGCCGGCCGGGCTGCTCACCCTGCCGGAGGTCGCGCTCGCGCGCCGTGGGGGGGAGGCCTGGCTCACGGCGTCGGTGCTGGTGCACGGCGACGAGGCACCCGGCGCGCTGCTCGAGCGCCTGGAGTCGCGGCTCGACGAGCTGCGCCCGGCCCGGATGCCCCTGCTCGACCCCGATCCGGTCGCGCCGGCGCGGGTCGCGGGCGCGGCCCCGCCCGAGCACTTCGAGTCCGCGGTGGCGCGCGCCGTCGAGCGGATCGTGGCGGGCGAGGTCGAGAAGGTGGTGCTGGCGCGCGAGGTGCGCGTGCACTCGGCGCGGCCGGCCGACCCAGGCGCCGTCTACGACGCTCTCCGGGTGGGCTTCCCGTCGTGCTTCTGCTACCTGGTCGGGACCCCCGAGCTGGCGTTCGTGGGCGCGAGTCCCGAGCTGCTCGTGCGGCGGGAGGGCCAGCGCGCGCAGACGGTTGCGCTGGCCGGCACGCGCCGCCGGAGCGCCGACCCGTCGGTGGACCGGCACCTGGCCGAACAGCTGCTCCAGTCGCCGAAGGACCGCGAGGAGCAGGCGATCGTCGGTCGCCGCATCGAGCGCGCGCTGCGGCCCGTCAGCGTCTGGGTGGCGGCCGCCGACGAGCCCGTCGTGGTGAAGGTGCAGAACGTGCAGCACCTGGGCACGCCGATCCGCGCGCAGCTGTCGGAGCCGGTCGCGTGCGTCGAGCTGGCCGGCATGCTCCATCCGACGCCGGCGGTGGGCGGCGAGCCGCGCGAGCGGGCGCTGCCGCTGATCCCGGCGCTCGAGGGCCTCGACCGGGGCTGGTACGCCGGGCCCGTCGGCTGGACCGACCTGGCCGAGGACGGCGAGTTCTGCGTCGCGCTGCGCTGCGCGCTGCTGCGCGGGCGGGTGGCTCACCTCTACGCGGGCGAGGGCATCGTCCGCGATTCCGTGCCGAGCGAGGAGCTCGAGGCGAACGAGGCGAAGCTGCAGGCGCTTCTACCCCTCTTGACCTGAGCGCCCTATTCGGGTTAAGGTCCGGCTGGTTGTAGCGCTAAGGCGACACGTAGCGCAGCTCGAAAGCGGAGGGGATGGATGCCTGACCTGACAGGACTTCCGGCGTTGGACGTGCTGATCGGAATGCTGTTCGTGTACGTGCTGTTCAGCCTGATCTGCTCGGCCGTCAACGAGGCGATCGCGTCGCTGTTCGCGTGGCGCGCGAAGAATCTCGAGACCGCAATCCGGAACATGCTCGAAGACGAGCACGGCGAGGGCGGCACGAACCTCGCGAAGGAGTTCTACGACAACCCGCGGATCAGGTCGCTCAGCCGCCATCCGGAGAAGTCGTTCACGAGGCCAGGGAATTTCAAGCGCGCACGCCGGCTCCCGTCCTACATACCGCCGCGCAAGTTCGCACTCGCCTTCCTCGACACGGTCGCCCCGGGTGACGAAGACGGCCACGACCTGATCGCGGCCGGCGAGGGCGCCGTCGACAAGATCGACAATCCCTGGGTCAAGCAGAACCTGTCCAAGGTCCTCAAGGACGTGGCAGACACGCGCGACGACCTCCGCGGCGGCGTCGAGCAGTGGTTCAACGATGTGATCGAGCGCGCGCAGGGGTGGTACCGGCGGAAGGTTCACGTGTCGCTCGCGATCATCGCGGTGCTCGTCGCGTTCGGCGCGAACGTGGACAGCCTCCAGATCGGCACCAGGCTCTGGCAGGACGATGCCGTTCGCGACGCCATCGTCACGAAGGCGCAGGCGGCTGTCCAGAGCGGTCAGTCCGGGGCGAGCGGTGCGGCGACCGACGGCGCGGCCGGCACGACGCCCGTGCAGGCCCAGCAGCCCGACCAGTCGGCGCCCGACGTCACGAAGCAGAAGCTGGAGGCGGTCGGCCAGCAGGTCGCCGAGGCCAAGCAGCTCGAGTTGCCACTCGGATGGAGCGCCGCCAACCGGCCGGGGTCGTTCAAGGACTGGGCGTCGAAGATCGCCGGGCTCCTGATAACCGCCACAGCGCTCAGTTTCGGCGCGCCGTTCTGGTTCGACGTCCTGGGCAGGGTCGCCAACCTGCGCGGCACCGGCGAGAAGATCCCCACCGACCAGTCCGAGCCGAAGCCGAAGTCCGACGATGGGTCCGGGACGGCGGCTCCCCCCGAGCCGGCGGGAGGGTCGACGCTGGTCAACCTGACCGAGCTGGTCGGTGCACTCGGCGAGGCGTTCGGGCGCCGCGATCCCGGCCCGCCCCCTCCCGGCCGTAGGGCGTGACATGATCCCCCGGCTCGAAGGAGACAGGGGGTCGGGATTTGAACGCAGCGAAGCTGGACGAGGCGCCGCTGTTCGCGTCGCTTCCGGATGACACCAAGCGCGAGCTGGCCGAGTTCGTGAACGAGTCGGACGTGCCGTCCGGCAAGCACCTGGTCGACCAGGGCGACACGTCGTACAACCTGTTCGTGATCCTGTCCGGCAAGGCCGAGGTCTATAAGGACGGCAAGTCGGTGGCGGTGCTCGGGCCGGGCGACTTCTTCGGCGAGATGGGCACGGTCGGCGACGCGCCGCGGTCGGCCACCGTCGTGTCGCAGAAGCCGATGCGCCTGCTCACGCTCGGCGGCCGGGACGTCCAGCGCCTGAAGGAGAAGGCGCCCGAGGTGCTCGAGCGGCTGGAGCGGGCGATCGAGGAGCGGTCGTAGCCACCGCCACTGCCACTGCCTGACGGGCCTCGCCGCCGTCGTTCATCACTTAAGCCGCCTATAACCGGCTTAAGTGACGAGTCAACGCCACGACCCACCCTCGATTGCCGCTGTTTGCGGTCGCGCCACTGCGGCCCGCTAGAGCGCCGCGATCACCCGCCCGTGCACCTCGCGGTGCAGCCGCACGCTCGCGGCGCGGTCGGTGCGGTACTCCACCAGGCCCGGCCGCTCCACGGCCGCGCGCACCTCGTCGAGTGACGACGCCAGCGCGTAGGGCAGCGCGGCCGCGCGCGCGAGCGCCTCGAGGTCCACGGGGGCCGGAGTAGCGATGTGCTGCTCGTACGCCTCGGGGTCCGCCGCGCCGGCGACCGGCAGGAAGTCGAAGATGCCGCCGCCGCCGTTGTTCGCGCACACGATCGTCAGCTCGGCGCCGAGGCGCGCCGCGGCCAGGGCGCCGCCGGCGTCGTGCAGCAGCGCCAGGTCGCCCAACAGCACGAACGTCCGGCTCTCCGGGCGTGCCAGCGCCGCGCCCGCGGCGGACGCCACGGTGCCGTCGATCCCGTTCGCGCCGCGGTTGGCGAGGATCGTGAGCGGTGTCGGCGCCCTCGGCAGCAGCGCCTCCACGTCGCGGATCGGCATCGACGACGCGACCCACAGGGTCGACCGTGGCGGCGCGGCGTCCGCCACCGCGGCCCACAGGGCCGGCTCGAACGGCTCGTCGACCGCCGCGAGCGACGGGCCGACCTGCGCGTCCGCGTCGCACCACGCGCGCAGCCAGTCGGGGACGCGGGCCGGCTCGCGATCGGCGCGCAGCAGTGCGCCGAGCGCCGCGGAGCACAGCCGGGCCGGGTCCGCTCGCACGACGGTCTCCGCCGCGCGGGTGGGCTCGTACCAGACGGCATGGGGGTCGACGACCACCTGCCGCAG
>JBJMLK010000040.1:0-6386 GCA_045805345.1 Thermoleophilaceae bacterium | reverse complement strand
CGTCGGGCGCGACGGCGGGACGGAGCCCCCGGTGAACCGCCACCGGCATGCGCCGGATGGTACCACCGCTCACGCCTCCCCTCGCAGCATCTCGGCCACGATCCAGAGGGCCTCCTCCACGCTCACGTCGGGAACGCCCTTCACCTGGATCGAGGCAAGGCGCATGCGCTCGGTCTGCGGGTGCACGCCCCGGCCCTCGGCCAGGTCGGCGAAGAGGACCGCCACGGCGTGCTCGGCGTCGGCGATCACCACCTGGCGCGAGCTGAGCGGCCGGCCGTCGCCGCCGAGCAGCTCGCGCGACTGCGACATGCGCAGGCCGAGCGGACCGTCGAGCTTGTCTTCGTCGAACGCCACGACCGGCACGCCGGTCTCGACCGTGGCGATCGTGAGGGCGTCGTCGAGCAGGTTGCGGCTGGGGAAGCCGCCGGCGCGCATCCGCTCGAGGGCGATCGCCTCGACGGGCGTGCGGTGGTCGTCGGGATCGATGCCCACCTGGCGGAAGAACACGCGGTAGGCCCACGGGATCGGCTGCTGCCTGAGCGTCACGGCCTTGCCGCCCGTGTAGCGGTCGGCGAGGGTGCGCAGCCGCGCGCGCACCGCCTCGGGACTGCGCCCCGAGCGCGCCTCGATCGTGAGGTACTGCATCCGCAGCTCGGGGAACTCGGCCGCCAGGTCCTCGGCCACCCAGCCCTCCTCGACGACGGGCAGAGGCGGGCTCACGGCAGCGGCCGTCCCGCCACGAGCGCCGCGACGGCCGCGCGCAGACGGGCCTCGCTCAGCTCCGGGCGGCGCGATCCGGCCGACACCCCGCCCTTCTTCGCGAACACGGTGGTGGGGCAGTCGCCGACCCCGTAGAGGTTCAACAGCTCACCGTCGCGGTCGAGCGCGACCGGGAACGTCCAGTGGTTATCCCTCACCATCGCCTTCGCGTCGCTGAGCGACTTGCGGCTGACCACGCCGAGGAACGTGACTGCCGGAAACGACCTGTGCACGCGCTCGACGCGGTCGAGCTGCGCGCCGCAGCCCGCGCCACCGTTCGCGACGAAGGTGATCACCAGTGGCCTGCGACTCAGGTCGCACAGGTTTACGACGTCCGCGAGATGGACGTCGCACGCGCCGGGCACGCCTCTCGACGCCCTCTTGAGAATGTTCACGTCGTTGTCGTGGTCGCCGGTCGCCAGCGGCGCGGCGAACGGCGCGAGGCGCTTGCCTGCCGGAACGCCGCGGTAGCCCACGCCGGCACCGGTACTGAGAAGGTTGATCCCGCCGTAGATGATGACGATGACGAACGCGATCCCCACCACCCAGGTGTAGCGCCCCCGGCGGGGCGGCGGCGCGGGCTTCGGCTGAGGCTCGGGGCTCCGCTCGTCGAGCTCCTCGAACCGCTCGGCCGCGCTGCGCTTCTCCTGACGAGGCTCGCCGCCGCCGAGGTCGGCGAAGCGGTCGTCAGGCACGGCTCCTGCGCCGGCTCTGGCGCAGGCCGCCGAAGCGCGGCAGTGCGGCGCGCGGCCGCCCGCCGGAGCGCCGGCGGCGAAGGGCGCGGCCGGCCTCGCGCAGGTCGCCCCACACGTCCGCCGCCACCGGGCGCGGGTCTAGGTCGCGCAGCCTGAACGGGCCGCGCTCCTCCGCCCAGATCAGTGCCGCCGGGAGCACCACCATCACGCCGAGCAGCGACACCGTGAGGTCCACGACCGTCGCGATGCCGAACTGGCGCAGCATCACGATGTTCGACGCGATCAGCGCGGCGAAGCCCGCGATGGCCGTGGCGCCCGACGCGAGCACGGCGGCGCCGGTCGAGCTGTACGCGTAGTCGATCGCGTCGACGGGCCCCTCCCCCAGCTCGCGCTCCTCCCGGTAGCGCGCCGACAGCAGCACGCTGAACTCGGTCGAGATGGCGATCACCAGCGCTCCGAGCGTCGCGGACATCGGGTTGAGCGGGATCCCGATCACGAACAGGATCAGGGCCGACCACCCGGTGGCGAACGCGATCGGGATCAGCGGCACCAGTGCCTCCTCGACCGTGCGCCGGATGGCGAGCAGGACGAGGAAGACGGCGGACAGCCCGGCGAGGAGCGTCAGCGCGCGGCGCCATCCGGAGGACAGCTTGTCGTTCGACTCGGCGGCCAGCACGGGCAGGCCGGCCACCTCGGCGCTCACGCCCGGTGGCGGGTTCAGATCGTTCCGGATGTCGTCGATGATCTGCTTCTGTGTGTCGAGCCCCTGCAGGTGGATGCCGAACGCGAGGTTCGCCGTCCTGCGGTCCTTGGAGATCACCGCCTGCGAGAAGTACGGCGGGACCGCGGCCAGCAGCGTGCGCGCGTCCACCTCTGAGCCGGGGGTCGAGCGGAAGAGGTCGGTGAGCGACAGCGCCGGGCAGATCTTGGGCGGGTTCTTCTGCTGGCACGTCTCGCCGCGCTGGAAGCCGTGCTGGGCGAGCACTCGCTGCTGGAAGCTCGTCATCCAGGTGATGACCGCCGGGCTTGTGAGGTCGTTGCCGTGCAACACCACGTCGACCTCCCCGGACACGCCGGTCACCTTCTCGAGCGTGTTGATGTCGCGCAGGGCTGGCATGTCCTGGGGCACGAGCTTGCGCACGTCGGATCCGACGTGGATCTGCGTGTCGGCCGCCCAGCCGAGGGCGGCGAGCGCAAGGCTCGCGACGAGCACGTTGCGCGGCTGCTGGACCGCGAAGGCGAGCGCGGCGCGGCCGCGGCGCGCCGCCCAGTCGCCTGCCGTCTCGGCGGCGTCGCCGATGGCGGCGCCGGGGCGGCTCCACGCGATCCGCTCCCAGGCTTCGCCGGCGGTCGCGCGCACGCGCGGGAGCAGCGGCGGGACGTCGGGTGCGCCGGGCTCGCGCTCGCTCCAGCGGGCGAGGGTGGCCAGCCCGGCGGTGCCCGCGCACGCGAGCGCGAGCACGATGCCGACGATCACGAGCACCGCGAAGCCGTGCACCATCGGGACCGGCGAGAGCAGCAGCACGAGGAAGCCCGCCGCCGTGGCGAGGGCGGCTCCGGCGATCAGCGGCCCGCCGCGCATCGCCGCGGCACGCGCCGCGGCGGCCGGATCGAGGCGCTCGCGGCGCGCCTCGTCGAAGCGCGCCTGGAGCTGGATCGCGTAGTCCACGGCAAGTCCGATCAGAACCGGCAGTGCGGCGATCGACGCCATCGTCAAATCGACGCCGGCGAGCGACATGAATCCGTAGGTCATCGCGGCAGCCGCCAGCGCCAGGCCGAGCGGCAGGAGCCGCATGCGCGTGCGGAACACGATCGCGAGCGTCGCGGCCATGATCAGCAGCGCGGCGCCGAGCAGGATGAAGATCGAGTGCTGGACGCTCGTGGCCAGGGCGTCGACGACCACCGGGATGCCGGTGACCACGTAGCGCTGGCCGTTCGACATCTTGAACGCCGGCTGGGCGACGGCGTCCTTGTACAGCTCTATCGCGTCGCGGCGCTGCGCGTCGCTCAGGCCGGGCTTGAGCCGGATCTGCACGAGCGCGGCGTCCTTGCTCGGGAACAGGTACGCGAAGCGGGCCTTCGGCTGGCCGATCCCGCGGCTCGGGTCGAACACGAGCTCCGACACGAACTCGGGGTTGTTCACCTGCGGCACGCTGGTGAGCCCATAGCGCAGCGCGAGTTGGACCGACTGGTCCACGAACTGCTTCTGGGCGAGCTGCTGGGCGGACTGCGCCAGGCGGTCCTGCTCGGCCTTCGGCATGCCCCTGCTGGCCGCGATCTTGCGCGCGTTCGCCGCGGCCGCCTCGCCCTGCGCCTTGGCCTCCTGCTGCTTGGCCGAGAACCCCTGCTGGATCTGCGCGACCGCGGTGTTGATGAACGTGCCCGGCCCGTACACGACCTTGGCGGGCCTCGCGCGCGCGATCTTCGAGCAGACGCGCGGCAGGCCCGCGAGTGCCTTCGGCGGGACGTTGCCGGCGAGGCAGCCCTCGAGCCGGATCAGGTCGGCGAGGTCGCTCGTGAGCGTGGTGCGCTGGAGGTCGCCTCGGACCATGATGATCACCGACTCGTCGCCGAACTGCTTGCGGAACCGCTCGGTGGCCTTGAACGCGGCGGTGTTGCGGCCCACGAGCGTGTCGGTGGAGGCGCTCGGCTCGAGGCGCAGGGCGAGCGCGATCCCGATCACGGCGAGGGCACCCACGACCGCGACCGTCGCGATCGGGTGCTCGGTGACCACGCGCGCGACGCGGCCGAAGAGTTCGCGGGCACCGCCTCCCCCAGGCCGCCCCAAGCGCCGTCTCAGCACGGAATCAGCTTATTCACCACACGAACGGCACGAGCCGCTTGGTGCGGCGCGCGTACGCGGCATAGGCTGGGAGCCCGCCGCGGAGGGTGCGCTCCTCGTGCCGGATGCGCGCCACCACGGCCACGACCAGCACTGCCGGCGCGGCAACGAGGCTGAGCCAGCTGTCGAGAGCGGCTCCGATGCCGAGGTAGACCACCAGCATCCCGGTGTAGCTCGGGTGCCGGAGCAGCGAGTACGGCCCGCTGTCCACCACGCGCTGGTCGTCGGACACGTCCACCGTGACCGTGAAGAAGCGGCCCAGCGTGAGGACCGACCAGGTGCGCAGGGCCATGCCGGCGACCATCAGCGCGAGCCCGATGGCGACCGGCAGCCAGCCCGGCCCGGGCAGCCGCACGCCGAGGTCGGTCAGCCGGAACGCGAGCACGAGGCCGGCCACGGACCCGACGATCATCCAGATCCGCGTCCGGTCGCTGCGGTCGGTCTTGGTCCGCGCCTGGAGGACGGTCTCCCCCACGGCCCAGACCGCGAAGGTCGCCCAGAACGCGTAGGCGGCCCAACCCGCGTGGTAGACGAGCGGGCGCATCGCGCCTAGCCGCCCACAGCCCTACGCGGCCTGGCGCTTCTCCCAGCGGGCGCGCGCCTTGGCCGCCTCGGCGTCGCGGTCCTTCGGCGGCGCCGCGGTGGTGAGCGACGCGAGCAGCTCGGAGGTGACCGCCGCGACGGCGTCCACCGCGCGGTCGAACGCCTCGGCGTTGGCCGCCGACGGCTTGTTCATGCCGCTCACCTTGCGCACATACTGGAGTGAGCCCGCGCGCACCTCGGCGTCGTCGGCCGGCGGATCGAAGTTGTGGAGAGTTCGGATGTTTCGGCACATACGGGCAGCCTAGCCGCCCGCGCGCCTACTCCATCCCGAGTGGCCCGCGCGCCTCGCCGGAGAGGAACTGGCGGACGAACTGGTTGTCCGAGTTGAACAGCTCGGACGCCGGGCCCGACTCCACGATCCGGCCCTTCCAGAGGACCGCGATGTACTCGGCCACACGGCGCGCCGACATGATGTCGTGCGTGATGACCACGTAGGCGCCGCCGTTCTCCTCGTGGATCTCCTTGATGAGCTCGCACAGGAGCGCGGTGCGCACCGGGTCGAGGCCCGAGTCGGGCTCGTCGAAGAGCACGATCTGCGGGTCGAGCACCAGCGCCCGAGCGAACCCCGCGCGCTTGCGCATCCCTCCCGACAGCTCGTTGGGCATCTTGTCGCCGGCGCCGCCCAGCCCGACCTCCTTGAGCCGGCGCATGACGATGTCCAAGATCTCGTCCTCGCCCTTGTCGGTGTGCTGCCGCAGCGGGAAGGCCACGTTGTCGAGCAGGTTCATCGACCCGAACAGCGCGCCGTCCTGGAACAGAACCCCGAACTTCTTGCGCATCTCGAACAGGTCGTCGTCGCGCATGTTCGGCACGGACTCGCCGTGCACGAGCACGTCGCCCTCGTCCGGGTAGAGCAGCCCGACCATGTGCTTGATGCAGACCGACTTGCCGGTCCCGGAGGGGCCCAGGATCATCGAGATCTGGCCCTCGGGGATGCCGAGGTTGAGGCCGTTGAGCACGGTGTTGCGCCCGAACGCCTTCACGACGTCGATGAACTCGACCGCGTCGGTCTCAGCGCTTTCGCTGCGCGTGCGCTTGGCGGTGTGCCACTGGTACTCGTCGTCGTCCTGGCCGCCCTCCGGCGGCTCGTACGTGACGGCCGCGGCCCGCTCGTCGTCCGCGTCGACCTCCTCGGGGTTGCCGTCGTCACCGCGCACCCAGGTCTTGCCCGCGTCAGCGTCGCCGCTGCCCTCCACCTTCTCCTTCTCCTTCAGCTCCCACGGCGTGGGCACGTCGCCCTGGTCGCCGGGCTCGTCCGGCACCTTCGAGCCCGAAGGCGGTGTGGCCTGCTTGTCCCGCTCGTCTGCGCTCACGCTCTCTCCTCCTAGCCGCCTATCGGTGCCCGCGGATTGGAGCCCCAGAAGATCTGGGTCCCGAGCATCCCGACGAGGTGGACCATCACCGTGTTCAGCACCATCGACTTGGCCGTCGCGGTGCCCACTCCGACCGGCCCGCCGCCGGCGGTGTAGCCGTAGTAGGTGCCGACG
>JBJMLK010000039.1:0-5566 GCA_045805345.1 Thermoleophilaceae bacterium | reverse complement strand
CGACCCGGCGTTCCCCGCCGACGGGTTGATGCGGTCGTACGAGGCGACGCTCGCGGGCCTCGGGCTCGACGCCGCCGGGATCAGGCTCGACCTCGAGGAGCGCCCGAACAAGACGCCGCGCGCGTTCTGCGCCCCCGTGCGAGTGCCCGACGAGGTGCACCTGGTGATCGCCCGGATCGGCGGGCGCGAGGACTACGAGGCGCTCTACCACGAGACCGGCCACGCGCAGCACTACTCGCGAGTCGACGCCCGGCTGCCGGTCGAGGCGCGCTATCTCGGCGACAACTCGGTGACCGAGGGGTTCGCGTTCCTGTTCCAGCAGCTCGTGGCCACGCCGGAGTGGCTCGACGCGGCGCTCGGCGTGACCGACCCGCGCGAGATGGTCCGCCACTCGCGCGCCGTGCGGCTGCTGTTCCTGCGCCGCTACTGCGCCAAGCTGCTGTACGAGCTCGAGCTGCACGGCGACGACCTCGGCGGCCGCGCGCCGGAGCGCTACGCCGAGCTGCTGTCGCGGGCGGTGGGCGTCGACTGGCCCACCACGACCTGGCTCGTGGACGTGGACGCGTTCTTCTATGCCGCCCGCTACCTGCGCGCCTGGGCGCTCGAGACCTCGCTGCGCCGGACCTTCCGCGAGCGCTTTGGCCCGCGCTGGTTCGCCGAGCCCGAGGCGGGCGCGCTCCTGCGCGCGCTCTGGGCGGACGGCCAGGCGTGGGACGCCGGCGAGCTGCTCGGCGAGCTCACGGGCGAGCGGCTGGAGCTGGCGGCGGCAGCGCGGGATCTGGCGCCGGCGTAGGTGGCGTTCAGCGCCGGCCGGCGCCCCGGCTCACGCGTCGCCGGATCGGCTCTTGAGGGTGGGCCGGGGCGTAGTGTGGTCGATTGAGGTCGGTATGCGACCTCTAGTTACCACTCTTGCGCTCGCGCACCCCGTCCCCAGCCGAACGGACCACGCCGCGGGCGACGAGCCGGCCGGCGCGGAACGCGGCAGCGGCGGCTACGACAGCTTCGTCTCGATCGCGTCCAGCACCGACTTGCGGTTCGCGTTGCGGCGCTCGTAGTCGCGCACCTTGCGCAGCTCGGCCGGCGTCAGCGTGTCGAGGCGGCCCTGTACCTGGGCGGCCGTGAGGTCGTCGTACCCGAGGATCGGGAAGCTCGGGCCGACGCCCGCCACGCGCCGCGCGCGGTCCGCCTGGGCAAGAGCCACGTCGCCGGCGTCGCGAACCCGCGAGCGTGCGCCGGACGTGGCCTCCTCGACCTGCGACCGAGCCTTGCGGGCCGCCTTGCGGGCGTCCTGCAGCTGGTCGCCGCCGCGGCCCAGGAGCTGCTCGAGGTCGCCGAGCACGTCGTTGGTCTGCTTGCGACCGCGCTCGAGCAGCGTCCTCGCCATGTCCTGGGCGTCGTCCGCGGTCATGCGCCCTCGGCTGACGGCGTCGTCCATGACCTCCTGGATCCGGTCGCGCGTGAGCATCACGAGGTTGAGCGGGGCGACCACGCCCTTGGTGATCGCCTCACGCAGCTCGGCCACCGACTTGCCCGAGAGGTCCGCCGCGGGCTGCGCCGCGGTCGACCCGGCCTTGCGTGCGCGCTTCTGCGCCGTCTGCTGGCGGCCGCGAGCCTTGCCGCCCTTGCGCGCCGCGGCCTTCCGGGTCGACGACGAGCTGGAGCGGCTGCGGCTGGTGCTCTTGGAGCTGCCGCTGCGGCTCGAAGACGACCGGCTCGAAGACGATCGCGAGCCGCCCGAACCGGAGCTGCCGCCGCTGCGCGAGCTGCTCGAGCGAGAAGACTTGCTGCGCGAACCGCTCGCGCGCGAGCTGCTCGATCCGGACCGCGACGCGCTGGAGCGCGAGCCTCCCGAGCGCGAGCCGCCACCCGAGCGCGATCCGCTGGAGCGCGAGCCACCCGACGAGCCTCCGGAGCGCGACCCACCACGCGAGCCCGACGACGAGCTGCGTCCACCGCCTCCGCCCGAACTCCTCGATCCCTCGGCCATCCCGCTCTCCTCTCTCCTGGTCCACGCCTGCTACCCGCAAGCCGGCTGGACTATTCCACCTCGAAGGTCGCGACGACGGGCGAGTGGTCGGACAATTGCAGCGCCAGGCCGCTGCGGCGGTCCCGCACCTCGCGCTCCGCGGGCGGGAGCGGGCGCGGCGCATCCACGACGTGGAGGCCGCGCACCAGGAGGTGGTCGATGGAAGTCGCGCCGGTGGCGGGCGCGAGACCGAAGCGGCTCTCGAGCAGGTCGAACGCGTTGCGGGCGCGCGCCGGGCGCAGGTTGAGATCGCCGCCGAAGAGGAGCGGCAGGCCGGCGCTCCACTCGACCGCGCGCTCGGCAGCGGCGAGCACCTCCTCCGCGCGGTCGCCCGTCGAGGCGTGCAGGTTCGCCACCGCGATCTCGACGGCCGCCTGCGGATGGCGCAGCCGCGCGAGCAGCATCCGGCGCCGCTCGGGGCGGCGGGCGATCGTCAGCCGCTCGATCGCGGCGATCCGCCATGGCGGGCGCACCAGCAGCTGGTTGGACCCGCCCTCGCCCGACGCCATGAGGTTCGGGTTGACGCGCGCCGCGAGCGCCCGGAGCGCGTGGCCCCAGTTGCGCGACGTCAGAGCGGACGCGCCGCTCGCCGCCGATGCCCGGGACAGCCCCCGCAACCAACCAGGGGGCGCCTCCTGAAGAAGGGCGATATCCCAGGGCAGGCCGGCCACGACGGCACTGAACTCGTCGACGAGCGATCGGTTGACGTGCGTGTGGGTCGCATTCGTCTCGGTCGCCCGGAGGAGCCGCGAGCGCCACGTGAGCAGCGCCGGATCGGGCGGGAAGTCCCGCCCGTGGAAGAGGTTCCACGTGGCGGCGCGGACTACGATCCGCGGGTGGCGCGTCACTTCCTCACCGGCGACGAGCTTACGCGGGCCGAGCTGAGCTCCCTGCTCGACCGCGCGCTCGAGCTGAAGGCCGACCGGCTGGCGTCGCGCGCGCTCGAGGGCAGGTCCGTCGCGCTCGTGTTCGAGCATCCGTCGACGCGCACGCGGGTGTCGTTCGAGGCCGGCGTGAGCGAGCTGGGCGGCCACGCGATAGTCCTGCGCGAGGGCGAGACGCAGCTGTCGCGCGGCGAGTCGCTGCGCGACTTCGCCATGGTGCTCTCGCGCTTCGTCGCCGCGATCGGAATCCGCACCGGGCCGCACGCGACGCTGGTCGAGGTGGCCGAGCACGCCAGTGTGCCGGTGGTGAACATGCTGACCGAGGAGCACCACCCGTGCCAGGCGCTGGCCGACCTCCTGACCCTTCGCGAGCGCTTCGGCGACCTCGCGGGCCTGAAGCTCGCGTACGTGGGCGACGGCAACAACATGACCAACTCGCTCATGCTGCTCGGCGCGAAGGCCGGCATGGAGGTGGCCGTGGCGACGCCTGACGACCGCCGCCCGACGCTCGGCATCGACGGCGCCGTGAGCGTGACGAGCGACCCGCACGCCGCGGCCGACGGCGCGCACGCGCTGTACACGGACGTCTGGGTGAGCATGGGCGACGAGGCCGACGCGGGCGCCGTGCGGACGGAGCTCGCGCCGTACCGGCTCGACGAGTCGCTGCTCGCCGCCGCGCGTCCCGAGGCGATCGCGCTCCACTGCCTGCCGGCGCATCCCGGCGAGGAGATCACCGCGGGCGTGCTCTACGGCGACCGCTCGGCGGTCTGGGACCAGGCCGAGAACCGCCTGCACGCGCAGAAGGCGCTGCTCGAGCTGCTGGTCGCCGGCAACTAGCCGGCGTCAGGCCCGCGGACGCAGCCCGAAGCCGCGGAACAGCAGCAGCGCGCTCTCGGCCAGCGACCCCCTCGACGGCAGCATCCCGAGCTGGACCGCGGCCTCGTAGAGGTCGAAGAAGCCACGCGCGCGTTGCACGCGGCCGTCGCGCAGCTCGAGGTAGTGGAGCCCGTGCACGACCACGAAGCGCCCGGTCCCCGGAATGCCCGCGAACGAGCCGCGGTGGGTGCCGAGCAGCCGCCACGGCACGCAGGCGAAGCCGCCCTCGGTGACCGACTGGCCGCCGGGCTCGATCCGCATGTCGGGGAACGCCTCGCGGTAGCGGGCCGCGTGCGCGGCCAGGGCGTCCAGGCCCTCGACCGGCTCGGCGGTCACCGGGTCCTCGTACGTGACGCCCGCCGAGCAGCACGCCGCGAACGCCTCGCGCTCGCCGCTCCCCCAGGCCGACCGCCAGCGCGCGGCGAAGCCCTGCTCGTCGAGCGCCGAGCTCACGTCGAGTGCAGCTCGGGGACGCCCTCGGTGGGCGTCGATGCCTCGCCGTAGAGGCGCCGCGGGATCCGCCCGGACTCGAAGGCCAGGCGACCGGCCTCGACCGCCTTGCGCATCGCGTGCGCCATCGCGACCGGGTTGGCCGCCCGCGAGATCGCGCTCGCCAGCAGGATGCCGTCGCAGCCAGCCTCCATCGCGAGGGCGGCGTCCGAGGCGGTGCCGATCCCGGCGTCGAGGATCACCGGCACGCCGGCGTGCTCGACGATCAGCCGCAGGTTGTACGGGTTGAGGATCCCCATTCCGCTTCCGATCGGCGAGCCGAGCGGCATCACCGCCGCGCAGCCCGCGTCCTCGAGCCGGCGCGCCAGCACCGGGTCGTCGCTCGTGTAGGGCAGCACGGTGAAGCCGTCCGCCACGAGCGTCTCCGCTGCGTCGAGCAGCTCGCTCGGGTCGGGCAGCAGCGTCCGGTCGTCGCCGATCACCTCGAGCTTCACCCAGTCGGTGTCGAACGCCTCGCGCGCGAGCTGGGCGGTGAGCACGGCGTCGCGCGCGGTGAAGCAGCCGGCCGTGTTCGGCAGCAGCGTGCAGCCGGCCTCCTCGAGGACGTCGACGATCGAGCCGCGCGCGGACGGGTCGACGCGCCGCAGCGCGACGGTCGCCAGCTCGGCGCCGGTCGCGGCCACGGCCTCGCCCATGGCCTCGAGGCTCACGAAGCCGCCCGTGCCGACGATCAGGCGCGAGCGCAGCTGGCGGCCGGCGATCGTGAGCTGCGCCCCGTCAGCCACCCTGCACCGCCCTCAGCACCTCCACCCGCTGGCCGTCGCGCAGCTCGAAGCCGTCCCACTCCCCGCGCGGCACGACCTCGCCGTCGACCGCCACCGCCAGCCCGCGGCCCGCGGCCTCGGCGCCCGCCGCCGCCACGGCGTCGGCCACGCGCGCGCTCTCGCCCAGCTCGCGCGGCTCGCCGTTCACCGTCACGTTCACGCCGCGTGCCCCGCGACCGCCGCCTCGCGGCCGGCCAGCAGCTCGACCACGGTCCGAGCGCCGAGCGGAGCCAGGAGCACGCCGTTGCGGCCGTGGCCGGTCGCCCACACGAGCCCCTCGGGCCCGGCCGCGCGCACCACCGGCAGGTTGTCGCGAGTGACCGGCCGCAGGCCGGCCTCGACGCTCACTAGCTCGCGCTCCTCGACGTCGGGCAGGACCTCCCACGCGTACTCGAGCAGCCGCTGCGCCGCGCCGGCCGTGACGGTCGTGTCGAAGCCGCGCTCCTCGGAGGTCGCGCCGATCACGATCTCGCCGCCGGTCCGCGACACCACGTAGCAGCGCGGTG
>JBJMLK010000038.1:0-5250 GCA_045805345.1 Thermoleophilaceae bacterium | reverse complement strand
GGTCGTGGGGTCGGTCACCACCACGCGCACGGCGAACTCCTGCTGGAACGGATTGGGCGCGGTCGGGGAGAAGGTCGGGCCGCCGAGGTCGGCGGGGACGTTGAAGTTCTTCAGGGCCGTGCGCACCGCGTCGAGGTCGATCGTGCCGAGCGCGGTGACCGGGCCGCTGGTGGTCGCCTCCGCCACCTTGTGCCACGTGGTCGGCGCCTGGCCCGGGCCCCACTCGACCCTGTAGTGCAGCTTGCGGCCGGCGGTGAAGCGCGCGTCCACGCGGCCGGTCAGCTTGAGCGTCTTGCCCGTGAGCGGCGCGTACCAGTCGGGCGAGTCGATGGCCGCCTCGTCGGGCACCTTCGACTTGCTGGCGGCCGCCGACACCGCGGCGCCCAGGTTCGCGCGGCCCCAGCCGAAGTGCGAGTCCCAGCCGGGCTGGGTCGGATCGGGGTTGCCGACGCCGGCGGTGTTGCCCGGCGTGACGTCCTCGGCGGTCTGCTCGAGGATCTCGCGCGCCTCGTCGGCGTGCAGGGCGATGCCGGCGTCGCGCGCCGAGCTGACCACAAGGCCCGCCGCGCCCGACGCCTTGCCGGTGTTGACCGAGCCGGTCGGTCCCTCCATCGAGATCGAGCTCTTGCCGCCGAACTGCGTGGTGTTGGCTCCGCGGAAGAAGGTCTCCGGGTTGGCGTTCGAGCCGAACGCCGGGATCTGCCCGTGCACGAAGTCGCAGAACGGCTGACCGCTGGAGCAGTCCATGCCGAGCCCCACGGTGTCGGGCACGGTGCCCTCGATCAGCATGGCGTGGCCGTACGCCGCCGGGTAGTTGTGGTTGGCGGTGTTGAGGTCGTCGCCCGAGAAGGTCTGCACGACGTCGTTCCGGTACGCGTAGTCCGACGCCGCCTCGGAGAAGGCCGTGTGGTCGAGGCTGCCGTTGGCGCCCTCGATCACCGCCGCGCCGTTGTCGGTCGCGTAGACGATCCCCTGCGCGAAGGTGTTGCCGTCGGACACGAAGGTGTCCCAGGTCCGCAGCGGCATCAGCTGGCAGTGCGGGCAGGTGCCCAGGTCGCCCCCGCCGTCGTTCACGGACTCGGCGGCGTCGCTCGCCCGACCCGACCCGTGGTTGCCGGCGGCGAAGTACGACGACTGGTCGAACGGGTCGTTGTCGTCGTCGAAGAAGTCCCAGCCGGCGATGTCGTCCACGAAGCCGTTGTGGTCGGCGTCGGTGCCGTCGCTGAAGCGGTTGATCAGGTCCTCACCCGTGATGCTCCCGGACGGTGAGCCGGTGTGCTCGGTCACGCGCGGGTCGTCCTTGTAGTCGTCGACGTCGACCACGCCGTTCGCGTTCAGGTCGTAGCCGCCGTTGCCGGCGCCCGGGTGCGTGTTTCCGGACGCGTCCTGGGGCAGCGGCAGCTCACCGGTGTTGAGGTGTACGTGCGTGCGCAGCCCCGACCGGTCCCACTTGATGCCGGTGTCGAGGATCGCGATCACCACGTCGCCGCGACCGCGCGTGCGCTTCCACGCGCCGGCCGCGTTGTAGCCGGCGATCTGGTGACACGGCGGGACGTTGCAGCTGGCGTTCGGACCGTCGTGGTAGAGCGCGAGCGGGGCGAGCGACGTCGGGAAGCCGAAGAGGTCGAACCGCTCGTCGTAGAGGTTCGTGCTGTGGGGCGTGTTGCCGTCCGGCTCGGCGCGGTCGTAGTCGGGGTCGTTCGGCTTGTCGAGGCGCTGCGGGTTGGGCGTCGGCGGAACGGTGAACTGCTGCGAGGTGTCGCTCGACGCTGGGTGCTCGAAGTCGCTGGCGAGCGCGATCGCCGCGCCCGGCACCAGCAGTGCCAGCACGACCGCGCACGTGACCCGCACGATGCGTGACCTGGCCAGCTTTCTCCTCACCGCGAGCCCCACCCCGGCGCGATGGTAGACCGTTGACTCCATGACGCGCGCCGCGTAGGGTCGGGTCCGTGCACGACTACGTGATCGTCGGCGCGGGGTCGGCGGGGTGCGTCCTCGCCAACCGGCTCACGGAGGACCCCGACACGAGCGTGCTGCTGATCGAGGCGGGTGGGCCCGACACGAACGATCTCGTGCACATCCCGGCGGCGTTCTCCGCGCTCTACCGCACGGCGCAGGACTGGGACCACTCGACGGGCTACGAGCCGGAGTGCGGCAACCGCCGCATCTACCTCCCGCGCGGGCGCGTGCTGGGGGGCAGCTCGTCGATCAACGCCATGGTCTACATCCGCGGCAACCGCGCGGACTACGACGAGTGGCGCGACCTTGTCGGCGAGGGCTGGGGCTACGAGGACCTGCTCCCGTACTTCAAGCGCGCGGAGGACAACGAGCGCGGCGCCGACGAGTGGCACGGGGCCGGCGGACCGCTGCCGGTCTCCGAGTGCCGCTCGGACAATCCGCTCTCGCGCGCGTTCGTGGAGGCCGCCGAGGCGTGCGGCATGCCGCGCAACGACGACTTCAACGGCGCGCGCCAGGACGGCTGCGGGATGTACCAGGTCACGCAACGGCGCGGCGCGCGCGCGAGCACCGCGGTCACCTACCTCCACCCCGCGATGGAGCGGCCGAACCTGACCGTCGAGACGCACGTGGAGGTCGTCAAGCTGGTGTTCGAGGGCGAGCGCGCGGTTGGCGTGCAGGGGCTGCGGCTGAGCGAGCCGCTGGAGTTCCGGGCCGAGCGCGAGGTGATTGTGGCCGGCGGCACCTACAACTCGCCGCAGCTGTTGATGCTGTCGGGGATCGGCCGTCCGGAGGAGCTGGAGGCGCTCCAGATCCCGGTGGTGGCGGAGTCGCCCGGCGTCGGGCTCAACCTGCACGACCACCCGAACGCGGGCGCGAGCTTCCGGATCGCGGAGGAGGTGAGCCTGTTCGGTGCGCTCAACGACGAGAACCTCGCGCGCTTCGAGAGCGAGGGGCGCGGGCCTCTGACCTCGAACGTGGCCGAGGCCGGCGGCTTCGCGCGCACGCGCGACGGACTCGACGCCCCGGACGTCCAGCTGCACTTCGCGCCGTCGATCTTCGACGCCGAGGGCCTCGTGCCGGGACAGGAGCACGGCTTCGCGCTCGGCGCGTGCGTGCTCAAGCCGAAGAGCCGCGGCATGGTCGCCCTCGCCTCGCCGGATCCGACGGCGAAGCCGCTGATCGTGCACAACTACTACTCCGAGCCCGACGACATGGCGTCCGCGGTCGCCGGGCTGCTCCTGTGCCTGGAGATCGTGCGCACCAGCCCGCTCGGCGACTACGCCACCGGCCCCTACAACGCGCCGGCCTCGGACTCCGAGGAGGACCTGATCGCGCACATCCGCATGAACGCGCAGACGCTGTACCACCCCGTCGGCACGTGCAAGATGGGCACCGACGAGCTCGCGGTGGTCGATCCCGAGCTGCGCGTGCGCGGCGTCGAGGGCCTGCGGGTGGTGGACGCCTCCGTGATGCCGGTCGTGCCGCGCGGTAATACCAACGCGCCGACGATCGCGCTGGCGGAGAAGGCGGCGGATCTCATACGCGGGCGCGAGGCGCCGGCGCAAACTGCGGCTTTCGAAGGTGCGGCCAGCGGATCCGTCCTGCCCTAGTCCCGGTTACCGGGACTAATCCAGGACGAACCTGGCTGCGGTTATACGCCGCTCGCGTACACCGACAGCACCGGCGGCAGGTGCGCCGCGGCGCTGAACCAGGTCGCGCCGCCGTCGGCCGAGCCGAACACGTCGCCTGAGGTCGCGCCGAAGTAGACCTCGAGGGCGTCGCCCCCGCCGGTCCAGTCGAGCGCCTCGCGCAGCACGGTGAGGTACGCATGCTCGGCCGGCAGCCCGTCGCCGCGCGGCCTCCAGCTCGCACCCGCGTCGCGCGTCTCGTAAACGGCCACCCGACCGCCGGGCGTAACCCGATCCGTGTCGGCGGTCAGCGGGATCACGAAGGCGCTGTCGGGATCGGCCGGGTCGATCGCGAGCGGGAAGCCGAAGTCGGACGGCAGGCCGGCACCGATGTCGATCCAGGTCGACCCGGCGTCGTCGGAGCGGTACACGCCGCCGTGGAACTGCATGAACATCCGCTCCGGCCGCTGCGGGGCGCGGTGGATTCGGTGCACACACAGCGCGATCTCCCCTTCCGGCACGTCGTCGGGCAGGTAGCGCGGCACGAGGCCGTCGTTGCCCCTCCGCCAGGTGGCCCCGCCGTCGTCGGTCAGCCAGACGCCGGCGGCCGAGATCGCGACCGCGAGCCGGTCCGGCTCGCCCGGCCAGGTGACGATCGAGTGCAGGCACAGCCCGCCGCCGCCCGGCTTCCAGCCGTCGCGCGTCGGGTGCTCCCAGAGCGCACGGTTCAGCACCCAGCTCGCGCCGCCGTCCCGGCTCTCGAACAGCACGCCGGGGTCGCCGCCCGCGTAGAGCACGCCGTCGGCCTCGCCGGGCACGATCGTCCAGATCCGCTCGAGCGCCTGCTCGCCGCCCTCCGGCAGCGCCACGCCGTCCGCCTGCTGCCACTCGCCGGCGGGGTCGTCGGCCCACCAGATCTTGGGTCCGTAGAACGCCGAGGTGACCGACGCCAGCGCGCGCCCCGTGCGCGGGTCGCGCAGCGCGTACTCGACCGTCTCCCCGGCGAACGCTCGCGTGGCCACTCCGAACGCGTCGCCCGGCGCGCCGTCGAGCGCGAACAGGCCCTTGCGCGTGCCGACGAGCAGCTCGGTCATCGTCCGCCCGAGATCGCCGGGAGCACGTCCACCTGGTCGTCGCCGCCGACCGCGGCCTCCGCGTCGCGCAGCTCGCCGTTCACGAAAACGTTGATGTGGCGGCGGACCTTCCCGCGCTCGTCGATGATCCAGCCGCCGGTGGCCGGGTGCTCGCGCTCCAGGGCGCGCAGCAGCTCGATCACCGTGGCGCCCTCGATCGCGTGCTCGGAGCGGTCGCCGGCGAGCCGCTTGAGGGGGCCGCGGAGGCGGACGACTGCCATGCGCCGGATCGTAACCGGGCGCTCCGCCCGGCCGGCGCTAGGGCTTGCGGAAGATCGCGAGACGGCCGGACGTGGGCCGCGCGTTGGCGTTGCCGACGCCGAGCGCCACGCGCCCGTCGGCCACGATCGGGCTGTTCCAGTGGCCGGTGGCCGCGAGCAGCGTGCCCACGCGCTTGCCGGTCGTCGGGCGATAGACCACGAGCTTGCCGGCGAACTGCTCGTACACGTAGAGGAGCCCGCCGGCGATCACCGGGCTGGTTCCGCCGGGCAGCCGCCGCCAGACCTTGTGCAGCATCGGATGCGCGCCGT
>JBJMLK010000037.1:0-8536 GCA_045805345.1 Thermoleophilaceae bacterium | reverse complement strand
TGGCCTGCTCGATCCGCGCCCGGCGGTAGGGCATCGCCTCCCCGTCGAGCTCGACCGTGAGCGTGGCCTCGCGGCGGGCGATCTCCGCCGCCTCCGCCTTCGTCGCCCGTCCGATGTGGCCCTCGGCGGCGAAGCGCGCCAGCTCGCGCGGCCCGCCCGCCGCCAGCTCGTCGACCGCCGGGCGCTCGAACAGCGCCGCGTGGCGCTCGTAGATCGGCTCGATGTCGAGCGTCTCCTTCCGGCCCGACAGGTGGAGCACGTACTCGCCCTCGAGCTCCCCGATGAACCGCTCGACTCCCGCCCGATAGCCCCGCACGTCCATCGGCTGCCAGCATAGGTCGGGTGGAGGGCACGACCGAGACACGCGCGGCGCGGCCGCGGCGGGGCGAGCAACTCGAGCTGAGGGTCGACTCGCTGGCGCACGGCGGCAGCGGGGTGGCGCGCCGCGAGGGCTTCGTCGTCTTCGTGCAGGGCGCCGTTCCGGGCGACCTCGTGCGCGCCGAGGTGACCAAGGCCAAGCGCGGCTACGCCGAGGCGCGCACGGTCGAGCTGCTCGAGCCGAGCACCGAGCGGATCGAGCCGCGGGCGGCGCACCCGGGCGCGCCGTGGCAGGTCCTGCCGTACGAGCGGCAGCTGGCCGAGAAGGAGAGCCAGGTGCGCGACGCGCTCGAGCGGCTGGGCGGCTTCGAGGACCCGCCCGTCGAGCCGATCGTGCCGGCCGTCGAGCAGTGGCGCTACCGCAACAAGCTCGAGTACTCGTTCGGCACCGACGACGACGGCCAGCTCGTGCTGGGCTTCCACCGTCCGGGTCGCTGGAACGAGATCGACGACGTGACCGAGGACGTGCTCGCCTCGGAGCGCGTCGACGAGGTCCGCGAGGCCGTGAAGGCGTGGTGCCGCGCCGAGGGGCTCACCGCGTGGGACCGCCGCGACGGCTCGGGCTTCCTGCGCAACCTCGTGGTCCGCGAGGGCACCCGCACCGGGACGCTGCAGGCGCGGGTCGTGACGAGCGCGGGCGAGTTCCGCGTCGACGAGCTGGCTGCGGCCGCCGGCGCCGACAGCTTCCTCTGGACCAGCACGGGCGGCGTGTCCGAGACCACGCGCGAGGGCCAGACCAAGCAGATCAAGGGCCCGCTGAAGATTGTCGAGGAGCTGGACGCGCTGGGCGCTCGGCTGCGCTTCGAGGTCTCGCCGGAGGCGTTCTTCCAGGTGAACACGGCGATGGCCGAGCACCTGTACGGGAACGCCGCCGAGCTGGCCGGCCTGACCGGGCGCGAGCGCGTCTTCGACCTCTTCTCCGGCATCGGGACGATCGCGCTCGCGCTGGCCACCGCCGCCGGCGAGGTCTGGGGGGTCGAGGTCGTGGAGCGCGCCGTGGCCGACGCCGCGCGCAACGCTCGCCTCAACGCGATCGACAACGCCCGCTTCTACGCCGGCGACGTGCGCACGAGCGTGCGGCCGCTGGTGGAGGAGGCCGGCCAGCCGGACGTCGTTGTGGTCGACCCGCCGCGCGCCGGCCTGTCGGCCAAGATCGTGCGCCGCGTGGTCGAGACCGAGCCCGAGCGGATCGTGTACGTCTCGTGCAACCCCACGACGCTGGCGCCCAACGCGCGCCAGATGTGCGACGCCGGCTTCCGGCTCGCCACCGTGCGGCCCGTGGACATGTTCCCGCAGACGCCGCACATCGAGTGCGTGGCGCTCCTGGAGCGCCCTAGCTAGGCGTCGGGCAGCTCGTCCTCCGCCTCGAGCGGCACCTGCTCGGCCGCGTGCACCGAGCAGAGGTACACCTCGCCGGCGTCGAGCGACGCGCGGATCTCCTCCTCGGTGAGCTTGGCCCCGCACTCCGCGCAGGTGCGCTCGATCACCGGGTCGACGCTGTGGGGCTCGAGGTCCATCAGGCCTCGATCTTGGCAGCGCTGGCGGTCACGTGGGTCACGGGCTTGCCGGTGGCGTGCTCCACCCGGTGCGGCAGGTCCACCCGCAGCCACTTCGACAGGTGCTTGGGCAGCGTCGAGACGATGATCTCGTCGAACTCCTTGAAGTTCACGGCGTCCTGCACCGCGGCGACCGGGTCGGGGTCGCCCACCTTGCCCTCGTCCACCTCGAGCCCGGCCTCGCGTATCCGCTCCACGCAGCCGCGCACGTCGGACTCCGCCTCGCTCGCGCCCGAGTGCATGTCGGTGGCCCAGGACACGCCGTGCGGCGTCGACGGCACAAGGAGATGGAACTTCACCTCACCCCGCGACGCGCGCTCCTTGAGCGCCTCGAGCAACTCGGGAGAGCCCGCGGTGCGGTTCGCGACGACCAGTACGTCGGCCTTCTCGGCCATGGCAGCCTCCTCGTCTGGCTGGGACGCCGGACTCTAGTACGGCGGGAACGCCGCGTACCAGTCGCCGAGCGCGCGGAAGGCAGCCCAGAACTCGCGCTTCGAGGTCTCGTCGTCGAGCGCCTCGTCGATGTTCGGCACGAACAGCGCGTCGCACGCCGGCGTGAGCTTCTGGATCCGGCCCGGCTCGGGGTCCACCGGCCGCCCGAGCGGCACGGCGAGGTCCATCAGCTCGGCCAGCGCGTCCTCGCCCATGATCACCACGATCCGCGGCTGGACGATCGCCAGCTCCTCGAGCACGCGGGCCCGGCACTCAGGCGCCGAGAGCTCGGTGTCGGCCACCGGGCACTTCACGCAGAGCGTGCCGTAGACGGCGAGCGGATCGATGCCCAGCCGCGCGAAGCTCTTGATCAACGCGCTCCCGGCACGGCCGTAGAAAGCCACTCCCTCCTCGATCTCCGCGGCCGTGGGCGCGTACTTGAGGAGCATGATGTCGGCCTGCATGTGACCCGAGCCGAGCACAGGCATGAGCTGACCGCGCGGGCAGTGCTCGCAGGCCTGAAGCTCCCGTGTGAAGTGGTTCAGCTCCCGTATCGCGCGCTCGAGGTACTTCTCGCGGATCTCGTCGTCCGTGGCCGGCATCCAGCCGCGGGGTTTTGACGGGCGCGGCTGCTGTCCTTTCGCATGCATCACTTGTTGCTCCGCCGGCGGGTCTGCTTGGCGGTGCCGCGCCGGGTCGGCCGCGGAGCCCCGCCCGGGGCCTTCGTCTGGATGAGCTTGAGCGCCTGCACGTAGAGCAGGCTCTGCTTTCGCCTGATGATGTCGGCGTCGCGGAGCGACTCGAGGAACTCCTCGGGCCCGTCGAAGTCGCGCATCGCGATCTTCACCGAGCCGAGCCCCTGCGGCACGTGGCTGTCGGAGCCGGCCCCGGCCACGATCCTGTACTTGGCCGCGAACCGTGCCGCCTCCTCGTTGAACGACTTCATCGCCACGCGCGGGTTGAAGACCTCGATCGCGTCGATCTGCTCGACCACCTCAAGCAGGTGCTCGTAGTCGGGTACCGAGTGCATCCGGTCGAACGGGTGCGGGACGTACACGAGGCCGCCCTGACGGCGGATCTCGGCGATCGTCTCGTCGAGCGACAGCCCGCGCGGGATCTTCTCCCTGATGAACAGGCCGATCACCTCGCCCTGGTCGGCCGTCTTCACCTCCTCGGCCACGATCACCTTGATGCCGTCCGCCTGGCGCTCCGCCTCGAGCGCGCCGGAGATCTCGTTGTGGTCGGTCACGGCGATCGCGCCGAGGCCGCGCTCCTTGGCGGTCTCGAGGAGCCGCTCGACCGGTGTCGCGCAGTCGTGCGAGTGGTCCGTGTGCATGTGGAGGTCCACGTGGATCAGCTCGCGCGAGGCGAGCCGCTTGCGGACGCGCGCGTTTCCGTTGCCGTGGCGGCGCCCGGCGATGCGCCGGTAGAGCTCCTCGAACTCGTCGCCCACCCGAGACCACTCGAGCGCCGGATGCAGCTCGCCGATCTGCTCGCGCAGGCCGCCGCGCAGCTCCGCGTCGCCCACTAGGCGCGCCATCTGGGCGGCGAGCGTGTCGGTGTCGCGCGGCTCGAAGAGCAGGCCGCGGTCGCCGTCGCCCAGCGCCTCCTCGTACTGCGGCAGTCGCGAGGCGATCGGCACCGCGCCGCCGGCCATGGCGCGGAAAGGCAGCTGCGGCGCCGGCGTGACTCCGCTCGACGCGGCCACCACGATGTCGGCCTTCGCCACGTGCTGGGCCTCGGACCCCTGCTCGGGCCCCACGAAGCGCACGCGGTCGCGGATGGCTCGAGCCACGGGCACCGCCGGCTCGGCCGTCGGGAGCCGCGACCACACGGTGGCGTGCCACGGCAGATGCGCCGGCAGCCGCCGCAGCGCCCGCAGGAACAGCCGCGTGGCGGCGCGCTCCTCCTCGGCCACGTAGAGGATCTCCACCACCTCGCGGTCGTCGGTGTGCGGGCGCGGCACCAGCTCGGCGCCGGGGCGGATCACCGTGTAGTCGCCAGGGAAGTAGCGGGCCATCAGGTCGCGTGTCGCGTTCCAGCTCGCGGTGCGCCCGTCGAGGCGCCCGAACAGCAGCGTCACGAGCCGGCGTGCCACCTGCGTGGAGAGCACGCGCTCGGTGGCGGAGTGGAAGCTGCCGACGTTGAGCGCGCGGGAGTGGCGCAGGGCGGCCGAGGCCGCGCTCGGCGCGAACGGCTCGTGCACGTGCACGAAGTCGAACGACGCGTTCTCGAGCAGCGTCTCGATGCTCCGCGAGACATCCACCGGCAGCGAAACCGACCCGCCGCGCCGCGGCGGCAGACTCTGCCCGACCGCGAGCACCGACGCGCAGCCGGAGCCGTCGAACACGGCGTCCGGATCCGAGGCCATGCGCTTGATCCGGTCGCGCGACTCGCGGATCAGCTCGCGCGACTCCGATGGCGCGACCACGACCACCCGGTGACCGCGTCCGCAGAGCTCGTCGGAAAGGCGCTCCACGAAACGGTTCACCTCGTGGTGCTGCTCCCAGGCGTAGGGCGTGACCTGGGCAATCGAGAAGCTCTCGCCGGGCACCCGCCGAGGATATGCGTTCGCGCTCGGGCGAACTACGCAACTAGTGCACTCCCGGTGGGTTTTCTCGGGCATGCGAGTCGCTCTCGCGGCGGTGATGCTCAGCCTGGCGATCCCGGCGTGCGCCGCGGCTTCGACCGTCAAGGTGGTTGGCGACCCGCGCAGCGGCTACGAGGTCTTGTACACCGCGGCCGACGGCGAGGTAAACGACCTGACCGCCTCCGGTGACTCGAGCTCGGTCACGGTCACCGATCCGGGGGCGACGATCGGCGCGCAGCCGCCCTGCGTGGCGTCGGACTCCCACACGGCCACCTGCACCCTCGCGTGCAGCGACTTCTGCGTGTCCGCGAAGCTCGGCGACCAGAAGGACCACTTCACGAGCGAGGGGCCGGGGTTCACCGTCGACGGGGGCAGCGACAACGACACGCTCGACGGGGGCGCGGGCTTCGGATCGCTCTCGGGCGGCGCCGATCACGACGTCCTGACGGCCGGTGCGGGAGCCAGCAGCCTGCTGGGCGGTGAGGGCGACGACGAGCTGAACGGGGGCGACGGACCCGACTTCCTGATGGGCGGCCCCGGCGCGGACGCGATCGACGGCGGGGGCTCGCCCGACGATCTCGGCCACGACCGCGACGCCGTGAGCTATCGCGACCACACGCAGCCCGTGACGATCGACCTGAGCCAGCCCGGATCCGCCGCCGGCTCGGCCGGCGAGGGGGACACCGTCACGAACGTCGAGAACGCCTACGGCGGCGCGGGCTCCGACGACATCACCGCCACCGACGAGCTGACGAGCGACGGGTATGGCAGCAGCATCGTCGGCTTCGGCGGCAACGACGTGATCCACGGCGGCCCGGGGCGCGACGAGCTGTTCGGCGAGACGGGCAACGACACGATCCACGGCGGCCCCGCGAACGACACGCTTGGTGGGGGCGACGGGCGCGACACGCTCGACGGCGAGGGCGGCTTCAACCGCGTGCTCGGGCCCGAGCACGACTCCGCGGACTGCGGCGACCGCGGCTCGGTCCTGATGGTTGCCACGGGAGCGCCGCTACGCGACGTGATCGACCAGAGCTGCCGTCGCTTCGAGTACGAGTACCTGCCGATCAAGAGGTGGGTTCACTCCTACCCCGGCACTCCCACCCGCGCGGTCAGTACCGCCCTGGTGTGCCACCGCCACTGCGTCGTGACGATCGAGCTCCACGCACACGGGAAGCTGCTGGGGGCGGCCAGGCGTGAGGTGCGGCGCGGTCACCGCGGCACGCTCACCGTCCCGCTCACCCAGAAGGCCCGCGACGAGCTGGCGCAGGCGGGCGAGCTGAAGGTCGGCTTCTCGATGCACGTGAAGTGGGGGCCGCGCCTGGGCCATATCTCCCGGTGGACCTACCAGCTGCTGCTGCACGATCCGGCCGCGGCGCGCTAGCGCCCGGCGGGCTCCAGTACGCCAGGTCCGTCGCTGTCCCTGGCGCCGGCCCCAACGATCAGTATAGGCTGAGCGCTCGAGGACGTTCCACCGGTTTGGAGGCGAGATGGGCGAGTTCCTGCCGTTGCTGCTCGGGGTTGCGATCGGGGCCGCCGGGGGTGTCCAGCTGCTCCAGCGGAGGGGCGTCGCGGTAGCGCTCAGTGTCGTCGCCGGCGCCGCCGCGTCGTGGATCAACGGGGAGCTCGCCGAGCCATGGCCGATCCTCTTCGATGCCGCGCAGGTGATGGTCGCGCTGGCGATGACGGCTGCCGTGATGAGAAGGGTGCAGGCATGAGCCCGGCGTTCGGCCCCTACCTCAAGGCCCGCGGCAACCGCCGGGTGACGGCGGCCTCGGAGACCGGCGCGCGGAGCGAGTCCGCGGTCGCGGTCAACCCACAGAACGTGAACAACGTCGTCGGCGCGTCGAAGAAGTTCATCGACCCCGCCAAGTACCACTTCACGCTCGCCCCGGTGTGGACGAAGGACGGCGGCATCACCTGGCACGAGGCGGAGCTCCCGCACGACCCCGAATGGGACGGGATGACCGACCCGACCGTCGCCTTCGACGGCAACGGACACGTCTTCCTCGTCGCCGAGGGGCTCAAGTTCAGGGAGCCGGTGAACGTCGACGGCCTCGGGATGAGCGTGTTCCGCTCGAGCGATGGGGGCGAGACCTGGGAGCAGCCCAAACCGCTGACGCACGAGCCGACCGACGACAAGCAGTGGGTGCTCTGCGACAACAACCCGAACAGCCCTCACCACGGCAACGTGTACGTCGCGTGGGGAGCGGGCCAGCCGCTTCGCTTCTGCCGTTCCCTCAACGGTGGCGACGACTGGCAGGGCAAGGGCAGCGAGCCGTCGGGGTCGACGATCGTGGAGCGGGCGTTCGCACCGGACCTCTCGATCTCGGCCGACGGGACCCTGCACATCTTCTGGCACATGGACGCGTCGAACAGCATCGAGCACGTCCGGTCGACCGACGGCGGGGAGACGTTCGAGCCGCAGCGCTCGATCGTGACCGACGTGAAGAGCCTGCGCGGCAACCTGGCGCAGACGGGGCCCTGGCCCCACTTCGACCACGGGCAGTTCAGGGTCATCACGGTCGTCACGAGCTGCGCATCGCTGCATCCCGACCCGGCCGCGCCAACCGGACCGTTCGTGAGCGCGCTCTACGTGGCCTGGGCCGACATGCGCGAGGGCCGCAGCCGGATCTACTGGACCTTCTCCCCAGACGACGGGGTCTCGTGGGATCCCCCGAAGCCGCTCCTCCCGCAGGTCCCCTGGGGCGACAAGCACTGCTTTCACCCCCAGATCGTCGCGACGGGGACCGGCGACGTGGGTTGCGCGTTCTACACGTTCGGCGAGGAGGAGCAGGGCAGCTGGCGGATCCACCTCCGGATCGCTCCGTGCTTCTTCGTCGAGGGCTTCTCGGCGCCGCTCATCGTCACGAGCCGCGCCTGGGACCCGCTGGTCGACGCCCCCAAGGCGAACGGCCTTCCGGACGTCGACTTCATTGGCGAGTACTTCGGGCTCGACGCCGGCGCCTCCCACTTCAGGCTGCTGTGGACGGACACGCGCAACGGGCGCCAGGAGCTGTACTCGGACTACGTGCAGGTCGAGACGGCGAGCTTCCTGTCGGAGCTCGCGGATCAGACCCTGTCGGGCGTGATCGAGGACGGGGGAGGTCTCGTCTTCGTGGGCGGAAGGCTCCACCGCATCCCGCCCAGCGGACCGGCGCGCGACGCGATCGAGGCGATCGCCGGCCTCGGCTTCGAGGACGCCGACGCGACCGCGGTCGAGGCCGCGGTCGCGAACGCCGTCAAGGCGCGCTCTGGCTGAGCGCTACGCGGTTGTCGCGCCGGTGCGGATCTCCGCACCGCCGGGCAGCTTGGGAGCGCCGCCGTGCTCGGCGATGAACCGCTCCGTGTTCTCCCTCGCCACCGGATCCGGCACCTGCACCGGCGGCGACTTCATCAGGTAGGAGGAGGGCTCCTCGAGCGGTCCGCCGACGCCGTGGTTGAGCGCCAGCTTGCAGCAGCGCACGGCGTCGATCACGATCCCGGCGGAGTTCGGCGAGTCCCAGACCTCGAGCTTCATCTCGACGTTGAGCGGCACGTCGCCGAACGCCTGGCCCTCGACGCGGATGTGGGCCCACTT
>JBJMLK010000036.1:0-6957 GCA_045805345.1 Thermoleophilaceae bacterium | reverse complement strand
GGCCTCGCCGTGGCGGAAGCGCTCGTAGCCCGTCGCGGCCTCCATCGCGTGGCCCACCGTGTGGCCCAGGTTCAGCACCTGCCGGCGCCCCTCGTCGCGCTCGTCCTGGGCCACGACGGCGAGCATGGTGCGCAGACAGCCGAGCACCACGCCGGCGTCCGGCTCGCCGCCGCGGCGAACGCGGGACCAGAGCCTTCCGCCCGCGATCAGCGCGGTCTTCACGACCTCCGCGTAGCCCGCGGCGCGCTCCTCCGGCGGCAGCGTCGCGAGCGCGTCGTGATCGACGAGCACTGCCGCCGGCTGGTGGTAGGCGCCCGCGTAGTTCTTGCCCTCCGGGAGGTCGACGCCGGTCTTTCCCCCGAACGCGGAGTCGACCTGAGCGACGAGCGTCGTCGGCACCTGCACGTGGCGGATCCCGCGCTGGTAGATCGCCGCGCAGAAGCCCGCCGTGTCGCCCACCACGCCGCCGCCGACCGCCACCACCAGGTCGTCGCGCGCCACGCCGGCGGCGGCCATCGCGCGCAGCACCTCCTCGACGCGCCCGAGGTTCTTCTCGCTCTCGCCCGGCGGCAGCTCGTGTGTCCAGTCCGACCGGACCCGGTGTCGCCCTGCGACGTTCGCGTCGGTCACGGCGAACCGGCGTCCGTCGACCGGCGGGAAGAAGCCGCTCCCGATCAGGCCGGCACCGGCGACCACCGGGTAGTCGCCGGACTCCGAGGAGGCCCACACGAGCCGCGTGCCGGCGGGCGCCTCGCGCAGGGCCGACAGGGCCTCGGCCGCGCGGGCGGGCGCGTTGCGGTTCCCCGGCGGCAGGGTCGCGTCGGCGAGCGACTCGTAGACCGGCAGCCGCTCGGCGTGGAGCGCGTCGAACTGCGCGCGGTCGCGCGCCAGCGGCCGTCCGCGGCCCGTCGCCCGCCGCCAGGCGGTCTCGGGCTCGACCTCCACGTGGACCGTCACGTGCTCGCGCAGCGCGTCGCGCACGCGGTCGGAGCCGAGCGCGCCGCCGCCGAGGGCGATGACGCGTGCGTCGTCGCGCGCGAGCAGCCCGAGCACGACCTCCTCCTCCCGCCGGCGGAACTCCGCCTCGCCCTCGCGGTCGAAGAACGTCTCGATCGGCTCGCCGAGGGCGGCCTCGAGCTCCCGGTCGGAGTCGTGGGCCCGTACGCCGAGGGCTGCGGCGGCGACGCGCGCCGCGCTCGACTTGCCCGCGCCCATGAAGCCGACGAACACGAGCGCGCGCCGGGCGCCCGGAGCCGCACCGGCGGAACCGCGGCCGTCCGCCGTCAGCGCCTCCACCCGATCCGCTCCCGGTAGGCGGCGAGCGCGGCGACGGCATCGTCGACGTGGTCGCCGCCGAACTTCTCGCGGTACGCGTCCGCCAGCACGAGCGCCACCATCGCCTCGGCCACCACCGCGGCCGCCGGGACGGTGCAGCTGTCGGTGCGCTCGCGGAGCGCCTGCGCCGGCTCCTTCGTGGCGATGTCGACCGAGCGCAGCGGCTTGGTCAGCGTCGGGAGCGGCTTCATCGCGGCGCGGACGACCACCGGGTCGCCGGTGGACATGCCGCCCTCGATGCCGCCGGCGCGGTTGGTCTCGCGGTGGAACCCGAGCTCCTCGGTCCAGAAGATCTCGTCGTGCGCGCGCGAGCCGGGGAGCGGGGCCAGGTCGAAGCCGTCGCCGATCGACACGCCCTTCATCGCCTGGATCGACATCACGGCGCCCGCCAGCCGGCCGTCGAGCTTCGTGTCCCACGACACGTGCGAGCCGAGCCCCGGCACCACGCCGAACGCCACCACCTCGTACACGCCGCCGAGCGACTCGTTGGCCTTGCGCGCGGCGTCGATCTCGGCGACCATCGCCGCGCTCGCGTCGGCGTCGAGGCAGCGCACCGGCGACTCGTCCACCCCCGCGAAATCGTCGGGTCCGCTCGGGTCGCGGCGCGGTGCCTCGACCGATCCGATCGACAGCACGTGGCTGTGCACGCTCGCCCCGAGGGCGCGCAGCAGGGCCTTCGCCAGCGCGCCGCACGCCACCCGCGCGGCCGTCTCCCGGGCACTCGCGCGCTCGAGCACGTTGCGGACGTCGGTGAAGCCGAACTTCTGCACCCCGGCGAGGTCCGCGTGCCCCGGCCGCGGCAGGTGCACCTCGGCGACCTCCGCGTCGACCGGCCAGGGGTTCATCCGCTCCTCCCAGTTGGCGTAGTCGCGGTTCGCGACGCGCAGCGCCACCGGGCTGCCGAGCGTGCGCCCGTGGCGGATCCCTGACACGACCTCGGCCCTGTCCGACTCGATCTTCATGCGGCCGCCGCGGCCGTGTCCGAGCTGCCGCCGCGCGAGGTCGCGGTCGAGATCCGAGGGCTCGAGCTCGAGCCCAGCGGGAAGCCCCTCGAGCACCGCGAGGAGGCCCGGCCCGTGCGACTCGCCGGCGGTTGTGAAGCGCAGCGCCATCCCCGCCAACCCTACCTCCGCCTCACGGGGTAACCTTGCGGCCTCGCAATGGTCGGGTTCGTCGTCTTCTTCGTCGCGGGCTTCGTGTTCGGCTACGCCGCGCCCGGACTGTCGGCGTTCATCCCCGTGCTGTTCCCGCTCGTGATCGGCCTCTACACCGGGCTGACGCAGGGCTTCGACGGCCACATCGTGCTGTTCACGCTGCTCGGCATCGTCGTGACGCTCGTCGGCATCGTGCTCGGCCGCATGCTGACCGCCCGCCTAGAGGGCGGGGAGCCGCGGTCGTCGACCTGACGCCCTAGCCGCTTCGGGCTAGCGCGCCGAGACGCGCGCCGCGGACAGCGACAGGAGCGTCTTGGGATGGCGCTTGGCGCTGCGCTTGGACGACTTGTCGGGCGTGGTGTCGCCCTTGACCGCATCCTCGGAGAGGCGCTTCACGTGCAGCCCGGTCACCTTGAGCTCGTACTCGATCGTGCCGTTCTGCGCGGAGAGCGTCTCCTCGTTGTGGTCCTCGTCCTTGCGAAGCTGCAGGAACATGCAGTTGTCGGGGCTCGGCGAGCAGCTGCCCTCGCCGTCGGCCCGGAACGCCGGGTCCGCGATGAAGAACGTCGCGACCTTGCCGCCCTGGACGCCCATGAAGGCGACGACCGGGGCGTTGCTGTCGGGCAGCACGTCGAGCTGCGTCATGCTCTTGTAGGCCTTCGCGTGGCCGCGGGCGCCGAACAGCACGTCCGCCGTGTAGGTGAAGTAGTGGATGCCGGGCTCGACGGACTTGCCGTCGACCGGATCGACCGGCGGGGTGCTCGAGCCGCCGGGCGGCGTGCTGGCGCCGCCACCGCCACCGGAGCCGGTGTCGCCGGCGGGCGTGCCGGAGGCGCTGTCGCCGGCGCCCTTGCCCGCGGCGTCGCCGACGGTGTCGCCCACAGCGCCGTCACCGGTGCCGCTTCCGTCGGTGGACGGAACGACGTCGCTGTCGGAGCTGAACGGGTTCTTCTGCTTGAAGACGTCGAGGTGCGATCCCGCGACCGAGCTCGCGTCCAGGGTTACGGCCGGAAGCTGACCGTCCTTCGACGTGACCGCGGCCGTGGTGGGCGGCGGCGTCGACGACGCGGGCTTGAGCAGCATCACGGGGACCGCGACCATCGCCGCGAAGAGGGCGATCGCCACCGGCCAGAGGCGCTTGGCTCGAAGGTCCTGCCAGAGATCGAGAAGAAACGTGGTCATGGCGTCGCTACCGCGGCGGGGGTCGGGGACGAGGCTGAGCTGGAGGTCGACGAGGCGGGCGGCGTGGCGCTCGCGCCGGCCGCGGTGCCCGGGCCCTGCGCGGTCGCGCCGGCCGTGGCGCCCTGATCGGCGGGCGAGAGGTAGATCGTCGCCGTCACGTCGGCCTTGAGCATCGACGTGTCGGGGCCCGTCTTCTGGAAGTCGAAGCTCTCGATCGTCATCAGGCGGCCGCGGACCACGATCTGGTCGTTGACCACCCGGACGAAGCGCTTCATCCGGTGGAAGAAGTCGGCCAGGCCGAAGTAGCTGCCGGTCGTCGTGAAGGTGAGCGGGACCGAGACGAGGCCGGGCGCCGAGGTCGACGCGCCTGCGGGAGCCGCCGGGCTGCCGACGGCCGCGGACTTGTCGGCGTTCGCCTGGTTCTGGTCGTTGGCGGACTGCACGCCCTGGCCGGCCTTCTGTGCCTGCTTGGCGGGGAAGCCCTGCGCGGGCGCCGCACCCGGCGCGGCAGGGTTGCTGCCGCCGCCCGGAGGCGTGCTGGTGGTCGACTGCGAGACACCCGGCGAGGAGTCGCCGCCCTCGGCCGTGCCCGGCTTGAAGTCGTCGATCTGGATGCCGGTGCCGCGCGCCGCACGGTCGAGCTGCACGAGCAGGCTCGGCATGTCGAGCGTCGTCGGCACGGCCTTGCCCAGCCGCACGACCGTCGCGTAGTCGCTCGGGAACGTGGACTTCGCGCCGTTCAGCTGCGTCACCTGCTGCTGAGCGCTGTCACGCGCCTCCTGGGCCTGCGACAGCTGCTGCGAGATCTTCTGGGACTCGGAGCGCTTGGGCGCGAGGACCATGAACCAGTACACGGCCACGAACAGCAGCGGGACCAGCATGAGGATGATCTTGCGGTCGCGTGCGGTGATCACGCGCCACCTCCCAGCTTCCGCGGCACGGCCTTGCCGGCCGTGCTCGCCTTGGCGTCAAAGCTGACGGTCGCGTCCCACTTGGCGGCCGGCTGGCCGTGGACGGAGCCGCAGTCGGTGTCGCCACCGGCCGCGGCTGCGGCCTGGGCCGGGGGCTGGTTGGCCCCACCCGTGGTGGTCGAGGTCGACGGCGTCGGCTCGGGACGCGTGATGCTGTTGAGCGCGACGTCCGTCGTGCCGGGGAGCTCCCGGAGGCGGACGAGCGTGACTGCCACCGCGCTGTGCGAGGGAGCGCAGCCCACGAGCTCGACCTTGGGGGTGACCGCGCCCGACGAGTCGCTGCTCGAGCTCGGCGCCGAGCTGCCCGACGAGCCGCCGCCGGCGGCCGACGGGTCGCCCGTGGCCGAGGCGCTGGCGGAGATCAGCCAAACCTTGTTCGGGAGGAGCCGCGCGAGGCCGCGCGTGAGCCGCTCCCAGTCGATGCGGCCGTCCGCGAGCTGCTTGACGGACTGGACGCGCTGGTCCTTGACCGTGGCGAAGTTGCCGTACTTGCTGAGCTCGCCGGCCTGGGCCTGGAGCTCGGCGGTCTCGGCCTTCGCGCGAGCCACCTGGCCCTTGCGCGAGTTCACGCCGTTGACCGTGAGCACGTAGAAGAGCACGAGCACCACCAGCGCGCCGAGCACGCCGATGACGACGTACGCGCTGCCCTGCTGACCACCCGTCGGGGTGCGCGGGCGATGCTTGGCGGGAAGAAGGTTGACGGGGTTCACTGGGCCCCCCCGAGTGCGAGGCCGGCCGCGACGGTGTGCCGGTACGGGTCCTCGTCGGCGGGCAGCCTGCTGGCCTGGAGGCGACCGAGCGGCTCGGCCACGGTGACCGGGACCTCGATCAGCCCGCTGAGCTCGTCCGCGAGGTTCTCGCGGCGCGAGCCGGGGCCGGAAAGGACGATCTCGCCGACCCAGCGCGCCTCGGGCTGCGCCATGTAGAAGTCGATCGAGAGGCGGATCTCCTCGGCGAGGGCGGCGGCGACGTTCTCGTCGTCCGAGTCCCACTGCGTGGAGAGCGGCCGGGTGAAGAGGCAGGAGGTGCCGATCGCGATGGCGAGGTTGGTCACGCCGCCGAGGTGGCAGTAGACGCGCGCGGTCTCCGTCGAGTCCGACGGCATCGCGAGCGTGCGGACCAGGGCGAAGGCGTTGAGGTCGATGCCCTCGGGGCGCAGGCCGGCGTCGCGGACGGCCTCGACCACGCGGGTGATCATCGACTCGCGAGCGGCGACCACGATCACGCGCAGGCGCGCCGCGCCCTCGGGGCTGACGGCCTCGCCGACCACCTGGTGGTCGAGCACGACCTCGTCGAGCGGCATGGCGATCGCCTCGGCGGCCTGGAAGCGCACCGCGGCGGCGCGCTCCTTCTCGTCCTCGATCTTGGGGATCTCCATCTGGCGCACGACGATCTGCTGGTTGGCGATGCCGAGCCGGACGCGCTTGGGCAGCCCGTTGGCCTTGAAGAAGTCGCGCAGCGCGTCGGTGAGCGCCGTGACGTCGGTCACCTCGCCGTCGCTGATCACGCCCGGGGCGAGCTCGGCGCTGGCGGCGCGCGAGACGCCGTCGGCGGAGATCTGGGCGGCCGCGATGTAGGCGCCGTCGAGGTCCAGCCCGACGGTGCCGCGGTTGGAAGTCTTGCTCAGGGGCAGGGCCATGGTTGCGTTGGTATCGACCGTTGCGGGGCTTCCTTTAGGGCCGAATGGCCTAGAGGAAGTGGTGGGTGTAGAGGTGGATGAGCTGTGGCCCGGCGAACAGCGCGACGATGGCGCCGAAAGCCAGGAACGGGGCGAAGGGGACGCCCTTCTTGCGGCCGCCCGCGCCGTGCCTGAGCATCACGCCGATTCCCACGACCGAGCCGCTCAGGAAGGCCACGAGCAGCGCGGGCGCGATCGAGGCGCCGAGGTAGAGGCCCATCACGCCCGCGAGCTTCACGTCGCCCATCCCCATGCCGGCGGGATGGATCAGCGCGGCCACGAGCAGGAAGGTGAACGCTGCGGCGCCGGCGATCAGAAGCTCGGGAAGCATGTCGGTGCGAACCACGGCGCTGGCCGCCACGCCGTAGACGGCCATCGGCAGGAGGATCTTGTTGGGCACGATCCTGTGCTCGAGGTCGATGTCGGCCACGGCGATCAACATCGCGGCGAACGGCAGCAGCACGGCGAGGTCGTCGTTCAGCCCGTTCGAGACGGCCACGGCGGCGAACAGCACGCCGGTCAGGAGCTCGACGAGCGGGTAGCGCGGCGAGATCCGCGTGGCGCAGTTGCGGCAGCGCCCGCGCAGGAAGATCCACGAGAGCAGCGGGACGTTGTCCCACGGCTTGATCGGCGTGTC
>JBJMLK010000035.1:0-23151 GCA_045805345.1 Thermoleophilaceae bacterium | reverse complement strand
TCGGCGATCGCCACCTCGAGGTCCACGCGCGCGTCGCGAGTCGGGAAGAAAGCGCTGCCCCCACCGCTTCGAATCTGCGCGAGGCGACGCCAGTGGCGCGCCGTCAGCTCATCGATTCGGCGGGCCACCAGAAGGGTCCGGAGAACGCCGGTTACGAGAAGGACCGAGCCGAGCAGACCGCCGATGAGTGGCAGTAGCGCCATACCCGTTGAAACGCCTTCGCCGCCCCGAGGTTGAGGCGACTCCGCAAAACGTACGAGCTCTTGGGCCTGAAGCTGCGCGAGAGGGACCTTTGTGGAGTTCCGCGCCGACCCAGAGTGGGAAGGATGCTCACCCAGGAGTGGTTTTCGAGCCGCGCCAAGGCACTCGAAGCCGCCGGGCTGACGTAGCGGCGGCCAGCCCCTATTTCGCTTCGGCGCAGAACGAGTCGCCGCCGACCTTGACCTGCGTCTGCGGCTTGTCGCCGATCTGGATGCAAGCGATCGCCGTCGAGCCGGACTGCTTGCTCACCAGCTTCTGCGTGGCGTCCTTCGTGCTGCAGTCGACGACCTTCTTGCCGCTGTCGATGCAGTCGCCGACCTTCGCGTCCGTGCCTCCGCAGCCGGCCGCGGTCAGAGCGAGGGCGGCGCCGAGTGCGCACGCGGGCAGGCGCATCTGTCTGCTTCGAACGGTCATGTGCGAGAACCTCCCGAACGTCTTTGGCCATCTGGCGCCATTCTCGCGCAACTGATCAGGCCGGGTTCACCGTGAAGATCGGCAACGCTTGCCCTCCGCGAGCCCATCGGTGATCATGCTCACGGTGAGTGACCCTACTCAGGACGCGGCAGCGCTGACCGATAGTGAGCGTGAGGACTGGCTACGGATGGCCCGCGAGATGCGGTCGGTTGCCGACAAGGTCGTAAAGGGCGAGTTGTCGTTAGACCAAGCGACCTACGAGTACCTCCGCCTCCAAGCTGCGTTTCAATGGCTCCCGATGCTCAGGAGTGCGCAGTGACGCCGGAGGCGGTTTCGGCCGCCGCGCTTTTGAAGGGCGCGGCCGAAATAGCGGGACCGGCGGCCAAGGTCTGGAGCCAACTCGCCGCTGATCCTGCGAAGGGGCTTCCGGCTTCGCAAGTTCGCCCAAGAGCGCTCGAGAACGCGGGCCAGATCGTTGGCGCTTCCGCCGATCTCCTCGCACTCGCGCGCCCCCTCGATGACGGCTTCAACCGTCTCGGCCCGATACCCGACGACGTGCGGGAGGCCGACCAGAATTTCCTGACCTCTGTCGACGCCGAGGAAGCGCTCAGGCGAATCGGGGTCGAGGGGCCTCCGTTACTCGCACAGCTTTGGGAGTCCCAGGACCGGGCGATTCCCCCGCTAGATCCCGAGACGCAGCGACGCCTGCATTCAGTTGTCTTCTGGCACGGCGTCATGATTCAACTCAGTCGCGAATTGGCGGAAGGTGCCGATCCGCCAGAAAGTCCAGAGGCGCTCGTTAAGGGGCTCACACTGCGTGCCGTGGTTGGGTCGGCACGCAGCTCTCACGAACAGCTCCAAGACGGCATCAGCCGGAGCGTGGTCGACCTACCACGCCTCGACAAGCGCGGGAAGGTAAGCCGCCTTCGTCGACGCGACGCCAGGGATGACGCGTTCCGCCGAAGACTCATTGCAGACATGCTGCACTCGCACGCCGACGTCGTCGAGGACATTTTCGCGAAGCGCTCACGCCGCCAACGAGCCCTGCGGTGGGCAAGAAGAAAGTGGCATCGCGCCCTCGGTGGGTAGTGCGGCGGGCCGCCTTTAAAGATTCCGCGGCCACCCCGGCCATAGGGAGTCGTCTCCCGTAACCCCTAACGAGAACCCGACTGGAGACGACAATGGACTCGCAACTCGCACACGACTCCACCTTCGATACCTCGACCGCCCGCGTGCTGGTTGTGACCGATTGGAGCGTCGACGCGCAGGCGGTGATCGACGCCTGCGACCGGCGCAATCACGACCGCCCGGCGAGCTTCGCCCTCGTGGTTCCCGCGTGGCTGCACGGCATCGACTGGACCGGCGACCCGCGCGGAAGCGTCCCGTGCGCGCGTAAGCAGCTTGCCGACGTCACCGGACTCGCCGCCACGGCTGGTCGTCGCTTCGACTCGGCCGTCGTCGGCGACCCCGACCCGGTCGCAGCCATGTACGACGCACTCGCCGACTGGCCCGCCGACGAGATCATCCTCTGCACCCGGCGGCGATCGGCCGGTATCCCGCATCCGTTCGATCTGAACCACCGTACGCGCCGGGTCACCGGGCTCCCCGTGCACCGCGTGGATGCGCCCTCCTCGAACGGGCGCCCGCGGCAGGGACGCGCCGGCCACTGTGGGCTCGCACAGCCCCAAGCCGCCTGACGCAGACGCTCGCGGATATCACCGCGTGAGGTGGCGCCCCGTGGGGTGGCGGACGTGCGGCCGGTGGCCGAACCAGCCCGGCCGGCGCACCAGCACGCGCACGCCCGGCGCCGGGCGCCAGATCACGCGATAGCCGCGGTTGAGCAGGAAGGCCAGTGTGCCCGACCGGTCGAAGTGGTTCGGGTCGCGGTAGACCGCCACCACGCGCGGCCGGCGGGGCCCGGTGAGCATCAGCCGCAGGTAGTCGATCCCGGACCGGGTGAGGATCGGACTGTGGTGGAAGATGTACGGGTAGCGCGTCCGCCGGTCCGCGAGGAAGTAGACGTCGGCGCGCGAGTCGAGCGCGTACACCGGCGCGGCGGGCGTCGTGTTCGCGCGCATGAACTCGGCCACTCGCCGGTCGACGTCGTAGTCGCGCTCGTACGGGATCGCCGCGGCGCGGGCAGCCGCGGAGTCGGCTTCAAGGCCGACCAGCGTCACGACGACCGGCACGACGGCAGCGCAGCAGAGCGCGGCGGCCAGCACGCGCGAGCGGAACGCCGTGGCCCCGAGCGCGGCGAGCAGAGCGAGCGGCGGGACGAGCTGAACGTAGTAGTGCGGCCAGAACAGGCCGCCGATGTCGAACGCGAGCAGCGCGGCCACGAGCCAGGCGCCGAGCAGGACGCGCACAGTGCGGCGCCGAGCGACGACCGCGATCCCGACGAGCGCGAGCAGGCCAAGCGCGAGCAGGTCCGCCCTTGCCTTCGGGAGGCTGGCGTCGAAGAAGTGCGAGCGCGACCCGTCGTGGAACTGGGCGTTGGCGCGAAACGAGACGATGTCGGACCAGTAGGTGTTGAACCCGACCGAGAGCGCGTGCAGTGCCGCTACGGTGATCGGGATCAGCGCCCCGGCGGCCACCGCCGCGGCCGCTCTGACGCGACCGCTCGGTGAATGCGGCACCGCGAGCGCGAGCACGCCCGCCGCGACGAGCCCGTCGAAGCCGCCCTGCTTCATGAGGATCGCCACGCCGCCGAGCACGCCGGCGGCGAACAGCCAGCGCAACCCGCGACCGCCACGCCACCATGCGACCGCGACGGCCACCGCAGCGGTGCTCGGCAGCGCCGCGGCGAGCTCGCCGTTCATGGTGAAGCCCTCGATGTGCGGTCCCGCCCCAACCACCGCGTAGAGGACACCCGCGGCGACTCCCGTGGCGAAGTCGCCGATCATCGACCCGAGGGCGAACATCAGCCACGTGATCGCGACCCCGAACAGCATCGCCGCCAGCCGGATCGTCCACGCGTTGGCCCCGATCGCCTCGATCCCGCGGTACAGCGACAGCAGCCCCTGTGGCCGGTCGATCCAGACGTCGTGGTACAGGCGCGCGCCGTGCGACCACTGGCGTGCGACGTAGGCCGCGCCGCCCTCGTCGGGTCCGAGTCCCGCACCGACGAATGGCAGCCGCGTGACGACGGCGAGCACGCCGGTGCCCGCGAGCACGAGGGCGCCTCCCGGCAGGCGTTCGCGGTACTTGCGCATCGGTCTGACGTGAGGATGTTCGAGCATGCGCCCGACGGACACCCCCGCTTCGTGCCGCGACGTAGACTCGCCCGACGGATGACCCTCGCAGGCAGCGTTGCGGAGATCTGGCGCTACCCGGTCAAGTCCATGGGCGGGGAGCGCCTTGCGCGGTCGGCCATCGCCACCCAGGGCCTGCACGCGGACAGGATGTGGGCCGTACGCGACGTGGAGCTCGACACGTTCACCACCGCGCGTCGATGGCCGAAGCTGCTGCAGTGCAGCGCCCGGTTCGCGGAGGATCCCGCCGCCCGGCCGGCTGGGCCGGGGGACGTGCTCGAGGTGATCGTCACCTTCCCGGACGGCAGCGAGCTCTCCAGCTCCGATCCGGCGATGGACGACCAGCTGTCGGAGCTGATCGGGAATCCGGCGCGGCTCGAGTCGCTGCCGCCGCTATCGGAGAAGGGTCGCTATCGCACGCCCCAGCCCACCAAGGCCGACCTGCGTCGCCAGTTCGCCATCCCGGACGGGGAGCCGATTCCCGACTTCTCGATGTTCCCCGTGCGCAAGCTCGCGGAGCTGGCCCGGTACGCCACTCCCGTTGGGGCGCTGCACGACGCCTACCCGATCCTCCTGATGACGCGAGCGAGCCTGCGGGCGATGGCCGAGCGCGCGCCCGGTTCGCAGTTCGACGTCCGCCGCTTCAGGCCAAACGTGCTCGTTGATCGCGACGGAGCCGAGCTTGCCGAGTTCGGCTGGTGCGGGGGACGGCTCCGCGCGCCGGACGTCGCCTTCGACGCGGAGATCCCAGCCCTGCGCTGCTCGATCCCGACGCGCGAGCAGCCAGGGCTACCGGCCGACCCCGACGTCCTGAGGACCATCAACGCTCACGCCGACCATTGCCTCGGGGTGTACGCAGCCGTCGCCGCGGCCGGGATGCTGGCGGAGGGCGACCCGCTCGAGCTCGAGCAGCCGGCTGCGGCCTCGGCCCCGGTGGCGACCGCGCGATCGGGTGCCACGGCGCTCAAGCGCGGCACCTTGCGGGTGCTCGACGCGTTGATGCCTGGCGGCGAGTGATCGCGCCGCCATAGCCCAGCCGCGGTCGCGGCTTGGGCATCGCGGCCAGCCTAGTTGCGCGGTGCGGCGCGAGTCAATCCGAGGAACGCCCTGGCAAGCGGGATGGGATACTCGGCGTGTGTCAGAGGCAGACGCGGCCGTGGGTGCCGGCACACGGCTCGCGCCCCCGTTGAGGAGTGGGCGGGCGGCCGAGCGTCGCGGCCTCGACGAGCGGCTCGCCGTTCGCTTCCCGAGGCTGTCTTCCTCAATCACGGCCGCGGTGCTTCGCCGGCCGCCGGGCTCCCGGCTTCGCTCTGCCCTGCTGGCCCGCGCCATGGCCCGGGCATATGAAGCCGCCAACCGGCGCGATTTCGAGCTGATCCTCACGTTCAACGATCCGCACGATTACGAATACCGCCCCAGCCGCGCCTTCCTGCCCCCGGACATGGACACCGTCTATCACGGCGCCGGCGGCTATCGGCGCTTCTGGCGACTGTGGCTCGACGCGTTCGAGGACATCCGCTGGGACCTCGAGGAGATCCTCGACCTGGGAGGCCGGGTGCTGGTCAAGGCGCGACAGAGCGGCCGCGGCTCCGGAAGCGGTGTGGCCGTGAGCGAATCCGTGTTCCAGCTGTTCACCTTCAGGCGCGGTCTGGTGCTCCGCCAGGACGATTTCGTCGACCGCGAGGAGGCCCTCCGGGCCGCCAGAGCTCCGACCGGGTAGTCCCGCCTCCGATCGCCGAGCCGCTCAACAACACGATGGATCGCGCGGACCTCGATACGCCGGCGGCACGGGTCGTGGTCGACGACCTCAACGACCCGATCGAGGGTCTCGCTGCGCGCGGGATCCGGATCGGCTCGTGGTAAGGGTGGCCGCCGTGTCGCTCCCGCGCTACCCGCATGTCCGCGGCCACGCCGAGCGTGGGTTCGGGCGGGCGGTGGAGTCGTTCGCCAGGCTCATGGCTCGCGGACGCGGCGGCGGAGCGCTCGTCGTGCGGTTGCGAGGGGAGACCGTCGTCGACCTCTGCACGGGCTGGACGGACCGCGCGGAGACGCGGCCGTGGCGGCCGGACACGCTCGCACTGAGCTTCTCGACCACGAAGGGCATCGCGTCGACGGTTATCCACCGGCTGGCGGAGCGCGGCGAGCTGGACTACGACGAGTCGGTCGCCACCTACTGGCCCGAGTTCGCTGCGGGTGGGAAGGGGCGCGTCACCGTCCGTGACCTCCTGACGCACCGCGCGGGCCTATGGAGCGTCCGTGCGGTGGCCGATCGTCCCGGGGACCTGCTCGACCATCTCGAGATGGAGGAGCGCCTGGCGGCTCGAAGCGTCTCGGCGCCCACCGAGCGGTCGGCGTACCACGCGATCACCTACGGCTGGCTGGTCGCCGGTCTCGCGCGTCGTGTGACGGGGGGCCGCGGGCTCGCGGAGCTGGTGCGCACGGAGATCGCGGAGCCGCTCGGCGTAAGCGCCCTGCACATCGGCGTGGACGAGACCGCGCGCGAGCACGTTGCGCAGCCGGTCGGGTCGGCGCTGCGACAGCTCGGGGCGGCGTCGCGCTTCATCACGCCGGTGCTCACTGGGATCAAGCGCACACGCGCGACGCATGACGCGCTGATCGCGCCGGGGTTTCACGAGCTGTTCGAGGGCTCGGAGCCATCGATCTGGGGGACCGAGATGCCCGCGGTGAACGGCGCCCTCAGCGCGGACGCCCTGGCGCGGATGTACGGCGCGCTCGCGAACGGGGGCGCCGACGCGGGGGCGCGGCTCCTGTCCGAGCAGACGGTCCGCGAACTCGGCCGGGTACAGGTCCGGAGGGCCGACCTGGTCCTCGGCATTCCGATGCGCTGGCGGCTGGGCTACCACCAGGCCTTCGGGGCGGGGCGGCAGGCGATACGGGCCTTCGGCCACTACGGGTACGGCGGGTCCGGGGGATGGGCCGACCCGGACCTCGGGCTCTCGCTCGGCTTCGTCACCAACCGGATCGGCTCCGTGACGACACCGATCGCCGACCTGACGCTCTATCGCCTGAGCCGCGTCGTGCACGATGCCGCGGCGCGTCGTCAGGCGTCTTGAGGCAGTCCAAGGTTGTGGGTGATCGAGCTCATGTAAGCGGCCGGACCTCTTCGCGCGTTGACTCCCAGATGGGGTTACGCGTACGATCCGGCTGAATGCCCTCGTTGCCCCGTCTCAACCGACGTCACGCGTCGATCGCGCTCGCGGGGACGGTGGCGTTCCTGGTCCTCGCCGGGCCCGCGGGCGCCGCGCTGCCACGCGGAGGCGCCGACTTCGGCGGCGGCTCGCCCAGGTTCGCGCGCGCGTATTTCGCTCCCGAGTCGGTGTCGATCCACACGGCCCCGAGCGGCCGCACTCTGAGGTACCTGGCCCACATGGGCCCCATCGACTGTGGTGGCACGACGCGAGTCGCGTCAAAGGGCATCCAGGTCTCGGCCGAGGGGCAGTTCAGCGACTCGGGCCCGATTCGGAACCTCAACAGCGGCAAGAAGATCGGCACCTACGAGATACACGGAACGTTCACCGACCCCCTGCACGCGCGGGGGACGTTGCGGGCCACCCAGGAGCGGTCGCAGAACGGCCAGACGCAGACGTGCCACACCACGCTCGTGAAATGGCGCGCGGTTTCACCGCAGGCCGGTGTGGGCTCCGGAGAGCTCGAAGGGGGCACGTCCTACTACGGCCACAACTCGCAGAGGTCCGACCTCGGTGGGATCAAGCTGCCCTTCCTGCTGAAGGTCAAGCCCGACGCGAAGTCGCTGGCGGTACTGGCGACGGAAACCGAGAACACGTGCCCGGGTCACCCCGAGTTCGACCGGGTGGTCTCAGGCGGCTTCGTAGTGGGCGAGGCGCCGATCAAGGACGGTGCCTTCCACGGCGGCGGGCCGCTGAGCGAGACGAAGCGCGTGAACGGGCACCGCTATCGAATCCACACCAAGGTCTCATTCAGCGGTCGGTTCGGACGCCACCGGGTGACCGGCACCTGGCGGACGGACGTTGACGTCTACCGCAAGTCCAACGGCGCCCACGTCGCGAGCTGCCCCGGCTCCAAGCTGTCGTGGGCAGCCGCGAAGTGACGCGCACGGCGCCGTAGTACCGCACGACCGGCTGACTGGTGGTGGGCACGCGAGTGCGCTCGGGCGGTGCGCATCCTTGCGCCGGGCGCGCGAGCCGGGCAGTGTAGGCGCGAGCTGGAAGTCCGGCGGCCGCGCGGTGCGCGGGGTCGGCACCGACCACAGGAGGACTGATGGGGCTCTTGCGACGAAGCCGGGATCTGGGAGGGACGCGCTATCGGATGCGCGAGAGGCTGTTCTCGGTCGGCGACGACTTCTGGATCGACACGGATGACGACCGGCACGCGTTCAAGGTCGACGGCAAGGCGCTGCGTCTGCGCAGCACGTTCGTGTTGGAGACGCCGGCGGGCCAGGAGCTGATGACGGTCCAGGAGAGGAAGCTGCGCATCCGCGACACGATGGAGCTGGAGCGCGACGGGCGATCTGCGGGCTCGGTGAAGAAGGCCCTGATCTCGCCGCTGCGGGACCGCTTCACGATCGCGCTCGCCGACGGCGGCGAGCTGACCGCCAAGGGCAACGTCGTCGACCACGAGTACGAGATCGAGCGCGACGGCCACAAGGTCGCCGAGATCTCGAAGCGCTGGTTCCGGGTCCGCGACACGTACGGAATCGAGATCGCACCCGACGAGGACGACGTCCTGATCCTCGCGGCCACGGTCTGCATCGACGAGATGTCGCACGACTAGGAGATTCGTCTCGTGGCCGTGCGTCCGGCGGCGCCCCCGCCCGCACCTTCCCTGGCCGGGCGAACGCGGGCGCGCGCCGCCAGGATGCATGCGCGTTACGGCGCGTCGTGGGCCGGCGAGATGGGGCGGCAGCTCAAGGCGCTCGACTTCGTCAACTGGATCACGATGTTCGGGGCGGCGCTGCTCTGGTCGGCGCTGCCGCTGATCATCCTGCTGAGCTCGCTCGCCAACAAGCGCGTCGACGACGACATCAGCCGCCACATAGGCCTCAGCGCGCAGGGCGCGCACATCGTCGAGACGCTCTTCCGCGGTACGCCGGCACACGGCGTCGAGCCCATCCTCACCGGCTTTCTCTTCTGCTTCAGCGGCGTCGTCGCGGTCGCCACTTCGCTGCAGCTCATTTACGAGCGCATCTTCGGACAGGAGCCGCGCGGGTGGCGCAACCTCCCGCGCGGGATGGTCTGGATCCTGGTCCTGATAGCGCTGCTGGCCGTCGACGGCGCGGTGAACGGCCCGATCAAGCACGACGGCGGATCCGCCGCGCTCGACCTCTTCGGCTTCGTGGCGAGCACGCTGTTCTTCTGGTGGACGCTGCACTACCTGCTGTCGGGTCGCGTCGCGTGGCGGCGCCTCGTGCGCCCGGCGCTGACCTCGGGTGTCCTCTGGCTTGGCTTCGGGTTCTTCTCGTCGGTCTACTTCTCGCCGATCCTGGTCTCCGACAGCCACACTTACGGCACGATCGGAGTGGTCTTCAGCCTGCTCACCTGGTTCTTCCTGATCGGCGGGGTCATCGTCATAGGCGCCGTGTCGGGCGCGGCATGGCAAGCACACGCCGAGCACGCCGGCCGGGCGCCCGAGGCACCGACGCCCTAAGCCGCGACCACAAGCGGCTCGTGACCGCGAACATGTCACCCGGCGCGGCTTCCCGGCCGCGCCCGATTGGCTTGGGAAGGGTGCGCGGGCGGTTTCGTCCTGCTTTGACCTCGCCTGGCGAGGTAAATCCAGGACGAAGGTGAGGATCCCCGCCTGGGCCGCCCTCATAAGCCGCAGTTCGGACCGCGCCGGAGCCCGGCGTCGGATCAGGCCTGGCCGAGCACCACGGCGAGGGTCACCACGGCAAGGACCACGCCGCCCACGGTCAACAGCGTGACCGTGGAATCCGCCAGCGGCGCGGTCGAGCCGCGCTCGATGGCCCGCCCGAGCGCGCGCTGCCGGCGCAGGCCGACCACGAGCAGGGCGACCGCGAGCACGGCGTAGCAACACCCGAGCACGACGTACGGGGCCGGGGCGGCGTGGAGGAGGCGCGGCGCCAGCCGGCCCACGCCCAGGGCGCCCGCCGTGGCGACGAGCGCGGTCCGCCACCACGCCAGCCAGGTCCGCTCGGTGGCCATCCCGAGGTTGAGCGAGGTTTCGGCGTCCACGGGCTGCGGGTCGGAGTCGGCCACGGGCACATGCTCCCATGCCGGTGCGCCCGCGCAAGGGCGCATTCGAGAGGGTCCGGCTCGCCGCAGGAGAGCGAAGCCTCGGTCATGGTCGCCGGCGTCGCGAGCCCCGCCTCATCGTGCCCTGACAGCTCCGGATGACTCCGCGTCTGCGCGCGAGCGCTCGTAGCGCTCATAGATCACGCGCGAGCCGAACGTCCTGGTCTCGATCAGCTTCAGCGGGACGTCCGCGGTGACCGGCGGGAGGAACGGCGTGCCGCCACCGACGACGACCGGATGGCGGAACACGCGCAGCTCGTCGACGAGGCCGAGCTCGAACGCCGCCGCTGCGAGGCCGGCACCGCCGATCGCGACGTCCTTGTCGGTGGCGCCGAGCGCGGCGGTCACCTCCTCGGCCACGGACGCCTCGGCCAGCCGGGCGTTGCCCTGGACGCTGTCGAGCGTGCGGCTGAAGACGACCTTCGGGATGGCGCACCAGATGTCGGCGAACTCGGCCCGGAGCTCGGTATCGCGCAACGACGGATCGGTCTCCCAGACCAGCATCGTCTCGTAGAGCCTGCGACCGCAGAGATAGCCGCCGAGCGCCCGCACCTGCGCGGTGTGGAAGCCAAACAGCTCCTCGTCAGGGACCGTCCACTCGAACGCGCCGTCGCGGTCGGCGATGAAGCCGTCCACCGAGACGCCCATCGAGTAGATCAGCATGGCCTCAAGCTCGTCGCACCGCCGTGACCGTGGAAGGGTGACGGGCCACGACGAGTCGTGAACCCGTCCCCTCCGGACACCGGTCCCCGGGGTCGACCCCGCGGGGGCCGGGCTGCTGCCCGAGACCAACGTAGGCCGCTTGCGCAATCACGGTCAACCGATACGGCAGCTTGGCGCGCTGGCGCCAGTGCTCAAGGCCGTTGGCCCACCTGTCGACTAGAGCCTATGTACGCACGTACGGGTGCGTGGCTCTGCCGCGACGAGCTCGAGCGCTCGCGCGTCGTGGACAACGGCGCGCGGGTTACGCGTGCGCGCACGGTCGCGGCCGCGAGCGTCGGAGCAACGCTCCTGCTGTTCGCTCCTATGTTCGGCTGGTGGACGCTGGTGCTGTTCGCGCTCTCCGTGCTGAACACGCAGACCGTCGACCACCGGATCGCCCGGAGCGCGCGCCCCGAGCGGCACGTCGCGTTCAGCATCATCTGGAGTCAGTTGATCCTCGCCGCGGCTGTCGCGCTCAGCGGCGGCCCGCACAGTCCGGCGATGCCATGGCTCGTGGTGCCCACGGCCTTTGCCGCCACCCGCTTCCGGCGCGACGTCGTGCTCGCGGCCGTGGCAAGCGCGGTGCTCATGCTGTTGGTCGCGACATTCGCGGTGGCGCCGGCGCAGACGCTGGCGCATCCGGAAGCGCTCGTCGTGGCGGTCGCTCTGCTCGTCAGCATCACCGCCGTCGTCGCGGCGCTCAGCGGTGCCGAGGTCGAGCAGCGAACCGAATCGGTGCTCGACCCGCTGACGGGATTGCTGAATCGCGCGGCTCTCCAGCGCCGGTTCGCGGAGCTCGAGCAGCAGGCGGGACTCACGAACGAGAGCATCTCCCTGCTCGTGTGCGACATCGATCACTTCAAGGAGATCAACGACACGTACGGCCACGCCCGAGGCGACGCCGTCCTCCGCGACTTCGCGTACGAGATGCGGAAGCAGCTGCGGTCGTTCGAGTTGATCTACCGCCTCGGCGGCGAGGAATTCGTACTCGTCCTGCCCGGCGCCCAGCACGACGATGCGGATCAGATCGCCGGGCGCCTCCGTGAGTCGCTCCGCGACGCCCGGCCTGGCGGCGTGGAGCTGACGGTGTCGATCGGAATTGCGACGGCCTCGGGCGCGGGCGTTCGGTTCGAGACCTTGTTCAAGCAGGCCGACCAGGCGCTCTACGTCGCAAAGTCCCGCGGCAGAGATCGCGTCGTCGGCTTTGGCGGCTCGGGTGTCGCTCCGCCGTCCGCGTCGTCACGAGCCGGTACGGCCGTCTAGGCCGTCGCCGAGCCGAGCAGCACCGCGTTGGAGGAGCGAAGCGGCCCCGAGCCGCCTCCCGCGTCGGCCGCGGCCTGCGTGATCGCGTCCCACGCCTCTTCCTGGGCGTCGCCCGCATGCTGCTCGATCATCAGGCGGACCGGCGCGGCGATCGCACGTACGTAGGCGGTGAAGTGCTCGGGAGAGTCGAACTCATAGACGACCTCGTCCTGCTCCACGGCGACGTTCGAGAAGCCGCCTCCCTCGAGCAACGCGGTGACGGCCGCCGGGGTGGGCCGCGAGAGCGGTCCGGGCGTTCCGGGCGCCGGTGGGGGCAGGTCGAACCGCTTCATCGTGGTCCGCATCGGGATCGAGAGGAACGGCACCTGATCGGGCTCGCCCCAGGCGGCGATCGCGATGCGTGCGCCCGGCTCGAGGAAGCCTCGGACGCGCCCCGCCGCCGCCTCCGCGTCGGGCTCGAAGATGATTCCCCAGCGCGACACGGCGGCGTCAAAGCTCGCGCGCGGGAAGTCGAGGCTGGAGGCGTCCGACTCCACGAACTCGACGTTTTCGAAGCCGGCGGCCGCCGCGCGCTCGCGTGCGAACGCGAGCATCTCCGCCGAGATGTCGGTGGCCACGACTCGTCCCTCCGGTCCGGTCCGGCGCGCGGCCGTCAGTGCCGGCTCGCCATAACCGGCGGCGACGTCCAGCACGCGGCTGCCCGGCTGCACTCCGGCGAGCTCCACCAGCCGCTCGCAGATATGCCGGGCGGCGCTCTCGGTGAACTCGCTCCACTCGCTCCAGCCCACCGCAGCGGAGTCCCACTGCTCGTGCTGCGTCGCGCGGAAGTCGTCCGGGTCGATCGCTCTGGACTCCATGCTCGCCGTCCTCCGATCTAGGTAGCTTGCAGCACGGCCTGCAGAAGCTTGAGCCGCCCCTCGGTGATGCTGCGCCCGACGTTCGCCATCCGCGCTTCGAAGTCGGGCATGAGCAGGTCGAGTCCCACCTGCCCGGGATCGACGGACGGCTCGAACCGGATCCCGATCCGCTGGCTGTCGCGGCCCGCGCGGCGAAGCGCCTCCACGACGACCGGCAGCGGATCTTGCTCGCCGTGCGAGTAGTACCTGAGGACTGCCTCCTCGCTCTCGCCTGACACACAGCGGACGTTATCGGCCGATGGCGCCGCGTACGACCCGGCGCTCGCGCCGGTAGTCGGCTCCGCGATACTGGCAAAGATGTCGCAGCAGAACGTGGACGTCGTCCGAGGTATGTATGACGCGTACAACCGGGGCGACACGGACGCGGCGCGTGCCGACCTTGACCCCGACGTCGAATGGGATAGCCGCCACCATCCCGACGGCCGGGTCTATCGCGGGCACGACGGAGTACGCGAGTTCTTCGAGGACTGGAACCGGCTCTGGGAGAGCACGCACTCGCGGCCCGAGAAGTTCATCGACGCGGGCGATCGCGTGGTGGTCCTCACCCTCGAGACGACGAAGGCGGGCGGGCTCGAGATAACGGAGCACCACGCCGAGATCTACACGCTTCGGGCGGGCAAGGTCGTGCACTGGCGGGCGTTCGTCGACCAGGCGGAGGCGCTAACGGCCGTGGGCCTGCCGCGGGATCTGGCGCTGGCGGACTCCTAGGGCCCGAACCAGGTGCTGAGCGCGTCGGCCACGCCGGCGTCGCTTCCGTCGTCGCGCACCCACGCGACGTGTCCGTCGGGGCGGATCAGCACAGCGGTGGGGGAGGGGACGTCGCCGAGCACCGGAAGCTCCCACGGACCGGAGCACTCGGCGTCGATCGTCCGAACACGATCCGCCCAGGGCGCGACGTCGAGGCTGCGGGGCCCATCGAGGCTGAGCAGCACCGGCCGGGCGTCGTGCAGCAGGCTGAAGACGCGCGTCGGGCCGTCGGCGGTGGCCAGATCGAGGTCGGGCATGCGGCGTCCCAGCAGCGGGTGTCCCTCGCCCAGGTCGTAGTGGATGTCGAGGCCGGAGAGCATCCCGGCGAGGCGCTTGCGCGGCTCGTCGAGGCTCACGACCTCGGCGATGGCGTCACGAAGGGCGTCGATTCGCGGGGTCGAGGGGATGAGCACGGTCTGCGCCATGGTGTTCTGCAGTACGCGGGCGGCCACCGGGTGCCGCTCGGCGTGGTAGGTGTCCAGAAGCGCTTCCGGCGATGTCCCGTTGACCACCTGGGCCAGCTTCCAGCCCAGGTTGACCGCGTCCTGCAGGCCGGTGTTGAGGCCCTGCCCACCAACGGGGGAGTGCACGTGCGCGGCGTCGCCCGCGAGCAGCACGCGTCCCTCCCGGTAGGACGCCGCCTGCCGCGTCATGTCGGTGAACCTCGAGATCCAGCTCGCGCTGCCCAGTCCGTAGTCGGTGCCGTAGATGCCGATGAGCGCGTCGCTGAGATCGCGCAGGGTGGGCTCGCTCGTGGGCCCCACGTACTTCTGGGTGACCATGGCCCGCACCGGCCCCCCGTCCTTGAAGACGACCTCGCCATCGCGGATCTCGTACTCCAGCTTGCCGAGGCCGTGGACGCCCGTTTCGTCGCGGCGCGTGCCCAGCTCGGGCTCCTCCGTCATCTCGACCTCGGCGATCAGCGAGCTGGTCGACGGGTCCCACCCGGGGAACGCGATGCCCGCCGCCTTGCGCACGGCGCTGCGACCTCCGTCGCACCCCACGAGGTACTCGGACCGCAGCCACTCGCCGCCGGAGAGCTCGACGTCGACGCCGGTCTCGTCCTGCCGGAAGCCCGTGACCTCACGACCGCGATGGATCGGAACCTCGAGCTCGGCGAGCCAGCCGGCCAGGATCTCCTCGAAGCGGTTCTGCCACAGCCCGAGCCCGTAGGGGTGGCGGGTGGGGAAGTCGCTGATGTCCAAGGTCGTGCCGCCGAAGCTCGTGACCTGGGCCTCCTGCCCCTCCGACAGGAAGCGATCGACGATTCCCCGCTGGTCCAGCACCTCGATGCTGCGCGCGTGCAGACCGCCCGCCCGCGCCCCGCCCTTGGCCTCGTCGGCACCCCGCTGCTCGACGATGGCGACGTCGACCCCGGCCAGCGTCAACTCGCCCGCCAGCATCATGCCGGTCGGGCCTGCGCCGGCGATCACCACCGCGTGCTCGGTCATGGCCACGGCGGCGATTATGCGGCACGACCCGGGGCTTGTTTCAAGCCCCCCGAAGGATGTAAATTGGTGGTGGAGAGCGGGGGCTCTCCGGCGCCTCAGGTGACTTCCGCGGCGGGCTCCAGGCGACGCTCGCGCTGTCGGGCCTCGGACTCCTCGCGCGCGCGCGGGATCAGGAACCCCGCCAGCACGCAGACCAGCAGGAACCCCGTGGCCATCACGTAGGTGTTGATGAAGCCCGTGATCGTCGGCTGGCCGTGCGCGGTGTTCTCGGCGATGAACGTGGCCGCGATCTGCCCGCCCAGCGCGCCGCCGAGCGTTCGCATGACGGTGTTCATCCCACTCGCCACGCCGGTCTGGGTGGCCGGCACCGCCTGCACGATCAGGTTGCCGAGCGCGGCGAACGCGAGACCGATGCCGACGCCGAGCATCGCCGCCGTGAGCAGCTGGTCGATCGGCGCGTCGTGCACGAGCGCCGCGAAGGCGAACGCCACGGCCCCAACGCCGGCCCCCACGATCAGCGCGAGCCTGGACCCGAAGCGCCGTGCCACCCGGCCGGCGGCCAGCCCTAGGGCGCCCATGGTGAGCGCCGACGGCAGCAGGTAGAGGCTCGACTCAACCGCCGAGGCGCCGAACCCGAACCCGGTGCTCTCCGGCAGCTGCGCGAACTGCGGCAGCACGATGAACGACGAGTACATCCCGGCGCCGAGCAGGAAGGCCGCGAGGTTGGTGGTCCACACGCCGCGGATGCGCATCATCGTCATGTCCACGAGTGGCTCGCGGCTGCGCACCTCGACCGCCACCCACAGCGCACAGAAGACGACCCCGACCGCGAACAGGCCGATCGTCTTCGACGACCCCCAGCCCCATTCCGACGTCTGGGCGATCGCGATGAGCACGCCGGCTGCCCCGGCGCTCATCAGCGCCGCCGCCAGCCAGTTGACGCGGGCCGGGGCGCGGACCGGCGACTCCGGCACATAGCGCCACGTGCAGTAGGCGGCGAGCAGCGTCACCACGAGCGGGATCCAGAACAGCCAGTGCCAGCCCAGGTGCTCGTTGATCAGCGCGCCGAGCACGAGCCCGCAGCCGGCGCCGACGCCGAGGATCGACGACATCAGGCCGATGCTCCCGGCCACGCGATCCTTCGGGAACTCGTCGCGGGCGATCGCGAACGCGAGCGGGAAGATGCCGCCGGCCACGCCCTGCACCACCCGGGCCGCGATCAGCATCCCGAGCGACTGCGCGACGCCCGCGAGCACGGTGCCGGCCGCCAGCACCAGCAGCGTGCCGAGCAGCACACGCTCCTTGCCGTAGATGTCGCCGAGCCTGCCGATGATCGACGTGCCAACCGACGCCGACACGAGAAACGCGGTGAGGAGCCAGGTGACGCCGGTCTCATCCGTGTGGAGGCTCTCCTGGAACGAGGGCAGCGCCGGGATGACCGCCGAGCTGAGGACCGCGTAGGCCAGGCCCGCCAGCGAGAGCACGGCGAGGGTCAGCGTGTGGCTCGAGTGGTGGGCCGCGGGCCGTGTCCTGGACATCACAAGTACCGTAGCCACGTGCCCTCGGACTACTCGATCGTCAACCTCCTGGAGCTCGACAACGTCGTGACGAGCGTCGATGGCATCGAGGGTCGGTTCGCGCGGAAGTTCATCGATTCGCGCGACCTCGGCGTCAGCCACTTCCGCTACGGCCCCGGCGTGCGCGGAAAGCCGCACGTCCATCGCGAGCAGGAGGAGGCCTACGTGGTCGTCGCGGGCTCCGGACGGATGCTGCTCGGCGACGAGGTCCGCGACCTCCGGCCATGGGACGTGGTCCGCGTGGCGCCTCCCGTGGCCCGCGCGTTCGAGGGCGGCCCGGACGGCCTCGACTTCATCGCCATCGGCGGACCGAAGCCGGAGGGCGGCGATGGCGCCGCGGCCGACGCGTCGTGGCCTGACGAGTAGCCCGCCTGCGGGCACGCGACTTGGGCACGCGGCCGACGCGTTTCGCAATAGCCTCTCGCCCATGGGCGAGTCGACGACGCTGGTGACCGGCGGCACCGGCTTCCTCGGCGGCTGGTGCGTCGCGCAGGCGCTCGAGCGCGGCCACGACGTGCGCACCACCGTGCGCGACCTGCGGCGCGAGGGCGCGGTGCGTGGGGCCGTGGCAGGCGCGGGCGTCGACGCCGGCGACCGGCTCTCCGTGCTCGCCGCCGACCTGACCTCGGACGACGGCTGGGCCGAGGCCGTGGCGGGCTGCCGTTACGTGCTGCACGTGGCCTCGCCGTTCCCGCCCGAGCAGCCCAAGGACCCCGACGAGCTGATCGTGCCCGCGCGGGACGGGGCGCTCCGGGTGCTCAGGGCCGCGCTCGACGCGGGAGTCGAGCGCGTGGTGATGACGTCGTCGGTCGCCGCGATCCGGGGGAGCCGCGACTCGTCGGAATCCGCGCCGTTCACCGAGGCCGACTGGACCGACGGCGACGACACCGAGCGCACTCCGTACGTTCGCTCGAAGACGATCGCCGAGCGGGCGGCGTGGGACCTGGTGCGCGAGGCCGGCGCCGAGCAGCGGCTGGCCGTGGTCAACCCGGGCGCCATCATCGGTCCGCCGCTGGGCGCCGACCGGTCCACGTCGCTTCAGGCCATCCAGCGGCTGCTCGACGGCATGCCCGCCATGCCACGGCTCGGCTTCACCTTCGTGGACGTGCGCGACGTGGCCGACCTCCACCTCCGCGCTATGACCGGCGCGGCGGCGGGCGGCGAGCGCTTCATCGCGGCCGACGAGTTCCTCTGGACGGCCGAGGTGGCGGCGGTCATCCGCGAGCGACTCGGCGACGCCGCGCCCAAGGTGCCGACGCGCGTCGCGCCCAACCTGCTGGTGCGCGCGATGTCGCTCGTCGACGGCGGCATCCGGCCGTACGTGAGCGACCTCGGCAAGAGGCAGTGGATGTCGAGCGAGAAGGCGCGGCGGACGCTGGGCTGGGCGCCGCGGCCGGTGGCGGACTCGATCGAGGACACCGCGCGCGCGTTGCTGTGAGCGCCTCGGCCGAGGAGCCGGCCGGCGCCAGGCCGCCCACCAGTCACGAGCGACTTCACGGCCGGCCGTGGGATGCGTCGTACCGGGCCGGTCGCGCACCGTGGGACATCGGCCGTCCGCAGCCGGCGATCGTGCGCCTGGCGTCGAGCGGTGGGTTCGCGGGCGCGGTTCTCGACGCGGGCTGCGGGACCGGCGAGAACGCCCTTCACCTCGCTTCACTGGGTCTGCAGGTCCTGGGGGTGGACGTGGCCGAGACGGCACTGTCGATCGCGCGCGAGAAGGCCGAGGCGCGCGGGTTGGGCGCCGAGTTCATGGCGGCCGACGCGCTCGAGCTGGGAGATCTGGGCCGCACGTTCGACACGGTGCTCGACTGCGGCCTGTTCCACACCCTCGATGCCGGCGAGCGCCGGGCCTACGTGGCGAGCCTGGCGTCGGTCACCGAGACTGGCGCGGTCCTCCACGTGCTGTGCTTCAGCGACGCCGATCCCGACGCCGCCGGGCCGCACCCCGTCGGTCGGGAGGAGCTGAGAGCGGTCTTCGGCCGCGCGGGCGGCTGGGACGTCCCGACCATCACGGCGGAGCGGATAGAGGCGAGCATCGACGGCGGCGGCGCACCGGCCTGGCTCGCGACGATCGGGCGGATCCAGCGATGAGTCAGGGGAACCTGGCGGCGGTCCATGCGATGTTCGATGCGAACGCGCGTGGTGATCTCGAAGGCGCGTTCCGCTTCTTCGACGAGGAGATCGTCTGGGACGCCCGCCGCATTCCGATGCCCGAGATGCGCGGCGTCTATCACGGCCACGACGGTGTTCGGAGCTGGTGGCGGGCTTGGTACGAGGCCTGGGAACGCATCGACATCATCGACGGTGCGCACCACCGGGAGCACGGCAATCAGGTCCTGTCGTGGTGGCGCCAGCGCAACCTCGGAAAGGGCAGCGGGATCGCCGTCGAGCAGGAGGCGGGCTTCGTCTGGACCTTCCAGGACGGCCTGATCGTCCGGGCGGCGGCGTTCGTCTCGCGCGACGAGGTCTTTCGCGCGGCCGGCCTCGAGCCCTGAGCTCCGCCGCGCGGGCGCGGGGGACCGGCAGGTCGCCGGCCCCTCCACGCTCGGCTGGCGCTACCTCACGGGCACTTCTTCACGCCGCCCGGCGACGTGTCCTTGTTCTGTCCGCCAGGGCACTTGCCCGACGAGTTCGTCTGCGGGTTGCCCTTCCCGGGACCCACGGTTATTCCGGCGGTCGCCACTCCGCTTCCGGTGAGCGCCATCGCCGTCACCGACACGACCACAGCGAGCATCTTGCGTCGCATGTCTGCCTACCTCCTTGTAGCGGCTCCCCTCGAGCCGGTTGAGTGCGGTCCTGCGCTTCCTACCGCATCGGGGGTGGGCGATGCAAGTCGGCTACCGCCGCTCGGGCTACGGCGTCACGGGCGTGACGTCCACCGAGTGGTTCACCGCGTGTGTCTTGCCGCCGTTGTCGGTCACGGTCAGCGTGACCGTGTATGGCGAACCGCTCGGTGGATCGGGGAACGCGTGATCGGGGAACTGCTCGTGAGATACCGACGACCCGTCGCCGAAGTCCCACGCGTAGTCCACGATGTCCCCGTCCGGGTCGGACGAGTTGCTCGAATCGAAGCTCACCGAGGTCAGGGTGCCCGGGTCGTCCTCGCTCCAGTCGAACGCGGCGGTGGGGGCCTGGTTGGCCGCGACGACCACGTCCTTCGTGAGCGTGCCGGTGGCGCCCTTGTCGTCGGTCACGGTGAGGGTCACCTGCTTTGTCCCGCTCGTCGCGTAGGGGTGATTGGGAGTCGCACCGTGCGCGATCGGCGAGTCGTCGCCGAAGTCCCACGAGTAGGTCGCGATCGAGCCGTCCGGATCGCTTGACTCGAAGCCGTCGAACGCGACCTCCTGCGTGCCTGGATCCTGCGACGTCGAGAAGGCGGCGGTGGGCTTTTGGTTCGGCGGCTTGAAGCCGGGCTTCGTGAGGAAGCCGTCGACGGCGCTGGCCTTGAACGGCCGCACGACCCCCTTGCCGACGAACTCGACCCAGAAGTCGCCCGTGAGCTGGCCGTTCGAGCCGCCGGTGTAGTAGGTCGAGGCCTTGTAGTTGAGCGTGCCGCCGAGCGACTGCCCCGAGCCGAGCACCTTTGCGGACGACGCGTTCGCCGCGATCGTGAACGCAGAGGCCGGTGCCGTGATGTAGATCGACCGGCTGATCGACGGCCCCGCGCCCGGCACGAACGCGGTGCCCACCGACTCGGCAACCGAGCCGTTCGGCGCCTTCGAGAACGAGACGTACAGGCCCTTCGGGCTGCCGGAGAGGTAAATCGTCTTGTCGCCGCCACCGCCGCCCGGGACCGGCTTGACGGTGCACGTGACCTTGGGACTCTTGAATGCGGTCGCGGTCAGCTTGGACTTGCTGACGGTCTTGAAGTAGGTGTCCTGCCACTTCGTGGTGAACTGGCCGTTGAGGGCCCCCTTGCGGCTAGTGCTCGAGCCGCCGGTGCAGCCCTTGCCCGCCGGCGTCGTGGTCGCCTTGCCGCTCGCGGTGAACTTCATCGAGACCTTCCCGAGCGCCTTGCCGAGGTCGGCACTGACCGTTCCCGAGGAGAGGTCCTTCGTGAGCGTGAGCTTCACGTTCTTCCCGCTCGTGAGGCTCACGGACTCGTGCGGCTTGCTGAGCATGACGTCCAGCTGCGGTGGCTTGCCCGTCCGCACGTCGACGGACCCAGCGAGCGAATAGCCCTTCACGGTCCCGCCGCTGAAGGCGATGGTCTTACCGGCCGGCGTCGTGACGGTCGAAGCGGCGGCGCCGGTGGGGAGGACGGCGGCGCCGAGCGCGGACGCTACGACGACGGCGGAGAGCAGGGCCTTGCGCATACCGGTTGATCCCTTCGTTGGGTCCACCGGCTCGCGCGGGCCCGGCCTCTGTGGTGCGAACCTAACCCGCCCGCGGGCGCCCTCGCCACCCTTACGGAGCTAACTTGGCGCATTGACGCGTTCTGGGCCGAGCCGCTCACCGGCCTGCACCGCGGAGGACCCGCCCGCGAGTATCCTCGCGCGCGCCGTGACGGGTAAGCCACAGCCTCCCGACACATCCCGACGCAGGCCGGCGCGCCGGCGCGCGGTCCAGCTCCTGCCGCTGGTCGTGGCGCTGCTCGCCCTGGGGGCGGCGGCGCTCGCGCTCGGCGCGCCGAACCCGCTGAACGACCTGTTCGCGCTCGGCGAGGGCGGCGGCGATTCGCCGGCCGAGGCGCCGGTCCGGCACGCGAAGACGACCCTCCACGCCACCCCGCTCGTGAAGTGCGGCCCGGGGTCGCACCCCCAGCCCGGCATCGACGGCCGCGTGCCGGAGGGATCTGCCAAGAACGGGCTCGACTGCAACATCAAGCTGGTCGGGCACCAGGGGACAGAGGGCGGGTTCAAGGTCTACCGCTACGTCGACGCCCGCCGTCACGAGTGCGCGTTCTACGACCAGACCCTGCTGTTCCCACTCAACGCATTGAACCCCGGCGCGGGATCCGCGGGCGTGGCCGTGCTCGACATGTCGCGCCCGGCGCACCCGGTGAAGACCGCCACGCTTCAGACGCCTCCGATGCTCTCGCCACACGAGTCGCTGAACCTGAACCCGCGCCGCGGGCTGCTGGCCGCGGTGAACGGGAACCCGTCGACGTACCCAGGGTTCGTGTCGATCTACGACGTCCACTCCGACTGCCGCCATCCGAAGCTCGACGCCTTCGGCGCCTACGCGCGGCTGGGCCATGAGAGCGGCTTCTCATCCGACGGGAAGACGTTCTACGCCACGAGCACGGCCTTCAAGGCGATCACCGCGATCGACGTCTCGAACCCGAAGCAGCCGACCGCCGTCTGGCAGGGCAACGTGCTCTCCCACGGGATGAGCCTCTCCCACGACGGCAAGCGCGCCTACATCGCCGACCCGGGCAACCCGACGAACGGGACCAGGGGCGGCCTGCTGATCCTGGACACGAGCCAGATCCAGGCCCGCAAGCCCAACCCGAAGGCGCGCGAGGTCAGCCGGCTCACGTGGCGGTCGGTGTCGATCCCGCAGAACGCGATCCCGTTCACGCGGCACGGCAGGCCCTACCTGCTGGAGATCGACGAGTACAACCAGTCGACGCTCAACCCGAACGGCGATCCCGACGGCGTGGGCGCCGCCCGGATCATCGACATCTCAAACGAGCGGCACCCGTTCATCGTGTCCAACCTGCGGCTCGCGATCAACCAGCCGGGGCCGCACGCCGCCGCCGCGAAGGCCGGCGACCCCGGCACGAGCAACCCGGCCCAGGGCTACGCGGCGCACTACTGCAACATCCCGCAGGCCAAGAACCCGAGGGTCGTGGCGTGCTCGTTCATCGCCTCCGGGCTGCGCGTGTTCGACATCAGCAACCTCAAGCACCCGAAGGAGATCGCGTACTACGTGGCTCCCCCCAAGAAGCGCTCCGAGAACGGCGACACGAACAGCGACTTCGCGATGTCGAAGCCCGCCTTCGCGGCCGGCCGGCGCGAGATCTGGTGGAGCGACGGGACGAGCGGCTTCTACGTCCTGCGCGTGGCCAAGCGCGTCTGGCCGCATCGAGGAGGAACATGAGCAAGTCGGATTCGCCGGAGAGCCAGAAGGTGGATCAGATAATCGCCGACCTCGGCGACTGGCGCGGGGAGACGTTGAGCAGGATGCGCGGCCTCGTGAAGGAGGCCGACCCCGACGTGGTCGAGGAGATCAAATGGGTGAAGCGCACGAGCCCGGGCACTCCCACCTGGTCGCACGACGGGATCATCTGCACCGGCGAGTCGTACAAGTCCGTGGTGAAGCTGACGTTCGCCAAGGGGGCCTCGCTGGAGGACCCGGACAAGCTCTTC
>JBJMLK010000034.1:0-19649 GCA_045805345.1 Thermoleophilaceae bacterium | reverse complement strand
ATCGTGGTCGTGGACGACGTACGCCGCTTCGTGCGCGTGAACAGGTCGGCGATCCGCGTCTACCGGACGCCGATCGAGCAGCTCCTGCAGTGCAGGCTCGACGACTTCAGCCCGCCCGAGCACGCCGGGATCCTCAGCGACCTGTGGGCGAAGTTCCAGAGCGACGGGACGCAGTGGGGTCACTACGAGATCCGGCGCGCCGACAGCACGCGCGCCATGGTCGAGTACCGCGCCTGCTGGGACTTCGGCGAGGGCGAGCACCTGATCGCCCTGCGCGAGATCGCCGGACGCGCGGGACTCGAGGGCGAGCTGTGGGCGCGCCGCGCGCGGATGGGGCTCTCGCCGCGTGAGCTGGAGGTGCTCCAGCTGGTGGCCGAGGGGCGGTCGGCACCGGAGATCGGCGAGCTCCTGTTCGTGAGCGCCGGCACGGTGAAGACGCACCTGAAGAACATCTACGGCAAGCTCGGGGCGCGCGACCGTGCCTCCGCGGTGGCCGAGGCGCTGCGGCGCGGGCTGATCGAATAGCGCGCGGCGCGCGCGTGGCCGAGCCCGTCGCCGAGCGCCTGCGAGCGCAGCTCCTCACGGGGCCGCCCGCGCGCGAGCCGGTCGCGGTCGCCGAGCGGCTGCTCGCGGTGCAGGCGCAGGACCCGCGCGGCGCCCGGCTGGCGATCCGCGCGCGCACGGCGGGCGTCACGGCCGCGGACGTCGACCGCTGCCTGACCGACGAGCGCTCGCTCCTGATCACCACCCTCAACCGCGGCACCCTGCACCTGGTCCGCAGCCAGGACTATCCGTGGCTCCAGGCGCTCACCACGCCGCCGCTCGCGAGCGGAAACGCTCGCCGGCTGGCGCAGGAGGGGGTGCCGCCGGACGACGCCGAGCGCGCGGTCGCGATCGTCGAGCGCGCGCTGGCCGACGACGGGCCGCTCACGCGCGCCGAGCTGCGCGAGCGGATCGCCGCGGCGGGCATCGAGACGGCCGGCCAGGCGTTCGTGCACATCGCGATGCTCGCCTCGCTGCGGGGGCTGGTCGTACGCGGGCCGATGGCCGGGCGCCAGCACGCCTTCGTCCTCGTTCGCGACTGGCTCGGCGAGCAGCCCGCCGTGGACCGCGACGCCGCGCTCGCCGAGCTGGCGCGCCGTTACCTCGCCGGGCACGGGCCGGCGGACGAGCGCGACCTCGCCCGCTGGGCCGGCCTGCCGCTGCGCGACGCGCGCGCCGGCCTCACGGCCATCGCGGGCGAGCTGGCCGAGCGCGACGACGGGCTCGTGGCGCTGGCGAAGCCGCGCGCGGAGGCGGCTCGCGGCGAGGCCTCCGGTACGGCTCGCGGCGGCGCCTCCGGTACGGGTCGCGGCGGCGCCCTCCGCGGGACTCGCGCCACGGCCACCCGTGCGGCGCGCGGCCCGGCCCCCAGTGCGACGCGCGGCCCGACCCCCAGTGCGGCTCGCGCCGCCGGCGACGAGACCCCTCCCCCGCGTCTGCTCGGCGCCTTCGAGCCGCTCCTGCTCGGCTGGCACTCGCGCGAGGCGTGGCTCGGCGCGCGCGGCGAGCCGGCGGTCGTGTCGGGTGGCATGTTTCGCCCGTTCGCCATGGTCCGGGGACGCGCCGTCGCCACGTGGCGGCTGCGCGCCGGCGCGGTCGAGATCGAGCCGTTCGCGCGCATCGCGCGGGCGGACCGGGACCTGCTCGACCAGGACGCGCGCGCCGTCGTGCGTTACCTCGGCCCGGCTCGGTAGGTTGATCCGTATGCCCGCTCCAGCCGTCAAGACCGTCCGCGGCGTCGCCGTCCCGACGATCGCGATCGGCGTCTTCGAGGTCGAGCCGGGCGAGACTGAGGAGACGGTGGCCGACGCGCTCGCGGCGGGCTATCGCCACGTCGACACCGCGCGGGCCTACGGCAACGAGGAGGAGGTCGGTCGGGGGATCCGCCGATCGGGGGTCGACCGCGACGACGTCTGGGTCACCACCAAGGTCTGGATCGACGACTTCGCGCCCGCCCGCCTGCGCCGGAGCGCCGAGGGCAGCCTGCGCATGCTCGGGCTCGAGCGGATCGACCTGCTCCTGCTCCACTGGCCGCCGCAGGATCCGGATGAGCTGCGGCCCGCGCTCGAGGAGCTGCACCGGCTGCGCGACGACGGGCTGATCCGCGAGCTCGGCGTCAGCAACTTCCCGGCCTACATGCTGCGCGAGGCGATCGCCGCCGAGCCGGCGATCTTCGCGGACCAGGTCGAGTCCCACGCGAAGCTCTCTCAGCGCGAGCTGCTCGAGGTGGCCGCGTCCGAGGACCTGCTGATCGAGGCTTACGCACCGCTCGGCGGCAGCGCGAGCAGCGTGGTGGACGAGCCCGTACTCGCTGAGATCGCCGAGGCCCACGACGCGTCACCGGCGCAGGTCGCGCTGGCCTGGCTCGCGCACCAGGACCGGGTGGTGCTGCTGCCCCGCTCGACGGACCCGGGCCGCCGCCGCGAGAACCTCGCCGCGCTCGAGGTCGACCTGACGCCCGAGGAGACGGCGCGGATCGACGAGCTGTCGGAGCGCCGCGAGCGCAACTTCGACCCGCCGTTCGCGCCCGACTGGCGGGACTAGGGGCCCGGTCAGCCGGTCTCCGCCGGCCGCGCGACGGTGCCGTCGCAAACGGCGGCTTTTGAGGGGGCGCGACGCCGCCGTGGTCACTTGGGGCCCGTATAGGGACCAAAGTGACCAGATCATCGTCGTCGAGCTGCCCGAACCCGCCCCCCTTACTGCCGCCGTTTGCGCCGGGCGGCCGCCGCCCGCTAGCCGCCCCGCCGCATCAGCCCTACCACGTGCCCCTCGGGGTCGGCGAACAGCGCGGTCTCGATGCCCGGCGCAGCCTGGCGCGGCTCCATGACGACGGTCGCGCCGAGGTCGCGCGCGCGGGCGAGCGCCGCGGCCACGTCGTCGACGCCGACGTAGAAGGTCACGTGGCTCGGCGCGCCCGGGAAGCCGGCGATGCCGCCCGTCGGCGGGCCGACGCTGGCGTCCGCGCCGGTGTCGACCATCGCGTAGCCGCCGCCCTCCTCGACCGGCGCCACGGTCCAGTCGAACAGCGCCCGGTAGAAGGCGGCCAGCCGCTCGCCGTCGGCGCCGAGGATCTCGAAGTGGACGATCGGGCGGCCCATCGGTGGGGTTTCTAACACGCGCGCAGGGGCAATACTTCCCCCCGAGCAGGGGGGTTCATGCCACGACGCGCAGGGGGGCTTGCGGTCGCGCTCATCGCTCTCGCGCTCGCGCCCGTTGCGCACGCCCGCGAGAGCAGTCCGTACACCTCGGCCCCGTACACGGTTAAGACGCACCGCTACGCCTTCGGCCAGGCGCCGATGTTCATGCCCGACGGCCGCCGCGTGGTCTTCGGCAAGGACTTCAAGCAGGGCGACGGGATGCAGGTGTACATGACTCGCCGCGACGGGTCGCACCTGCGTTGCCTGACGTGCGGCCAGCCGAGCAAGAACAACGTTCCGGCGCCGAGCCCGAACGGCAGGTGGATCCTCTTCCACTCGTGGCGCGGTCATCACCTGACGATCGGGTCGCCCGGCTACGGCGGGATGGGGTCGGCGCTGTACGCGATGCGCCCCGACGGCTCTCACGTCACGCGCCTCACGGGGCTGGACGCCGGCCACGGTTCGGGGGAGGGCGAGGACGACTACCACGCCTATTGGTCGCCCAACGGTCGCCGGGTGGTCTACACGCACCTGAACTGGAACTTCGTGACCGACGGCGGGCGCGGGAAGTGGGACGTGCGCGTGGCGGACTTCGTCGACGACGGCAGGCACCCGCCGCACCTCGCCCACGTGCGCGTGGTGCGGCCGGCGAACGGCCATTGGTACGAGAGCCAGTGGTGGGCGCCCGACGGGAGCGGCTTCCTCTACACCGAGACGTGGGGCCAGGCGATGAACACCGAGCTGTTCTTCTGCCGGCTCACGCGGCGCGGCTGCGAGACCCGCCAGCTGACGGACAACCCCGCCTGGAACGAGCAGGCGCTCTTCACTCCCGACGGCAGGGACGTGATCTTCATGTCCAGCCGCGACCAGCCCGGGTTCTTCAACACCTGGGCGGAGCTGACGCGCTCGGCCGGGCTCACGACGAGCGAGGACTACCTACTCACACTCCCGGTGTTCGAGGCGGCGTTCCTGCAGCCGATCGCCGAGGAGACGACCGACCTCTACCTGCTCGACCCGAAGCTCGGCTCGGTGCGGCGGCTGACCTTCGACGGACGCGACGGCTGGATCGTGCCCGAGTTCACGTGGGACCCGAAGGGCCGCGAGCTGTGGTTCACGGAGAACCGGCTGCCGCCCGGAGCGCGGGTGGCGATGCCGCTCGACCCGGTCAAGGAGCTGCGCGAGGCCGCGGCGATGCTCCGCCACCCGCCCGTGCCGGAGACCGGCAAGGTCGCGGCGGGCGACGCCGCGCTGCCGATCGAGCAGCGCACCCGGCGCCTGCGGTTCACCCTCCCGCGGCGACGGCCCTAGGACGATGCGGCTCGCCGCCTGCGTGGGATGCGCAGCGATCGCGCTCGCCGTGGTCGCGCCGGCCGCGGACGGCGGTGCCACCCGCCGGGTCGCGATCTACTCGAGCCTGCCGGAGCGGGGCGCGTCCGCGGACCAGGCGCGGGCGATCGAGCGCGGCGCGCGCATGGCGCTGGCGGACGCCGGCGGGAAGGTGGGCGCGCACCCCGTCACGTTCATGACGCTGGACGATTCGCTGGCCTCGACCGGCGCGGCGGACGAGGGCCGCGGCGGGAAGAACGCTCGCCGCGCGGCCCACGACCACCGCACGATCGGCTACATCGGCGAGTTCAACTCCGGAGTCTCGAAGGTCACGATCCCGATCCTCAACCGGGCGGGCATCGCCCAGATCAGCCCGTCCAACACGTACGTGGGGCTGACGACGAACGCGCCCGGGCACGAGCCCGGCGAGCCGGGGAAGTACTACCCCACAGGCCGCCGCACCTACGCGCGCGTGCAGGCGAACGACTCGGTGCAGGCGGCCGCGCTCGTGACGGCCGCCCGCGGACACGGCTGCGCGAGCGTTCACGTCTTCAACTCAGGCACCACCTACAGCCGCGGCATGTCGACCACGTTCGCCCGCACCGCGAGGGCCGTCGGCCTGAAGGTGAGGAGAGTCGTGACCTACGACCCGCAGGCCCACGACTACAAATCGCTCGCGGCAAAGGTCAGGTCCCCCTGCGTCGTGCAGGCCGGCGAGATCGAGATGCACGGCGCGCGGCTGTTGAGCGACGTGCACAACGCGCGGCCGAAGGCACGCCTCTATGGGGCCGACGGGATCTGCCTGAACGTCTCGACCGACCCCACGCGCGGAATTCCGCCGTCGGTCGCGGGGCGCTTCCGCTGCACCCTCGCCGAGCTCGCCAGGCACGCCTACCCACCCGCCGGACGGGAGTTCTTCAAGCGCTACTCGGCGCGCTACGGCGACGCGCATCCCGACCCGTACGCGATCTACGGCTACGAGTCGATGCGCCTCATGCTCCACTCCGCCCAGGCCGCCCTCGGGCCGAAGGGCGGCATCAGGCGACAGCGCGTCGTGGCGAAGCTGTTCGCGACGAGGAACCGCCGCAGCGTGCTCGGGCGCTACTCGATCGACCGCCACGGGGACACGACTCTCCGCCAGTACGGGCTCTACCGGCTCGCGCACGGCCGGCTGCGCTTCGCGCGCACGCTGCACAGCGTGCGGCCGGTCATCCGCGGCCGCTAGTTGGCGCAGACGGCGTAGATCGGGACCCGCGCGGCCGACGCGTCCGCCGTCGCGCCTGTGGAGAACGCCAGCGCGGCCACCGTCCAGCCGGTCGGCTCGCCGGCGGTCGGTGCCGGCTTGCTCTGCTGGACCGAAGTCCCCGGGCTCGGGTCCTGCCCGAAGCCACCGCCGGTCGCGCGCTCTCCGGCTCGGCACCTGACCGTGTCCGTGCCCGAGCCCGAGCAGACCCGGAAGCTGTTCTCGCCGGAGCAGGTCACGGGAATCACCAGCGTCTTGGTCCGCACCGTCACCGCCGCCACACCCCGGTTCCACGCCAGCGCACGCTCGCCCGCCTTGCAGCCGCCGGCGCCCTTCACGACCCGCAGCGCGCCGCCGTCCTTCCTGTAACAGCCGTGGATCGAGCCGTCGGCCGCGGGGATGGCCGCGAATGCGAACCCGCCCGCGGCGAGGACGAGCGCCGCGATGGCCACGACCATCGCCGGGGAAGGGCGCTTGAGCCGCATCGCGCGCGCACCCTACGCGTTGGAGGCACGTGGCGCGCGCGCACCGGCCTCTAGAACAGGCCCTTCACCCAGTGGGTGACGAGGGTGCCGAGCCCGATCACCGCCACCACCCCTAGCGCGCCGATCACGGTGCCCGCGATCGCGAGCACCGCGTCCTCGAACAGGAAGCCGAGGCTCAGCACCACCACGCCCAGCGCCGGCAGCGTGTCGAGGCCGGAGAACGGCGGCGCGAAGAAGGCGGTGATCGAGAGTCCGAGCACGACCACGCCGAGGACAACGGCGGCCAGCCGGCTGTCCACCAGCCGCGCGCCGCGCGGACGCGAGAAGCGCTCGAGCCGCCGCACCACGCGCAGCAGCCGCGCCGCGAACTTGCCCTGCGCCAGGCCGCTCAGGTCGCGCCGGCGCAGGCGCCCCGGCAGCCAGATCGTGCGGCGACCCACGATCAGCTCGAGCGCCAGCAGCATCGCGATCAGCTCGAAGACGTGCGTCGCGCCGCCGGTGGGCAGCGGCAGCGCGGGCAGCGCGAGCAGGAGGAGGAAGACGACGGCGAAGCTCTTCTCGCCGAACATCTCGATGAGGCTGCCGAGCGTCTTCGTGCCCGGCCCGTGCAACCAGGCCTCGAGCTGCTCGCTGACCTTCGCGTCCGGGCTCAACCCGACGGCGGCGGCTCCGCGGGGCCCTCCACCTTCAGGTGCAGCTCGCGCAGCTGCTCGCGCGTGGCGGGGGCGGGGGCGCCCATCAGCGGGTCGACGGCGCGCTGGTTCATCGGGAAGGCGATCACCTCGCGGATGTTCGGCTCGTCGGCCAGCAGCATCACGATGCGGTCGACACCGGGCGCGATTCCGCCGTGCGGCGGCGCCCCGTAGCGGAACGCGCGGCCGAGGGCGCCGAACCGCTCGTCCACGTCCGCGTTGCTGTAGCCGGCGATCTCGAAGGCGCGGTACATCACGTCGATCCGGTGGTTGCGGATCGCGCCCGACGAGAGCTCCACGCCGTTACAGACGATGTCGTACTGGAACGCCTTCACGTCGAGCGGGTCCAGCTCGTTCAGAGCGTCGAGGCCCCCCTGGGGCATCGAGAACGGGTTGTGACTGAACCCGACGGCGCCGGTCTCGGGATCGCGCTCGTACATCGGGAAGTCGACGACCCAGCAGAACCGGTACACGTCCTGCTCGAGCAGGCCGAGCTGCTCGCCCAGCCGGTCGCGCAGCGCGCCCATGTAGCCGCGCGCGGTGTTGCGGTCGGCGTCAGATACGAGCAGGATCGTCTCGCCGGGCTTCGCGCCCACTCGCTCGATCAGGGCGTCGCGCACCTCGTCCGGCGTGTGGCGCGCCAGCGGGCCGCGCACCGAGCCGTCCTCCTCGACGACGAGCGACGCGAGGCCGCCGGCGCCCAGCTCGCGGGCGAAGTCCTCGTGCGTGCCCATCTGCGACCGGCTCATCGCGTGCTCGGCGCCGAGCACCATCGCCGACACCTCGCCCTCGAACGCGCGGATACCGCTGCCGGCCACCACGCCGGTCACGTCGAGCATCGTCAGCGGATTGCGGAGGTCCGGCTTGTCGGTGCCGTAGCGCTCCATCGCCGTGTCGTAGGGGATCCGCGGGAACGGCGTGGGGGTGGCCTCGCGGTCGGGCCGGATGTCCTTGAAGACGCCGTGCAGCACGTCCTCGACAACGCCGAACACGTCCTCCTGTTCTACGAAGCTCATCTCGACGTCCAGCTGGTAGAACTCGCCCGGCGAGCGGTCGGCGCGCGACGACTCGTCGCGGTAGCAGGGCGCGATCTGGAAGTAGCGGTCGAAGCCCGACGCCATCAGGAGCTGCTTGTACTGCTGCGGCGCCTGCGGGAGCGCGTAGAAGTTGCCGGGGTAGAGGCGCGACGGCACCAGGTAGTCGCGCGCGCCCTCGGGGCTCGACGCCGTGAGCGTGGGCGTCTGCACCTCGAGGAAGCCGTGGTCGATCATCCGGCGGCGGATGCTCGCGATCGTCCGCGTGCGCAGCACGATGTTGCGCTGCATGCGCGTGCGGCGCAGGTCGAGGAAGCGGTAGCGCAGCCGCGTGTCCTCCGGCGGGTCGTCCTCCGGGAAGACGTTCAGCGGCAGCGGCTCGGCCGGACCCAGCACGCTCGCCGCGCGGACCTCCACCTCCACCTCGCCGGTCGGCACGGCCGGGTTGACCGTCTCCTGCGACCGCGCGACGACGCCGCCCTCCACACGCAGGACGGTCTCCTTCTGCATGTGCGCGAGGTCGAGCTCGAGCTTCGTCTCCGGATGGACGACGACCTGCGTGATCCCGTAGTGGTCGCGCAGGTCGATGAACAGCACCCCGCCGAGGTCGCGGCGGTTGTGGAGCCAGCCGGCGAGCACCACGTCGGAGCCGGCGTCCGACACGCGCAGCTCGCCGCACGTGTGGGTCCGGAGAGCGGTGGCGGTCGGCATCCGGGCACCGTATCGCCTCAGTTAATATAAGCGTCAGCTTATGCACGGCCCGCTCCTCTGGCACCTGAAGGTCTCGCCGTACAACGAGAAGGCGCGCTGGGCGCTCGACTACAAGCGGGTGCCGCACGTGCGGCGCGCCGTGACGCCGATCGGCCACGCCGTCGTGTCACGCCGCGTGGGTGGCCGCGGCACGATGCCGGTGCTCGCGATCGACGGGCGCGCGATCGGCGACTCGTCGGAGATCATCGCCGAGCTGGAGCGGCGCGCGCCGGTGCCGCGGCTGTACCCGGCGGACCCCGCCGAGCGGGCGCGCGCGCTCGAGCTCGAGGACCTCTTCGACGAGCAGCTCGGGCCCTACATGCGACGGCTGGTGCTGCACCACGCGCTGCGCGACTCGGACCTGCTGCTCGGCGCCTTCACGCCCGACCTGCGCCGGCCCGTGCGCGCGGTAGTGCAGGCCACGTTCCCGCTCTCGCGCCGGAAGCTGAGGCACGACTTCCGGATCGACGACCGGACCGTGGACGAAGCGTTCGGAAAGCTTGCGAGCGCCGGGGAGCGCATGGCCGCGGAGGTGGGGCCCGGCGGCTACCTCGTGGGCGACTCGTTCTCGGTGGCCGACCTCGCTCTCGCCTCCCTCTGCGCGCCCGCCGTGGCGCCGCCGCAGTTCCCCTACCCGCAGCCGCAGCGCGGCCACCGCCTGTTCGCGCCGTTGCGCGAGGCGCTCGATCGCGCCGGGCTGCTCGAGTTCACGCTGCGGATGTACGAGCTGCACCGCGTGCCGTCGTAGCCTGGTCGCGATGGCGCCCGCAACCGGAAGCGAAGCCCAGCTGCTCGACGCCGCGCGCGGGGGCGACGAGGCCGCCTTCGAGCGGCTCGTCGCGCCCCACCGCGGGGCGCTCCACGCGCACTGCTACCGCATGCTCGGGTCGGTTCACGACGCGGAGGACGCGCTGCAGGAGGCGCTGCTGCGCGCGTGGCGGGGGCTGCCACGGTTCGAGGGCCGCAGCTCGCTCAAGTCGTGGCTCTACACGATCGGCACCAACACCTCGCTCAGCGCGATCGAGCGGCGGCCGAAGCGCGTGCTGCCGATCGACTACGGGCCGGCGGCGGATCCGCACGGCGGGCCGGGCGAGCCGATCGTGGAGTCGGTCTGGATCGAGCCGTACCCCGACGAGGCGCTGGAGGACGGCGTGGCGGAGCCCGACGCCCGCTACGAGCAGCGCGAGGCCGTCGAGCTCGCGTTCGTCGCGGCCCTCCAGCACCTGCCGCCCAACCAGCGCGCCGTGCTGATCCTGCGCGAGGTGCTCGGCTTCTCGGCCAAGGAGACCGCGTCGATGCTCGACACGACGACGCAGTCGGTGAACAGCGCGCTCCAGCGCGCGCGGGCGACCGTCGAGGACCGGCTGCCGGAGCAGAGCCAGCAGGCGACGCTACGAACGCTCGGCGACCAGAAGCTCCAGGAGCTGGTGGACCGCTACGTGGACGCCTGGGAGCGCTGCGACGTGGACACCGTCGTGGCGATGCTGACCGAGGACGCGTCGTTCGCGATGCCGCCGCTGGGCACCTGGTTCCGCGGCTCCGACGCGCTGCGCGTGTTCCTGGCGGGCTGGCCGATGTCCGGCGAGTGGCGCTGGCGCTCGCTGCAGGTGCGGGCCAACGGCCAGGTGGCGCTCGCCTTCTACGCGTGGGACCCCGACGAGAACGCATATATGCCGTTCGCGCTGAACGTGCTGACGTTCGCCGGCGAGCGGATCGCCGACGTGACGGCGTTCATCGCCCGGCTCACGCCGACGCCCGACCGCGAGGTGCTCGCACGGCTGCCGGAGCAGCCCGCCCACCCTGAGCGGATGCTCACGGCGTTCGGGAACTTCGGGCTGCCCGAGCGACTCGAGCCCTAGCTCGCTCCAGCGCTCGACCACACTTGACCGGCTGCCGCCGTTCTGTTCTAGTGGACCGTGCCCATGGCGGCGATCGGACAGAAAGGCGCAGCCGGCACCTTCGCCGAGGCGCAGCAGGCTCAGCTCGAGCGCGCCGCCGAGCGGATCGCGGCCGGCAGCGAGTCCCGCAAGGCGAACATCGAGGCGCTCGAGCGCGGCGGCCTCGCCGCCGCCAACCCCCCCGAGCGCGTGGCCCGGCGCCTGGACCGGCTGACCCGCTACTACGCCGGCGACCGGCTGCCGGCCACGACCGACGAGGTGGCGGCGGTCGCCGCGCCGGATGCGGTCCTGTCCACCCTCGGGAGGCGCCGCTTCACACGCGACATGCCCGCGCCCGTGAGCCAGGCCGCCGCCGAGGCCGACGGCGACGCCGGCAAGGTGCTCGAGCGGATCATCGAGACCTCCGAGCTGCTCGCCATCCGCTACCTCGAGGGTGGCGTGGCCGCCTCGCGCGCCGTGGGCCGGATCGACGTCGGGGACGCCTCCGGGCGAGTCGTCGCGTTCGGCACCGGATCGCTCGTCTCGCCGCAGCTCGTGCTCACCAACCACCACGTGCTCCCCGACCCGCAGGTCGCGGCCACCAGCTCGATCGAGTTCAACTTCCAGGACGGCCTCGACGGTCAGCCGCTCAAGCCGGTGCTCTTCGGCCTCGACCCGAGCTCCTTCTTCCTCACCGACATGGAGCGCGACTTCGCCCTCGTGGCGGTCCGCGCCGCGCGCGGCGCCCTCGAGCCGTTCGGCTTCAACCCGCTGATCGAGGCGGAGGGGATGGGCGTGATCGGCGAGAACGTGACGATCGTCCAGCACCCGCGCGGGCAGAAGAAGCAGATCGCCCTGCGGGAGAACCAGTTCGTCGACCTCGCCGACCCGTTCGTCCACTACCGCGCGGACACCGAGCCGGGCTCGTCGGGCTCCCCGGTGTTCAACGACCAGTGGGAGCTCGTGGCGCTGCACCACGCTGGCGTGCCGGCACCCGCCGGCGGCTTCGTGAACGAGGGCATTCTCGGGCGGCGGATCATTGAGCTGGTGCGCCGGCAGCGGTTCGACGCCGCCCGCGCGGCGCTCGTCGACCAGATGACGCCTCGCGAGCGCATCGCGCTGGCCGGCGCGCCGGGCGCCGCTGCGAGCACCGCCGCGGGCGCCGCGCTCGAGTCCGGCGTGACGACGGACGGCGGCGTCGTCCACCTCACGGTCCCACTCGAGCTCACGCTCCGGCTCGGCAGCGCCGCGCCGCCCGCCCCGGCGCCGTCCCCGCCCGCGGCCGGCCAGGAACCCGAGAAGATCGAGATCGACCAGGACTACTCGGACCGGAAGGGGTTCGACCCCGACTTCCTGGGCGGCGGGCCGAAGCGCGTCGACCTGCCGACGCTGCCGGACGACCTCCTGGCCAAGGCGTCGGTGATGCAGGACGCGACGACCGAGCCGCGCCACGTGCTGCCGTACCACCACTACAGCGTCGTGCTGAGCAAGGAGCGCCGGCTCGCGTTCTTCACGGCCGTGAACATCGACGGGAGCCAGAGCATGCGGCTGAAGCGCGAGCCGGACCGCTGGTTCTTCGACCCGCGGGTGCCGCAGGAGGACCAGACCGGCGACGCCGTCTACCTGAGCAACCCGCTCGACCGCGGCCACCTGGTCAGGCGACTCGACCCGGCCTGGGGCGAGAGCGAGGCGCTCGTCAAGATCGCCAACGACGACACGTTCCACTTCACCAACTGCACGCCGCAGCACAAGGACTTCAACGAGAACAAGGCCAGCTGGGCCGGCCTCGAGGACTACATCCTCGACAACGCCGACAACATCGACTTCCGGGCGTCGGTCTTCAGCGGTCCGGTGCTCGCGGCCGACGACGACGAGTACCGCGGCGTGCTCCTGCCGCGCCAGTTCTGGAAGGTCGTGGCGATGGTCAAGCGCACCGGCCAGCTGTCGGTGACCGGCTACCTGCTCAGCCAGGAGTCGCTGCTCCAGGGGCTCGAGGAGGCGGTGGCGGCGACACCGCCCGAGGACTTCTCCTACGGCGCGTACAGGACGTTCCAGGTGCCCGTGACGCGCGTAGAGGAGCTCACGCGGCTCTCGTTCGGCGAGCTGTCGAAGTTCGACCCGCTCGCCACGGCGCCGCTCGAGGCGATCGAGCTCGCGCGCCCGATCGACTCGGCCGACGACTTCGTGCTCTAGCCGCTAAGCCTCGCCCTCGCCCGCCGCGGCACGCGGCATGAGCGACGGCTCCACGCGCAGGAGGCGCGCGGGCCAGCGCGGCAGCCACCAGTTCCAGCGGCCCATCAGCGAGATCACCGCGGGCACGATCAGCGCTCGGATCACGGTCGCGTCCAGCAGGATCCCGGCGGCCAGCCCGGTGGCGAACATCTTCACGCCTGTGTCCGGGCCCGACGCCATCGCGGTGAAGCTCAGGAACAGGATCAGCGCGGCGCTCGTGACCAGGCGACCGGTGCGCCCGATGCCCTGGATCACGGCCGTGCTCGTGGAGCCGGTCCGGTCGTACTCCTCGCGCATCCGCGACAGGATGAACACCTCGTAGTCCATCGAGAGGCCGAACAGGAACGCGAAGATGATCAGGGGCATCCACGACTGGATCGAGCCGGTCGCCTGGATGCCGAAGATCTCGTCCGAGCCGTAGCCGTGCTGCCAGACGAGCACGAGGACGCCCCACGCAGCCGCCACGCTGAGCACGTTCAGGACGATGGCCTTGAGCGGCAGCAGCAGCGAGCGGAATGCCCGCGCCAGCAGGATGAACGTGGTGATCGCGATCAGGGCGATCATCAGCGGGAAGCTGCCGTAGACGGCGTCGATGAAGTCGTCGTTCGCGGCCGGACCGCCGCCGACTCCCACGGCCGGCCCCGCGGCGTGCGCTGCCGTGCGCACGTCGTCCAGCGTCCGTCCACCCTCGGGCGTCCCGCTGTCGGGGATCGGGATCGCCTCGACCACCGCGCTTCCGTCGCGGCGCCACGACGGGTCGTTCGGCGCGACCGCGCCGTGGATCCCGTGCACGCGGCTCACGGCGGCGGCGACCTTGTCCGGGTCCGCCGTGCCCCTGACGAGGATCTCGTGCGGCGAGATCGACCCCTCGCCGATGCCCGCGCGCTCGAGCGCCACGAGCCCCTGCTTGGCGTCGCCGGACTTGGCCATGGTGTCGGCGTCGGCGGTCCCGAGCTGGAGGTCGGTGGCGGCGAGCGCGAGCGCGAGAACGACGGCCAGGCCGACGCCCGCGGCCAGCCAGCGCCTGCGCGCGACCGCCTCGGCCCAGCGCGTCCAGGCGCGGCTGGCCTTGTCGTCGGTGCGCCGGTGGGGCCAATCGAGCCGCTGTCCCCACTTGGCGAGGATGATCGGCAGCAGCGTGATCGCCACGAGGGTCGAGACCAGCGGGATCAGCATCCCGCCGTAGCCCATCGAGCGCAGGAACGGCAGCGGGAGCGCGATCAGCGCCAGCAGCCCGATCGCGACGGTGATGCCGCTGAACACCACCGCGCGGCCCGCCGTCTCCATTGCGCGCTGGACGGCCTCGTCGCCGGTGTGCCCGTGCGCGCGCTCCTCGCGCCAGCGGGACACGACGATCAGCGAGTAGTCGATCGCCACGCCGAGTCCGACGAGCGCGATCAGGAACTGGACGATCGGCGACACGTCGGTGAACCTGGTCAGGCCGAGCAGCAGCAGGAAGGTCGTCATGATCGAGACGACGGCCGTCATGATCGGCACGAGCGCCAGGAACGACGCGAACACGAAGCTGAGCACTATCAGCGCGCCGATGCCGCCGAGCAGCGCCTCGAGGAACACGCCAGGGCCCTCGCTGCCGCCGCTCTCCTGTTGCAGCGCGTCGAAGCCCGTCAGGTGGACCGGCGCCCCGGCGACCGTCTGTCCTCTGAGCGCCGCGCGCGCGGCCTTCTCGGCCTTGGCGTTGTCGCCGAACGTCGAGTCCGCGTCCGGACGCGGCCAGACGACCGCGAACGTCGTGTGCCCGTCCTTGGAGACGAACGTGCGGCTTCCGGTGGACGCGAACGACGCGATGCGCGACCCGGGCAGCGCGCTGTGCAGGCGGTTGTCGATGCGCCGGAGGTCGGCCTTCACGGCCGGCGAGCTCGCGGTCTGCCCGGCGGGCAGCGCGACCACGGGCAAGAGCGGGTTGGTGTCGCCGCCGTTGCCGTACTGCTTCGCGATCGCGATGCTGGTGGTCCAGCCCTCCTTGTCGGGCACCGAGAACTTCTGATCGAGCGCCTTCGACGCGGGTCCCGCGGCCATGATGCCGGCGATCGTCAGCACGATCCAGGCGACGGTCACGATGCGCTTGTGTGCCAGCACCCAGCGGGTCAGCGAAGCCATGGGGCCCTCCGGAGGTTCGAGTCATTCGAAGCGGGTATCATTTGAGAACGCGAAGGTTTATAGCAGGAATGATTTACAAGGTGTAATGAGCATCACAGAGCAAGCCACGGTCGGGCCGATGGTGCCGGACACGGCCCCGCGCAGCGTTGGATTCCTGATATCTCAGCTCGGCCTGGCATCCGCGAAGCGCTTCGCCGAGGCGCTGCGGCCGCTCGGGATCCACCCAGGGGAGTTCGCGCTGATGCGCTTCGTGGCCGCAGCCGAAGGCCAGTCGCAGCAGGCGTTGGCCGAGCGGCTGGCCATCCCGCCGAGCCGGATGGTCGCGAAGGTCGACGCGCTGGAGGAGGCGGGGCTGATCGAGCGCCGCGCCGATCCCTCCGACCGCCGTGTGCGCGCGCTGCACCTCACGGCCAAGGGGCGCCGGGTGCTGAAGCGCGCGGGGGACATCGCGGTGGAGTACGAGGACCGGCTCTGCGCGGATCTCAGCGCGCGCGAGCGCGACCAGCTGATCGACCTGCTCGTGCGGCTGCAGCCTGGGTTGATCGAGCGCCCCGGGGTCCACCCCGGGCTCGGCTGAGGCGGCCTCGGCCTAGAAGGTCGGCGCGCCGACGTCGAGCGTCTGCAGGCCGGCGTTCGAGTCGGAGTCGCCGTCGTTCACCGTGAACTCGATCGTGCGCGACGACGGCGACGCGCTGTTCGTCCCGAACTTGACCGCGCGAAGCGCCGCCTGGTAGTCCGCGACCGGCGCCGTGCCGTTCAGGTTGAGCACCCCGTTCTCCGGGTCGAAGCTGCCCGTGATGGCGTCGGTGTCGGTGAACGAGAGCACGTCCGTGGGGTCGAGGCCGCCGGTGATCCGCACGCGCGCGCTCTCGAGGTTCGCGTCGTCCTCGTCGGTCACGGTGACCGCGGAGTCGACGGGCACCGCCGGATCGCCCGACCCGTAGGCGGTCGAGCCGCCCGAGGTGGTCACGACGGGCGCCACGTCGGTCGAGGGCTGCACCACGTCGATCGACTTCGACGTGGCCTCCGAGCCGGCGTCGCCGTCATTCGCCGTGTACTCGACGCGCTTGGAGGCGGCCGGACTCTCGGCGGTCGTGCGGAACGCGACCGACCGCAGCGCCGTGGCGTAGTCGAGGACGGACGCGGTGCCGGTCAGGGTCAGGACTCCGGTGTCGCTGTCGTAGGCGCCGCTGATCCCGCTCTGGTCGGTGAACAGCAGCTCGTCGCCGGGGTCGAAGCCGCTGGCGATCCGGACCTGCGCGGACTCGAGGTCGGAATCGTCCACGTCGGTCAGCGAGAGGGCGTCGTCCACGACCACGCCTGTCGTGTCGCCGGGCGAGTACGAGGTCGGGTCGCCGCTGGCCGTCACGACCGGCGCGTCGTTCACCGGGGTGACGCCGACGTCGCGCGTGACCGCGTCGCTCAGGTTGTCGCTGCCCGCCCCGTCGTCCACCTGGAAGCTGACGGTGCGGGTCGCGCTCGACGGCGCGTCGGAGGAGTTCTCGTAGGCCACCGAGCGCAGCGCCGCCTGGTAGTCGGCGAGCGAGGCGCTCCCGCTCAGCGTGAGCGTGCCGGAGTCTCCGTCCCAGGCGCCGCTGATGCCGCCCTGGTCGGAGAACACGAGCTGGTCCTGCCCGGCGTCGTAGTTGCCCGTCACCTGCACGGTCGCCCCGGCCAGCGTCGGCGAGTCGACGTCGGAGACCGCGATCGCGTCGTCGACCGCCACCTGGCCGTCACCCTCGCTGTACGCGAGCGCGGTGTCGCTCGCGTCGAGGACCGGCTTGTCGTTAACGGGCGTGACCGCGATTCCCTTCGCGGCGGCGGCGGAGTCGAGGTCGCCGTCACCCACCACGAACTCGACGCTCTTCGATGCCGGCGGGTCGTCGCTCGTGCCCCGGAACTGGATCGAGCGGAGCGCTGTCTCGTAGTCGGCCACGGACGCCGTCCCGGTGAGCGTGAGCACGCCGGTGCCGGTGTCGTAGTTGCCCGCGATGCCGAGCTGGTCGGCGTAGACCAGCTCGTCGCCGGCCTCGAAGCCGCCGGAGATCCGGACCTGCCCGCCCTCGAGCTGCGTGTCGTCCACGTCGCCGACGGTGAGCGCCGAGTCGACCGTGGTGGCCGGATCGCCCTCGGTGTAAGCAGTCGCGCCGTCGCTCGGCGTCGCGACCGGCGCGTCGTTGACGGGCGTTACCAGGATTCCGCGCGAGTTCGCCGCGGAGTTGTTGCCGTCGGAGTCGGTGAGCTGGAACCGGATCGCGCGCGGCGCGGCCGACGGGTTCTCGGAGGTGTTCTCGTAGGCGACCGAGCGGATCGCCGCCTGGTAGTTGGCGACCGACGAGCTGCCGCTCAGGGTCAGAACGCCGTTCACCCCGTCCCAGGAGCCGGTGATCCCGTTCTGGTCGGCGAACGCGAGCACGTCCTCGGTCGGTACGTACGTGTTGGTGGAGCCGCCGGGACCGGTGCCGAAGACCTCGTCGTCGTTGGGGTCGAGGCTGGCCGCGAACTTGACCGTGGCGCCTGAGAGGTTGGCCGAATCGGCGTCGGTGATGAACAGCTCGGAGTCGATCGGCACGGGACCGTCGTTCTCCGTGTAGTTGAGCGCGCCCTCGCTGGTGCCGCTGACGGGCTTGTCGCCCGCGCCGGTGTCGGTGATGCAGACGTGCTTGGTGGCCGGCGCGGAGTCGCTGCCGGCGTCGTTGGCGGTGAACTCGATGTCCTTCGTCGCCGACGGGCTGCCGTTCGACAGGTTGCGGTACTTCACCGTGCGCAGCGCCGCCTGATAGGTGGCCACCGACGCCGTGCCGTTGAGGTGAAGCACGCCGGTGTCGTCGTCATACGAGCCGCTGATGCCGCTCTGGTCGGTGAAGCGCAGGTCGTCGCCGCCCTCGAGGTTCGCGACCCGCACCGCCGCACTCGCCAGGTCTGCGTCGTCGGGGTCGGTCACGGTCAGCGCCGGGTCGACCGTCACCGCCGGCGCGCCCTCCGTGTAGGCGGTGCAGCCGCCCGACGCCGTGACCGCGGGCGGGCTGCCGAGCGGCACGACGTTGATCGAGACCCTCGCCGTGTTGCTCTGCGCGTCCTTGTTGTCGAGCGTCCGGAAGCTGAAGCTGTCCGTCCCCAGGTAACCCGGGTTGGGCGTGTACACGACCTCCGGGAGCGCGCCGGACAGCGTGCCATGCGACGGCGACTTGGTGACGAAGAACCCGAAGTCGTCGCCGTCGCCGTCGGAGCCGGTGACCGTGATCGTGCGCGGGCGATCCCGCTTCACGACGACGCTCTGCTTGTCGGCCTTCGGCGGGTTGTTGCCCTCGCCCGGGTTGAGGAACGTCTCGATGGGAGCGAACGGGTCGCTGGCGAAGACGCGCTGCAGCGCCGGGCGGGCGCCGTTCACGAGCGGCCGGCGGCTGAGCGCGCCGGAGACCGTCGTCCCGCCGCTCGACGCACCGACGAGCGCGACGCGACCGCGATGCGGGTACGGACGCGACGGCGCCGCATCCTCGTAGTAGAGGTACGCCCCACCGCGGCCGACCGTCATGAGCACGTTCTTCGAGCCCGCCTGCTTTACGCGTGCGCCGGCGTGCAGCGGCTTCACGACGCCGTAGACCACCACGCCGCGCTTCGACTTCGAGCCGAGCGCGGCGAGAGCGCGGCGCGTCGCCTGCTTGCGCGTGACTGCGGCCGCCGGGATGGCGAGCGCAAGCGCGAGCGCGAGGCTGAGGGCGACGGCTGCGGCGGCTGCGCCACCGCGCGGGGCCAGACCGGCGCGAGTGGTGGGGTGCGAGGCCAGGTGCCTATTCGTAACCGACTTGGCGCATTAAAGCAAGGGTGACTTTTTAGCTCTTAAGAAATGCGTCCGCCCGGGCGGGGGATGACACGACGCGCGTGTCGCGAAGCGGTCAACGCGGGCCCTTTCGAGGGGAACGCGAGAGCCCGAACGGGGCGTCACGCCCGTGCTACTTGCGGCACGCGTCGCGGACCGCCAGAACGCCGTGACGGATCCGGAAGCGCGCGCGCAGCACGCCGTGCCCGCGGTCGAAGCTCCAGCTGCTCCTCGGCAGCGGCCGCCCCGCGAGCCTCACCGCACATGGCACGAAGCTCCCGCCGCGCGACGCGCGCAGGCCCGCGGTCGCCGCCTCGAGGCGGAACCGGCGGACGCGGTTCGCGCGGATCGCAAGGCGCCACGTGCCGCTCCGTGCACGCGACACGAAGCGGTCGTGCTCGTACGCGCCGCCGCGGCTGCGGCCGTGCGGGAACGCGAGCAGCCGCAGGCGGTCGGCCCGGTCGGCCAGCCGGATGCCGCCGCCGCGGTACGGCGAGAGCGTCGACACGCCGGCCGGGAGCATGGGCAAGATCGCGCCCGCGCGCACGAACAGCGGGAGCCGCCCGACGGCAGCCGGCGCGACCAGCGTCCGGCCGCCGCGAACGGCGCGTCCGCCGTCCACGTGGTATCCGCCGCTGCGCGGCTCGTAGGCCACGGCGCGCCACCACGGCAGCCAGCGCCCGCGCGGGAGATAGACCGCGCGCCGCCGCGCGCCGCGCGTGACCACCGGCGCGGCAAGGAGCCCGTCGCCCAGCTCGAACTCGTCGTCGACGGCCTGCGCTCGGCGGTCGCGGGGGTGCGTCAGCACGAGCGCGCGCATCAGCGGCAGGCCCGTGGACCGGTAGCTCGCGTCGGCCGCCCGCAGGTACGGGTTGAGCTGGGTGTGGAGCTTT
>JBJMLK010000033.1:0-41694 GCA_045805345.1 Thermoleophilaceae bacterium | reverse complement strand
GGCGTGACAGCATCCGTCCCCGGGAAGAGGGAGAGCTATGACCGCTGACGAGACCGCCACCGAGGAGCGCCAGGCCCACGATTCGGGCGACGAGCCCGACGACAAGAAGGAGCTCCACGAGGGCGACGACGACGGGAAGCGCACCGACAAGTCGCCGCGGGCGGCCAACGAGTCGGACCAGCCGCAGCGGGCGGAGGTCTCGAACTACGAGATCGTCACCCACTACTTCGACCAGGCGGCCGAGCGACTCGGCATCGCCGACGACGTCGCCGCGGTCCTGAAGTCCTCGTACCGCGAGGTGCAGGTCCAGATCCCCGTGCGGCGCGAGGACGGGAAGATCCACGTCTACTCCGGCTTCCGCGTGCAACACAACGGCGCGCGCGGCCCCTACAAGGGCGGCATTCGGTTCCACCCGGAGGTCGACCTCGACGAGGTCCGCGCGCTGGCCTCGCTCATGACCTGGAAGACGGCCGTCGCCGGGATCCCCTACGGCGGGGCGAAGGGCGGCGTGAACTGCCCGGCTGACGATTGCGCAACCGACGAGCTGGAGAAGATCGCACGCGCGTTCATGGACAAGATCGAGAAGGTCCTCGGTCCGCAGCGCGACATCCCGGCGCCCGACGTCGGCACCAACGCGCAGACGATGGCCTGGATGATGGACGAGTACGGCAAGCTCCACGGCCACACGCCCGCGTGCGTGACGGGCAAGCCGATCGCGCTCGAGGGCTCGCTCGGCCGCGAGGCGGCCACCGGCCGCGGCGTCGCGTACATGTTCGAGCAGGCGGCCGAGGCGCTCGACCTGAAGCCCGACGACACGCGTGTGGTGGTGCAGGGCTACGGCAACGTCGGATCCTGGGCCGCGCGAATCCTCCAGGACATGGGCTGCAAGATCGTGGCGGCGTCCGACGCGGAGGGCGGCGTCCACAGCGATGACGGGATCGACGCCGAGGCGCTGGCCGAGCACGTGAAGGAGGCCGGCGGCGTGGCCGGCTTCGACGGCGTCGACGAGATCTCCGGCGACGAGCTGCTGGACGTCGAGTGCGAGCTGTTCGTGCCGGCGGCGCTCGGCGGGATGATCCACAAGCAGAACGCCGACCGGCTGAAGTGCAAGCTGATCGTGGAGGGCGCGAACAGCCCGACCACGCCGACCGCCGACGAGATCCTGACCGACAACGGCGTGCACATCGTCCCGGACGTCATGGCGAACGCCGGGGGCGTGGTGGTCTCGTACTTCGAGTGGGTCCAGAACCTCCAGCACTTCCGCTGGGAGGAGGACGAGGTGAACGAGCGGCTGCGCAAGATCATGCGCCGCGCCTACGACGAGGTGCACGCCAAGGCGCAGGACGGGGACCTCCCGATGCGGCATGCCGCCTACGAGCTCGGGATCGAGCGGGTGCTCGAGGCCGCGACCACTCGCGGGTACATACACGCGGACTGACGCCACGCCCCTGGCCGCGGCGGGCCGGGCGGCCCCGGAATGCGAAGGGGCCGGTCTCTCGACCGGCCCCTCCAAGCGGCCTTCGTGCCGCACCAACCGACGGAACCCTCCATGCCGTCGTGAGCGGTCTATCGGCGCCCCCCGGACCGGGGCGCAAGCAAAGGGCCCGCTACTCGGACACTCGTCCAGGCGGCTCCGCGCCTGGGTCCTCTTCCGCGTCGTCGGGCTCGTCCTCGTCGTGGTCGAACGGGAGCTGGCTCGACGGCGGCGGGTGCTCGACGGTGTCCTGGTCGAGCGGGTCGATATCGGGGCCGACGACGACGGTCGCGTCGAGGTCCGGAGCGGCGTCCGGACCGGCGTCCGGGTCCGCCGCCGGGGCGTCGAGGTCCGGGCGCTCGACGCGGGCGCCCGCCGGGGGTGGCGGCATGAGCTCCTCGTCGATGTCGTGGACGGCGCGCGTGGGAGTGGCGGGCGGCGGAGCGGGGTCGTGGACGGGCGGGATCACGATCGTCTCGCCCGGCCCGAGTCCCTCACCGTCGTCCTCGTCGTCGTAGAGCGCACGCCGCGCCGGACCGAGCGCCTCGGCCTCGGCGCTGGCGATCTCGTCATCCGACGCTCCCCGGCGGCGCTTCAAGTCGAGGTGCTCGCGGATGGCGTCGTCAAGGACCCCCATCGACGCGAAGGTTAAATCAACGGGGGTGCTCGCGCGGGCTCAGCGCTTGGCCGGCACCGGCTCGCCGCGCATCACGCGGTTCTTGCCCGCCCGCTTGGCGCGATAGAGCGCGGCGTCGGCCTCGGCGATGAGCGACTCGCGGTCGCTCGCGCACGCCGGCAGCGACGCGACGCCGAAGCTCGCGGTCACGTGCAGCACCCCGTCGCCGTCGGTTCGCTTGATCTGGAGGTCGGCGATCGCGGAGCGCATGCGCTCGGCCAGCAGCTCGGCGCCGTTCAAGTCGGTCTGCGGCAGGATCACGGCCAGCTCCTCCCCGCCGTAGCGCGCCGGCTCGTCGATGTCGCGCGACAGCTCGCGCAGCACACGCCCGACCTCCACCAGGACCAGATCGCCCTGCGGGTGGCCGTAGGTGTCGTTCACCTGCTTGAAGTCGTCGATGTCGAGCATCACGACGCCGACGTCGGTGCCGAAGCGGCGGCTCCGCTCGATCTCCGAGTCGAGCGTCTCCTGGAAGTGGTTGCGGTTGGAGAGCCCGGTGAGCTCGTCGGTGACCGCCTGGAGGCGAACCGTCTCGTGCAGATCGACGTTCTCGATCGACACCGCGGCCTGGCCGGTGAGGTAGGCGAAGAGCTCGTACTCCTGTTCGTCGAACGGGCGCTCGCGGCGGGCGATCGAGACCACGCCCACCTGCTCCACGGTGCTGCTCGTGCCGAGCCGGCCGAGCAGCGGGGCCGCGAGGGCGTACACGTCGTCGACGACCGCGCGCGACGGGCGGTGCTGCTCGGTGGGCGAGTCGTCGGTCGTGCCCTCGAGCGACGCGAGCCAGTTCGGTCCGGTGTTGGGGTCGACGGCGAACGCCGAGCGCTCGGCGGCCTCCAGCGCGGCCACCAGCTTGGGGCTCGAATCGCCCACGCTGGCGGTGCGCATGCGGCGGGCGTCGATCGGGAGCGCGCGGCCGGTCTCGGCCTCGCACGCGTCGACCGCCGTTCGCAGCGTGAGGTTCACGATGCCCTCGCGGTCGAGGCCCGACGCGAACGCGTCGCCCACGCGGCGGATCGTCTCCTCAAGCTCGCCGCGCTTGCGCTCCACCTCCTCGATCTTCGACGCCAGCTGGCGCGACATCACGTTGAACTCGGTGCCGAGGGCGGCGAACTCGTCGGTTCCCTCCACCGGCACGGGCTCGCTGAAGTCGCCGTGGGCGAGGCGGCGCGCCGCGTGCAGGAACTGCTCGACCTGGCCCTGCAGGGCGCGCGCCACCACGCGCGACGAGGCGAGCGCAAGCAGCATGAACGCGGCGAGGATCCCGCCGATCAGGAGCCGGCTGTCGCGGATCGCGGAGTCGATCCCGGCGCGGCGCTCGAAGATGCCGACCTGGACCGGCGGCCCGACCACCTGGCGCAGGTCGGCGGTCCGTCCCCTGTACTCCCTGTCCGCGATCTTCGTGTTGCCCGACTCGAGCTTCATCGCGTGTCCCGTGGGCTCGTGCAGCGTCGAGGCGATCAGCCGGCCGCCGGCGGTCACGCGCACCCCGAACGCCGTGAGGCGCTTCACCTCCGTCGCGTAGTCGCGCGCCCTCGTGACGGAGACCGCGACGTACCCCAGCCGCTTGCCGCCGCCCGTCGACGGGCTGGCGACCTCGTGCGCCACGGCGTCGGCGGCGCCGGTGCGCGCGAGCGGGCGCCTCTTCGCGTCGTACGCGGTGGCCGACACGACGCTCGGATGCGCGCGGGCGAGCGCCTTCAGGCGGGCCTTGATCGCGCGCCCCCGGCCACGGCCGATCAGGCGGCCGAGCACCGCGTCGCCCGCGATCGGGTCGAGCGCGTCGCGGGCGTGCTCGCGGTCGGCGTCGTAGACGGCGAACGCGGAGCGCATGCCCTGCGCGATCTCCGCGTCGGCCTTGCCGGTCTCGCTGTCGCCGGTGAGGTGGAAGAGCACGACCGCGACCGCGATCATCGGGATGACCACGATGATCGTGAAGAACAGCAGCAACCTGCCGCGAAAGCTCATGTCCTGTTGGTTGTACCGGAGCCGCGCCGTGCCGACGCCTCTTTTGGCCCTTCGGACCTCGTCTATTCGCCGAGTCGGGCCCTTCTCCCGCCTGCCGCAGGCACATCTGCGCTGGTCCGGCAGGGCACGGGCGCAGCGCTACCATCCGTGCCCGCGGGGCTATAGCTCAGCTGGAAGAGCGCCTGGATCGCACCCAGGAGGTCGGGGGTTCGAGTCCCCCTAGCTCCATCGGCCTGGTTGGTTGCTTAGGCGCGAGGCTCGCTTCTGCTTTCCCACTAAGGTGGGCAAGCGGGTCAAGCGCCAACGCCGAGCGTCGGTTCGGGCGGCTTCAGATCGAGGCGAGAACGTGGTGGAGGCGACCGTCCCACACCACGGAAATCCAAGCACGGCGCGCGCAGTCGCGGCTGGTAGAGCGGAATCCGACCCCGTCGCCGAAGAGTGCGTTGACGCGGCGCAGGAATCGCTCAGGGCAGGAGCCGCCGGCCGCACATCTGGCGAAGGCGTCCCGCTGTGACCAGCGCCGTGACTTGCGGGGACGACCAACGATGGGTTAAGGTCAGCACGAGACGAGGGAGCACCGGCTACCTCACGACTTGCGCTGTTGACTCGCCCCCGCCTTACCCCCGCACGACTCACGCGTGCAGCGGACACGCCTAGAAGGCGTGCGCTGCTGGCTGTCGCGCTGCTCGCAGCGCTGCTCGCGCTCGGCGCACCGGGAACTCCGGCGGCGGCCGCGCCCCTCGCCGCGGTCAACGAGTTCTCGGCCGGACTGAACGCCGGCAGCTTCCCGGAGGACATCACGCCCGGCCCCGACGGCAACCTCTGGTTCACCGACCGGGGCGCCACCAAGGCGATCGGGCGGATAACACCGAGCGGGTCGATCACAGAGTTCTCGGCCGGCCTGAATGCGGGTACCGGTAGCTTCACGGAGGGCATCGCTCCAGGCCCCGACGGCAACGTCTGGTTCACAGACCAGGGCAGCCAGAATACCCCGAGGGCGATCGGGCGGATCACCCCGAGCGGGTCAATCACAGAGTTCTCGTCCTCGGCCGGCCTGAACGCCGGCAGCCTGCCCGAGTTCATCGCTCCCGGCCCCGACGGCAACCTCTGGTTCACCGATTCAGGCGCCCCCAGGGCGATCGGGCGGATCACCCCGAGCGGGTCGATCACAGAGTTCTCGGTCGGACTGAACGCGGGCAGCGACTTGCAGGGCATTGCCCCTGGCGCGGACGGCAACCTCTGGTTCATCGATGCGGGCACCACCAAGGCGATCGGGCGGATCACCCCGAGCGGGTCAATCACAGAGTTCTCGTCCTCGGCCGGCCTGAACGCCGGCAGCTTCCCGGAGGACATCACGCCCGGCCCCGACGGCAACGTCTGGTTCGCCGACCAAAGCGGCACCACCCCAGCGATCGGGCGGATAACACCGAGCGGGTCGATCACAGAGTTCTCGGCCGGCCTGAACGCGGACAGCGCCCCGGGTGGCATCGCGTCTGGCCCCGACGGCGACCTCTGGTTCACCGACGAAGGCGCGACCAAGGCGATCGGGCGGATCACCCCGAGCGGGTACATCAGCGAGTTCTCGGCGGGGCTGAACGGGGGCAGCCATCCGCGCTTAATCGGTGCGGGCGCCGACGGCAACCTCTGGTTCACCGACCGGGGCACCACCAAGGCGATTGGGCGAATCGGGGCGGGTGCGCCTGCGGCCTCGCAGGCTCCGCCGGAGGTCGCAGGGTCGGGGCAGGCCACAACCCGGCAGAGCTGCGTCGGGGACCGCTGGGCCGACTGGGCGGGGGTGCCACCGTCGTCGAGCCCGTTCGCGTTCGCCGGCTTTGACCGCTACCAGTGGCTGCTGGATGGAAACCCGCTGCCGGGGACCACGCGCTCCTACACGCCAACCTCAAGCCAGGTCGGGCACCTTCTTTCGTGCCGACTGATCGTTACCTACCCGTTGCCGCTCATCGTCACGACCAGCGCCACGAGTCCGCCCGTGCGCGTCCTCGCGACCCCGCCGCCGCCGTGTGTCGTTCCGAACGTCCTCGGGAAGACGCTCGCCAGGGCTAAGGCGGCGATCACGAACGCCCACTGCAAGGTCGGGACGGTTACCAGGAAGAAGTCGTCCGTGAAGCCGGGCCGCGTGCTCTCGCAGAAACCGAGTCCCGGTGCCGTCCGCGCCGGAGGGTCGAAGGTCGCGTTGGTCGTGTCCAAGCGCTGACGGCGGGCGGCGGCGAGCTCGGACCGGAAGTGCTTGCCTGCTCCAGCGGAGAGGGAGGGATTTCGAACCCGGCTGCTGGTTTGACGGGAAAGCAGAAGGCGTTCGCTGCCGGCGCGTCCGAGCCGCCGCGGCCCCGCTCTTCAGCTGCCGCTTTCCCACCAAAGCGGCGCTTTCTTGCTACGTCGACAGCTCGGCGGCGTCGAAGGCTTCGTCGGCATCAACGTAGGTCCAGATGTGAGTCGCCTTGCCATTCGCCCAGTCGCAGACCATGCCGTAGAACGTTTCCGTCTCAATGCCACTACCTCTGCCCCTAGTGCGCAGTAGACCGGTTGCGACGGTCCGGTCGCCAAGGTCTCGGATCTCGGCGAACTCGACCTCGAACTCGATTACCTCCTGCAATTCATGCTGAAGGTCGCGGACGCCCGCGTGGCCCCTGTAAACGGTCGCGGCGCCTCCGAGCAGCATTGGAAGCGCATCGCGCCACTCGACCTCTGAATCCAAGTCTTCGAGCGCAGCGTCGAGGTCGCCGCGGAGGAAAGCGTCCGCGCAGCGTTTGAAGGCCTCGACGTTCTCTCGCGACATCGCCCAGGCAGTATCTCCCCAGAGTGCCGCCCGCCATGCAGAGCGGGAGCCGGATGCCATGTTGCTGCCGCTTCCCCTTCGGTGGGGAAGCAGCAGCGCCGTGGCAGCACCGTGGTTCGCGGCTGGGGGCCGAAAGGTCGCTGGTTCAAACTCAGTCGCCCCGATGCAGTCCGAGCGATTCTCGGTACGCGTTAGTCGTCGGGGGCGAGCGGCGGACCGACGTTGACCTGGCCGTGGCGGGCAAAAATCCGATCGAGCTCCTCTGCGGTTGGTCGTGGCACATCGGCGGGTGGGAGCGTCGGCGCGCTCGCGCGCACGCCGCCGTCACGCACCAAGCGCTCGAGTCCTGCCGGCGTGCTAAGCACGAGAACCAGTGCCGTTTCGCTCTCCACCCGGAAGGTATGCGCCAGCCCCATCGGCACGACGGCGGCTCCGCCGGGCTCGAGCTCGAAGCGCCGCGTCCCCGCCTGGATCGTCAACCGACCCTCGAGCACGAAATAGCTCTCATCTTGCGGATGGGTGTGCAGCGGCGGTGAGGCGTGGTGCGGAAATAGGAACTCGATCAGAGCGAAGCGCCCGTCGACCGCCTCCCCAGGCACCCGGATCGTCGCGAGCGTTCCGAGGAACCACAGCCGCTCGCCCTCCCCGGAATTGGACCACGTGGCCACCGGACTCGCCTCGCCCGTCATGCCCCGAGCGTATTTCCTCTGGGGGAGCGGCGCCACCGCGCAAGCGCCGAGCGCCCGCGGCGAGAATGGGCGCCGTCGTGGCCGCGAGCGGGGAGAGGGGGCGGGCGAAGGCGGGCCAGGGCGAGCGCGACTCCGCCGGCTTTACGCGCCAGGTGAACGAGGTTCGAACCAGCGTCCCTCCGGCCCAGCCAGCCGGAGCGAACCGACCCGGCTGGCTTCCGCTTCTCGATCAAAGGAGCACTTTCGCCCAGGGCCCGTCGCGGATGCGAATCGGGACCGATTCGTCCGACAGAAGGTTCGGCACGTGCAGGCCCTTTCGGCCGTCGCCGAAAATCACGTCGGGCGGCCCGATTCGTCTCTCGCGGTGACTTGCCGCGAATCGTCGCTGTTATCAAGACTGAGGGCTAAACCAACCCGGAACCAACTGCCCGTTTGCGGTCTCGCGAGAGGTCAGACCGTCGCACGCGGTTCCGCTCGCCAACCGAGCGGCAGCCGCGTCTCGGCACGCGCAGCCCCGAGATAAGGGCCGCGCGCGACGCTGGCCGCGATCGTCACGGCGAGCCGCCGTACGGGCGTCTCGCGGTGTTCGCGAACGCGCTGGGCGAACTACGTAGGGGGCGCGCCAGCCCGAAGTCAGTTCGGCCCGGCTGCGCTCACTTCACCTTCGCGCAAATCGCCACCGCGGTGAGCGTGTCCTCGATGCTGGAGTTGTTCTTGGCAGCAACACTCCACACCGTGTTGCCGCTGACAGGCGCCGTGTCCTCGATATGTAGATTGCTCCCCGGAGGCGTCTTGTAGCCGCCACTAAGCACCGTCTCCCCCTGGGGGCAGGGAGCATCTGCATGACCGATCGTGTTCCCGGGCAAGTTCACCCCGGACTCGACCTTCACGTATTCCGACACGCCAGGCGGCCCCTGCTTACCCTCTGGGCCTCGCTTGCCCTCCGGTCCCTGCCTGCCCCGCTCGTTCCAGGTCACCGCCTCTGAGCCGCTCCCGCACGAGGGGTGGGATCCGCGCTCGAGCCTCACGAACCCGCTCGAGCTCCGCGCGCAGGCGTGGATCTTGCCCCCGGTGACGAAGCTGCCCGACGCCGCCAACGCGCCTCCTCCGAGCAGCATGAAGAGGCAGAGCGTCGAGACGACGTTCGCGTAGGTGATCCGCGGGCGCAGACGGGCCGGCATTCGCGATCCTCCTTGACGGGGTGCGCCGAGGCTACCCGTGGGAGGCGGGTTGGGTCAAGTTCTCAGATCCTCATGTCGCGAACGACCCGTCCGCGAGGTTGACCGTCGGGGGCTGCTCGCGGCTCCCGAGACTCCTGGGCGTCCTGGGTTACGGCGACACGCAGACGACCCAGACCGATCCGCTCGACTTGGTGGTGCCGATTTCCCACGCGTTCGGCGTCTGACTGATGTGGTCGGAACTGTGTAAGTGCCATTTGCAGACACGACAGGCCCGCTGAAATTGATGCTGCCGCCGGGCGAGGTCGGCGCTCCTCCACCGCCTGTTGCAATCGCGGACGACACAGCTTTTCGCGTGAACGAAGCGCGCGGAGCAGCGCCCGCTGCGACTGTGGACGAGGAGCAGCAGCGACACAGGTCCCCGCGCAAGCTCCTGTTTCTCGATCAAAGCGACAGCGTGCGCGGTCGGCACGCCGCGCGCCGAAGTTCCGACACAGCTCGAACCCGCGCCTTGATCAGGGATCCGGACGGCGGCTGGCCCCAAGCAGGTCCTCCATCACCCGAACCAGGGATGGGTTCGAGAATCGTCCCATAATGTCCATTGCCCCCTTGTGCCAGGGCGTGCGGTCCCCGCGGTCGCGCCCGGGCTAGGGCCGACCGGCCGACGGGCTCCAGACGCGCCCGACGACGGGCAGATCGCGTTCTGCCGCTAGCTCGTCGAGCGTCTCTTGCATATCGGACGTGAGCGTCTCGTAGACCTCCTGCTCATCGGGGTCCTCGCCGAAGCGCTGGCGCAGGTCGATCTTCGGACGCACCTGGATGGTGAGGCTGGCCGGTAGGGGGAGGCGGCCAGGGAGGTCGAGCACGGTCACCCCGAACGGCGGTCCGATTTGGACCGGGAGGACCTTGAGCCGTGCGAGCCGATCAAGCTGGAGCAGGCGGGCCATGCGCTGGCCACGGGTCACGAAGAGGGCGGTCTCCTGCCCGCCGATCGCGACGACGGGGACGATCGGGACGTCCTGGGCGAGTGCCAGGCGGATGAAGCCGGTGCGGCCCGCCATGTCGATCTCCCCGGTTTGAGTCGAGGGCCGAAAGCTCTCCACCTCGCCGCCCGGGTACACCAGCACCGCGGCCTTTCGCTCGAACGCCTTCTCCGCGCTTTCATGCGCGGCCGGCAGGCCGCCGTACTTGCGCAGGACCGTAGACAGCGCGGGCAGCCTCAGCGCAACCTCGTGGGAGAGAGGATGGAGGGCCCGTGCGGGGCCGAAGTGCGAGTAGAACGCGTACACGAACGCGAACGTGTCGACGATGTAGAAACCGCCCGAGTGGTTGCCGACCAGCAGCACCGGCCCGCGGGCCGGAATGTGCTCGAGCCCGCGGACGTCGGCGCGGAAGTAGCGCCTGACCAGCTCGTTGTAGAGCGGCAGCGTGGACTCGATGAAGTCCTGGTCGCGCTCCTCGATGGGATCGTCCGTGGACGACCCGAACGGCTGCCGTACGGTCGCCGCAGCGGTCGATCGAAGGCCTCCCAGCCCCGTTCGCACCGCGCGCGGCAAGCCGCTCGGATTCATCGCGGGGCCTCCATCCGCTGGTCGAGCGGTTCGGTGTTGGCCTGGGCGCGCAGCGCCCGGCCGATCACAAGCCGTTGGATCTCGCTGGTGCCCTCGAAGATCGTGTAGAGCTTGGCGTCGCGGTACCACTTCTCGACGGGGAAGTCCTTGATGTAGCCCCAGCCGCCCATCGTTTGGATGGCCTGCTCGCAGGCGCGCACCGCGACTTCCGAGGCCTTGAGCTTCGACATCGAGCCCTCGGCGTGCTCGAACGGCCTGCGCGAGGCGGCCATCCAAGCCGCGCGCCAGGTCAGGAGCCGGGCGCCGTCGATGTCCGCGGCCAGGTCGGCCAGCGGAAACGACACGCCCTGGTTCTCGATGATGGGCTGCCCGAAGGCCTCGCGCGAGACGGCGTAGTCGGTCGCGAACTCGAGCGCTGCCCGTGCGATGCCGATCGCCTGCGCGGCGACCATCGGTCGGGTCCGCTCGAAAGCTCCGAGCGCGGCCGAGCTGCGACGTTGCACCGCCGCGGCGGTGCCGCCCTCATCGGCGGCCTGCGAGGGTGGTGGGGTGCCCTGCTCTGCCTCCTTGCCCTTGGCGATGCGCTCGGCGAGACGCTCCGGGCCACCGAGCAGCTGGTCGCCGGGTACGCGGCAGTCCTCGAAGACGATCTCGCCGGTGTGGGTGGCGCGGCACCCCAGCTTGTCGAGCTTGCGGAGCATCGTGAGACCGGGCGTGCCCTTCGGGACGACGAACACGCCCTGGCCGCGGTGGCCGGCGTCGGGGTCGACCGTGGCGACGACGACGTGCACGTCGGCGATGCCGCCGTTGCCGATGAACACCTTCTGGCCGTCGATCACCCAGTCGTCGCCGTCGCGGCGGGCGCGGGTCTGGATCGATCGGACATCGCTGCCGCCGCTCGGCTCCGTGACGGCGAGGGCCGCGAGCTTGAGGTCGCCGGGTGTGCCGAAGCACTGTGGGGCCCATTGCACGAGCTGCTCGTCGGTGGCCGCCTGGCGGATCGCTGCGAGTGCGAGCGCCGGGAGCACGATCGAGAGCCCGAGCCCGGCGCACCCCCAAAACAGCTCCTCCATCAACACCGGGAGGGAGAGCCCCGTCGGGTCGGCCGCGAGCTCGGCGTAGAGCTCCCACTTGTAGAGGCCAGCCTGCGCCGCCTCCTCGAGCACCGGCCAGGGGAAATCGTCCTGGTCGCGGTCGTAGTGCGGGGCCACCGGCCGGATGACGTCGCGCGCGAACGCATGGGACTTGTCGCGCAGTGCCTGCTGCTCGTCGGTCAGCTCGAGCGTGAAGCTCACGAGCTCGCCTCGGAGTCGTCGTCCCCGAACGCAGCTTTCATCGTCGCCAGCGCATTCCACGCGGCGGGGAACCCGGCATATACCGCAACCTGGCGGAGCACCTCGCGGACCTCCTCCTCGGTTGCGCCCTGCCGGCGGGCGGAGCGCACGTACACGCCGAGCTGGAGCTGCTGGTCGGTCGAGGCGAGCATCGCCACGGTGCACAGCGCGCGCGTCCTCGGGTCGAGTACGTCGCCCGCGTAGACGTCGCCGTAGACGAACTCCATGATGTAGCGGTGCAGCTCAGGGTCGAGCCGCTCGAGGTATTCACGGCTGCGCTCGACGTTCTCCTCCCCGACGAACCGGGCCATCACTTCGACCCCGTCGTGCTGGTCGCTCATCCGTCGCCGCCACGCTCGGACACGTACGCCTGCGGATCGAAGTGCACCCGGATACCGGTCGCGGCGAACTTGCCGACCACTTCGCCGTCGGCCAGGACCTCCGCCTCCGCCCAGACGAGCCGACCGCCCGCTCGAACGACCTTCGCCTCGGCGCGGAGGCGCTCGACCTTCTTCGCGTTCACCGGACGGATGAAGCGGGCGAAGATGTCGATCGTGGTGATCGCCGTCTTCTGGATCTCCTCGTCGGTGAGAATGGTCGTGGTGGCAGCCGCCATGGCCGCGTCCGCGAGCGCTGTCGCCACCCCGCCCTGGATCACCCCGAGCGGGTTCCCAAGCGCCTCGCGAGCCGCCATCTCATAGACCGCCTCGCCCCGATCGAACTCGACGAGCTCCATCTCGAGCGTCTCGGACACAGGCGAGCGAAGCTCGCCCTTCTTGCTCTTCTCGAGCATCTCATCGACGAACTGGTGACTCATCCCGCTCCTGTGTGTCGAAGGTTTCTGACCCGGCGCTTGGACGCTCTGCAACAGATCACCAATGTGTTGCAATGAACACCTACCCCAGGCGGAGCCCCGCGCAAACCCGCGCTGTTTGCAACAGGGGCGCCGGTCCGCGACCCTGTCGGTGTGGCCAGCGTCACGCACCCCGCCTCGAGGGAGGAGGCCCTCCGGCAGGCGCGCCGGAAATTCCTGTCGCCGGCGCGAATCGACATGAGCGCGCTCGCGGGCGAGCTCGGCGTGAACCGTGTCACGCTCTACCGCTGGGTCGGATCCCGCGACGAGGTGATCGTCGAGGTTCTCTGGTCGCTCACCCAGCAGACGCTCCGCAACGTCGACGACGGAGTGCGCCAGCCGGGCGCGGAGCGGATTGTCCGCGTGGTCACCGGCTTCCTCGACGCCGTCATCACGAACCCCGGCATGCAGCGGCTGCTGGCCGAGGAGGGCGAGCACACCATGCGCCTGCTCACTCGGCATGACACCGGCTTCCAGCCCCGCCTCATAGGGGCGATCGAAACGCTGCTCGAAGACGAGGCGCGAGCTGGGCGGCTCGACCTGCCCGTGGACCTGCACGAGCTCGCATACGTGATCGTCCGGCTGATCGAGTCCTACACCTACCTCGACCTGATCACCGGCGAGCAGCCCGATGCGACCCGCGCCGAGCCGATCCTCAGAATGCTCCTGCGCCTACCGGGCTGACATCTTCAGTTCGCCGCAAGAAATCGCTCGAGGCGTTCGACGAAGCCGGGGGAATCCGCCACGAAGTGGCCGGCGCGCGCGTGGGTCTTCGCGGTACCGGGACGGCCGATCGCTAGCGCGCGGTGCGGCTTGTGCAGCGCAGGGCCCTCGCGCTGAGCGGTCGGAGTCGCGCCCCGGCTCCTACTCTGCCGGCGCCGCCGAGGCCACCGAGCGGGTGGCCCTCGGGCCCTCGCCGGAGCGCTCGGCGAGTAGCGAAAACGGGCCCGCGTTTATGCCGTGGTAGTGCTCGTCGTCGACCCAGTGGAGCCATGCCTGGCGCGCGGCGACCTGCTCGCCGGCGGCGCACAGCCGCGCGTAGGCGCCGATCTCAGCCGCGGTGCCGATCGCCGCGTCATGGCTTTTCGTCAAGCGGTCCTGCTCGCTCAACGCGAGGGTCATCCGCTCGACCGCGCTGGCGTGTGCCGTACCTGTCATCGCGTTCACCTTCGGTCCCTCTGTGATCGGGTCGCACGGAAGAAGAGGGATGACTGGCGCGCGCTCGGGTCTGAGGCACGATAGCGCGCGCTCCTTGGGGGCCGGGCCCCGGCGGTGCTAAGCGAGCAGTTTCACTGGCTCGTCAGCCTGTCACGAGCCGGCGTAGTCGTCCCGCCGTCGTCAGCGGGCGCTGCTCGATCGGGAAGCCGCTCTCGTCGTACTCGAGCGGGTGCGCCCGCAGGCCACGGCGTTCGGCCTCGATCACGGCGGCGGGCGGATTCACCGCGCGCGGTCCGCTCACGTGAGCGGCGTGGCGCGCACTGTTCAGTTGTCGCGGTCTCGCGATCACGGGCCGACCCGAGCGCCGGTGCCGGCGACAGCCAGCATCATCCGGGCATCCCGACGCTGGCGCGCTGGCTCGCGCAGCGACCAAGCGAGTAGCCACAGTGCGGCCTTGTGCCCGTCCGAGAGCTGAGCGGCGTCGATCGCGTTCTCCACGCGCGCAAACGCCGTGCCCTGCTCCATCATGCCCTCGACCTGCTCCCTGCCTTGGTCGAAGGAGATCGGCGCGGTCGATCTCATTGCCGCGCCCCCTTTCGGTGGTCCCGCCGGATGCACGTAGGCGCACGATCCTGCAGTCCCGATAGCGAAACGCAGGGATAGCACAGTTCGACGCTACGGCCAAACTCGAGCCCGCTAATTGCGCAGAAGGCGCGCGGCCACAGCCAAGCTGCGCCCAAAGACCCCGTTGTCAGGCCCTACGGGGTTGTGCGATCTGGACCCTGCGTCGCTGCGAGCAGCGCGAGCAGGTCGCCGACGCGTTGCCCGTTGGCAAGCGGGTCGGGGAGCGGCCGGTGCGGTTTGATCGTGTAGTGGTTGCGCCGCCCCTCGCGCCGCCGCGAGAGGTAATCAGACGCCTCAAGCTCGACCACGATCCGGTGTGCTGCCCGCTCGGTGATTCCCACCCGCGCCCCGATCTCCCGCAGGCGGATGCCGGGATCGTCGGCGATGCAGAGCAGCACCCGGGCGTGGTTCGTCAGGAAGGTCCAGTTGACGGCGCTTGTGGGACGCACGACACTAGACTAACAATTCTAGACGTCAGTTTCATGTTATAGTCGCCAAGGACATCGAAACGGAAGGGGGCCTGAGATGCCCCAGTTCAAATGCGCAGCCTGTGGTGCCGGGCTGTACAGCGCTGCTGCCGCCTCCGACCTGATCGACCCGCGCTGTCCGAGCTGCGGATCGCGATCCGATCGAGGCCGGCGACCCCACCTCGGTGACCCGCACGCATCACGTGCTCGCAGCCACCGCGCAACCAGGACGAGGAGCTCCGACCCCAGGCATCAGCGGATCGTCGAGGGCTTCGCCCGGTTCATGGCCCGGAGCAACCCATGACTCTTCTCAAACTCGTCCGCGATGACGAAGCCGACGTCGAGACAGTCAAGGCGATGCGTGAGTACGAGCGCAAGCTCAGGAACCGCAAGCCCGTCTTGACCGAGATCGCTCTAGCGCTTCACCGTTGCGGTGAGGAGCAGCGCGCCGCAGCTCACGAACCGCACGCCCCCAGCGGCGAGCGTGCCCAACCGCTCGTCGTCGGAAACGGTCTGCCGGGCATACGAACCTACGGCTTACCCCCCTATACGTGCGCGGAACGGGATGGGAGGGTGGGCGCATGCGCACTTCCCGAATCGCCTCCAACCCCAGACTCGCAACCCGCCTCGCCGCACTCGCGCTTGCGTTGACCCCCGGCTCGGCGGCGCGGCGGCGCCGCTCCCAACGGAAGCGGCGTCGCGTGCTCGCAGGCCAAGCCGTGCGACGCGCGCCGGGCCATCGTGATGGCCCAAGGGGGCGACGACGTCTATCTGCGGTCGGGGAACTACGCGTTCAGCTCCGACATCGAGACCGTCGACGGCCAGAGCATCCTGCCGGGCGGAACGCCCGGGCGCTGCACGGGGACGCTGCGGCTCAGGAACCGCAAGCTCGGCGCCGTCGGGAAGGGCACGTTCTCGATCCGGCCGGGTCGCACCCCGAAGGTCAAGGTGACGCTCACCGGGAAGGCGCTCGCACGGCTCGCGGACCGCGGGAAGCTCTCGACTCCGCCAAGGCGTCCGCGCGCGACGGCCTCGGCACGCGCGCTCGCAGCGGCGGGGCCGTGACGCTCCGGCTCGCGTCGCAGTAGCGAGCCAGCCCGGCTTCATCGTCGCGCTCCCTCGGCCTCCGACGGCGGGTACGAACCTACGCGCTCGCAGCGCGAGTTTGATTAAGTGCGAACTTAAATGTGCGCTCGACGAGGCACGGGAGGCAGTTGAGCGAGTTCAAGAGCCGGGTAGCCGCGGGACCGGGGGGTCGTGCGCTCCTCGCGCTCCTCCTCGTCCTGGCAGCGTCGGCGCTCGGCGTGCACGCCGCGGCCGGACAGCAGGGCTCGCCCGCCGATCCGATCGCCTCGGGCTGGAACGCCCGCTCGCTGGAGGGCCGCGCCCGGCCGACCGACGTCCAGAACAACCTGGTCGGCGGCGCGCTCGCCCGCCGCGACAGGGCGGTGTCGGATTGGCGCGCCGCGCTGGCTCGCTACCGGCAGGGCAAGGCCGTGCCGCCGGACCCCGGCGCGAAGCCGGAGTACGTGGTGGTCTGGGCGGGCAACTCGAACGCGTCCGACGAGCACGGCCAGCAGGCCCAGGGCGACCCCGGCGCGCTGCTTGCCGATCCGCGTGGGTCGATCGGCGACGAGCAGGACCGCTTCGTGCCGGGCCTCGACGGATTCGTGGTTCTCGACGCGCGCAGGCGCAACGTCGACGGCTCGCGCAACCCCAGCTACGGCAAGGTCGCGAACTTCGTGCAGCTGCCGCTCCCGTGGGGACTCGAGGGCGAGCCGCACCACATGCAGTACGAGTGGGAGAACGGGCAGCCGCTCCTCGCGGGCGGGCTGTTCAACGACACGACCTGGGTCATGAGCGTCCGGAACGTGCCGAAGCTGTCGGTCGAGAACACGATCGCGCCGCAGGACACGCCGGGGGGCTCGGTGCCGGACGCCTACGACGCCTCGTCGCACGGGCGGATGGTCGGCACCTACATGGGCGGGCCGGACTACAACTTCGCCGGCTCACCCGGCGAGGTAGTGGTGTTCAGGCCGGACAGGAAGAAGGGCTACGTGGTGGCGTCGGAGACACCGGCGGGAGCCCCGGGCGCGCGCCAGCACGGCAACCCGGGCGGGATTCCCGAGCCGTGCGGTCAGGACGAGGCGGCGCCGCTCGACACGTGCGCCAACCCGCATGGCATCCAGGTCCGTCCCGACATCGGCCGCATGGTCACCTCGGACTACGCAGAGCCGAAGATGGTCGTGCTCGACCCGGCCAAGCCGTCGAGCGGCCAGTTCTTCCGTCCGACCGTCCGCGTCTGGAACACGGCGAAGGCCGATCACCCGAAGCTGGTGTCGGTCGCGCACATGGGCCGCGGCTGGCGCAGGCCCGGCGACAACACGATGCACTACAACCGCGGCGTGATGGAGAACGCCAAGACGTGGCCCGTCACGCGGCAGTTCCCTGGGACGCTCCCCTCGAAGGGCTTCTTCGCCGGATCGATGTGCGGCGGGGGCGTGTTCTTCACGCCCGACGTGACGAGGCTGAGGCGCGATTCCACGCGCCAGTGGAGGGAGGTGTTCGACGACGGCATCGCGCTGAGGGCAGCGCGCCACGAGCCGGTCGGCCAGTTCCTCAAGAACGAGGGGCCGTGCGAGGGCGGCGCCTGGACCCAGGTATCTCGCAACAACCGCTGGCTGTTCAGGGCGGTCACCGGCCAGGCGCCGAACGTCGAGAATGACGGCAACAGGGGCCAGCCCGTCAAGGTGATCTACGACATCAACGTCGTGCGGCTCGTGCGGAGCGCGCGGGACGGCCGCATCGCGTGCGATCTGGCGCGCGGCATCGACACGAACGGCGATGGCAAGATCGACCTATCCGGCGTCGACGCGGTGAAGAGGATCGCCCAGGGCCGCCAGGTGGCGGACTGCCCGCGCCTGATCAGCACGCTCACGGTCAACGACAAGACATCGGGCGGCCCACACTGGGGCGCGATCGACAACCACAGCGTGACGAGGGCCGGCTTCCCGACGAGGATGGTCTTCTCCGACTACTTCGTGGCACGCAGCGGCGTGGACGGAAACCATCGCCTGTACATGGTCAACATCAACCCGGCGAGCGGGCAGCTGAGCTACGACAGGACCTGGCGCGACCAGCTCACCGGCGGGCTCGGCACCAACTTCAACCGTCGCGACTGGCCGGGCAATCGGGGGGCCGGCCATTACAAGCCGCACTCGATGGTCTGGGTCTGCCCGCCCGGCGTCTGTCGCGCCGACAGCCCCGGGGCCGCCGCTCCTCAGCGCCGGCGCGCTCCGCTCGGCCCCTCCACCACTACCTGGAGCGGGACCTGTCACCTGAAGGGGCACGTGGACTTCGCGAAGCCGGTGCACCTGAAGATCGAGAACAACGACTTCGAGAGCTTCCTGAGCGGCACCTGCACGGGAACGCTCAACGGGAAGGCGTACGACGGACCAGCGACCGCGTACACGGACGCCAGGATGAACAAGCCGTTCTCGTGCCTCGTCGGGATCGGGAGCGAGATGCCCAGTTTCCTCCAGTTCCGACGAGGGTCGCTCTCCGACGTCGACGCGACTCTGCTCGAGAACTACACGACGTTCGACGTCAATGTCCTCAACGTAGCGCCGTTCGCGTGGCGGGGCGCCTTCAACGGACACGGGACCGGCCAGACGATCGTCAAGAGCGGCCAGGCCCAGTTCCAGCAGTGCGGCGGGCGAGGCATCCGCAGCATCGAGATGGACGTGACCGAGCAGACGATCACGCCCCTCTACGGTTAGCGCGAGGCGACCTCTCGTGAGCCGGTCGCGGCCAGCGGCGGCGGCCCTGGTTGCGGCAGCCGCGGTCCTCGGCCTCGCGAGCCCGGCAGGCGCGCATCCGTTCCTGGTGCAGGCTTCGCCCGAGGCGGGGGCGGTCGCGCCCGCGGCCCCGCGCGAGGTCGCCTTGTCGTTCAGCGAGTCGGTGGTGCGTGCCGGGTCGAGCGTGACCCTGCTGCCGCCGCACGGCGGGCCCGTCCGGCTCGGGCCGCTGGTCCGGCGCGGCGACAGCGAGCTGGCCGCGCGCGTCGCCGGCACACTGCCGCCGGCGGTGTACACCGTCCGGTGGTCGGCGCTCGGCGACGACGGACACACGGTCGCGGGAACGTTCCGCTTCGGTGTGCCGCGGCAGGGAGGCGGCGCCCCGCCGGGAGCTGAGGGGCTCGGCGCCGCGGTGGCTCGCGGCCACCAGTCGGCGGGCGGTGACAGCCCGTCCGGCGTGGCCGCACGCTGGCTCGGCCTCGTCGGGGCCGGTGTGCTGCTCGCCGGAGCGGTCCTGCGCGGCGTGCTCGGGGACGGCCGAGAGGAGCGTCGCCGCCGGCTCGCCGCCGGGGCGCTGGTCGCCGTGGCCGTCGCGTCGTGGTACGCGGTGGTGGCGGCCGGCGACGCCGGCCGCGGCGCCTCGCTGCGCGTGCTCGTGGCCCAGCCCACGGGAGTGCTCGCGCTGGTGCGGCTGGGCGCGGTCCTGACGCTCGGGGCGGCCGCCGTACTCCTGTGGAAGCGTTCGCCTCGAGCGGACAACGTGCTGCTTGGCTCGGCCGGAGCGGCGGCACTCGTGACGTACGCCCTCGCCGGGCACCTGCAGACTGTGTCGCGCACGCCCGCCCTCGCCTTCGCGGCGCAGATCCTGCACGTGCTTGCGGCGGGCCTCTGGATGGGGGGCCTGGTGGTCCTGGCTTTAGGCGCGCCGCGCGAGCTCAGATCGCTGCGCGCGTTCGCTCCCCTGGCCGCCGCCAGCGTCGCGGTCCTCGTGGCCACCGGGTTGCTCGCCGCGTTCCGCGAGGTGCACGCGTGGTACTTCCTGCGCTGGTCGGACTACGGCCGCGTGGTGGCGGCCAAGTCGGCGCTCCTGCTGCTGCTGGGACCCGCCGCGCTCGCGACCGCGCTCGCGCTGCGCCGCGGCCGCGCCGTGGGTGGCGCTCTTCGCCTCGAGGCGCTCGGCGCGCTTGCGCTGGTACTCCTCGCGGCCATCCTGGCGGGCCTCATACCGGGTCGCGGGCAGGCGCTACCCGCCCAGCGCGGCAACCTGCTGGTCGGGGCGGCCTTCGGCACCGCGCCGGCTCGCCGCGTCGACGTGCGCCTCACGCTCGCGCCCGCTCTACCGGGCCCCAACACAATTGCCGCCACCCCGGTCGTGCCGGGGCGGGCCCGACGGGCGGAGAGGACGGTCGAGCCCCGCTCGATCGCGGTCACGCTCCGCTGCGCGTGCGCCCGCGCGCCGGTGAGGGCGCTGCTGCGGCGCGGCCACGGCGGCACCTGGGCGGCAAGCGTCGACCTGCCCGCAGGCGGCACCTTCCTGGCCTCTGTGTCGGTCGACGGCTCGCCGAGCGACGTGCCCGCTGCCCTCGCGGTCGGCGATACGTCGGTCCCCGGCTCGTCGCCACGCGAGGCGCTCATGACCGCGGACCTCACCGGCCCGGACGCGCTCCGCTGCCGCGCTCAGGCGGAGGGGGCGATGCTGGCTGTCGGCCGCTTCGACGCGCGCGGAGGCCTGCCGGGTGGCCGGAAGCTGGTGGTCCGCGTGGACGACGACGGCGGCCATCCGAGTCGCGCCGCCGCGGTCGTGCACCGCCACCGGGCGATCGCCCTCCTGGCTCCCTGCGGCCCCGGGGCGGCCGGCGCGCTGAGGGCGGCCGGCCGGCTGCCGGCGCTGGCCACCGACCCCGCAGTCGCTCCGATCTCCGGCCGGCGGGTGTGGCGCACCGCCGGCGATCCGCATGCCGAGGGCCTGGCCGTCGGGCGCTACATGCTGGACCGCGGCACCGGCCTGCGGGCTCGGGCGCCGCGCCGGGTCGCGGCCGTCGCAGTCCCGCCGGGCGGCGCGAGCTCGGCGGCCCGGCTGGCCGGTCTCCAGGAGGCCCTCGCCCCCGCCGGGGTCCGGCTCGTGCGGATGCCGCCGGAGACCGCGTCGAGCGCCTCCGCGCTCCGCCGCTCCATCGATCCCCGCCGCTATTTCGCGACCTTCCTTGACGGCGATGCCGATCGCCTCGCCCGGCCTCTCCGGACGCTCGGCGCACGAGCCGCGGCCGGCGGCGTCGACAACGACCTGATGGTGGCCGCCAGCCCGCTGCTCGACGAGCGCTTCGAGGAGCGCGCGGGAGCCCTCGGCACCTCGGGCGCGATCGCGTCGCCGTCCGAGGTGATCCCAGCCTCCGTCGACGGCATCCGCTACGCGGCGCAGGCACGCGCGCTCTACCCGGCCGACCGGCCGTCGATCGCCGGCCTGCGCGGCTACGTTGCCGGGCTCGCCCTGGGCGAGGGCCTGCGCAACGGCGACGATCCCGGCCGGATCGCCGCCCGCCTGCGCCGGCCGCGGCGCTTCACCGACGCTCTCGTTGCCCCGTGGCGCGCGGACGCTCCCGCGGCCGGCGGCCCGCTCTTCACGTTCCTGGCTCCGCACCTGCTTTCGCCCGCCCTACTTCCCGCGATCGGGGGCCACCCGCCAAGCGGCACGTTCTTCCCCACCGGAACCTGGGCCACAACCACGTCGAAGGTGTACGGGCCCGGCTAGATGTTTCGTGCGAATCAGCGCCCGCAGGCGACGCGGCTCCGCCCGGGCGTGCCAACGAGCTGGATGCGCCAGATCCCGACAGCCAGCGCGAGCAGCCGCAATCCCCTCCGGGTCACAGGCCGCGGCAGGGTGGGGGCCTCCATGGCACCCCGTGGATCCTCGTTCCCGAGGATGCTGACCACCGGGCAACGCTCGCCCGAATCGAGCGGCATCGAGCATTATCCCGCTGGATCGACGAATCGCCAGGTGCCCGTAGGACACGCCTGAACCGGCGCGGGCGGCGTCCGGCACCCATGCCGGCACCGCCCGTTTGCATGCAGGCGGACTTCCGGCGCGCCGGACCCGTCGACGCCATCCGCTCGCAGGCTGCGGACGGCGGTCTGCGCGGCTCCTGAACCGCGCCCGTAGTCTGAACCAGAGAGGCCGCGGCTCCCGCCGCGGCCTCTCAGATACTCCCTCGAACTGTCGGTCGAGCTACGAGCGCTTGACGTGCTCGCAGTTCTTCGCGACCTGGTCGGCGCGGTCGGCGCGGACGGTGTCGTTACCCGGGCCGCAATTGACCTTGTCGCGCTTGCCGTCGCGCGCCTTGATCGTGTCGTTGCCACGACCGCCCTTCAGCAGGTCGCGCCCGAGGCCGCCGTTCAGCGTGTCGCTGCCGGCGTCGCCGGTCTCGACATCATCGCCGCGGCCGCCGTTCAGCGTGTCCGCGCCGGGGCCACCGTCGAGGTTGTCGTCGCCGGGGCCGCCGTTCTCGACGTCGTCGCCCTGGTCGCCGCAAAGGTCGTCGTCGCCCTGGTCGCCGTTCAGGTCGTCGTCGCCCGAGTTGCCGTCGACGACGTCGTCGCCCTGGTCGCCCTGCTCGTTGTCGCCCTGGTCGGAGCCCTCGATGTCATCCGAGGCGGTCGTGCCCTCGTCGGCCGCGAAGACGTTCGCCTCGCTCGAGTCATCGCCGCTCGTGCTGTCGCCCGAGCCGCTGTCGTCTGACGAGCCGCTCTGGTCGTCGCCCGGCTCGCCGACGTTGTCGTCGTTGCCGCCGGTGGGCGACAGACACTGGCTCGTGTCGTTCAACTGCTGCTGGTCGGAGCCATCGTCGGCGAGCACGCTCGCCGCGCCGATGCTCAGCGCCAGCACGCCGAGCAGGCTCAGGATCAACAGGATCCGCTTCATGGGATACGCCTTTCGGTAAGTGGGGAGCCCTTCGCGTCTATGAACGTGCGCGGGGGGGCAAAGTCACGAACTTGTCGACGGAGCTGGACGTCTGACTGAACAGCGGTCGTCGCAAGCAGACGGAACGTCGAGGCAGGCGGCCGCCTACGCGTCGGTGACGAGCAGGTTCGGCGTAGGTGCGGCCCCCCGGCAGGCAAGTGGCGAGCCGAGCCGAGCCGAGGTAGGGTCGCCGGCAGGGAGGGCCAAGCGGCCCGCCCGGAGAGGATGGGCGGTGCTGACTCGGTTTCGCCCGCGCCTGAGGTTCGCGAACGTCGTCTCCGCGCTCGCACTGTTCGTCGCGGCGTCCCGGAGGCCGAGCAGGCGACCATCGAATAGACCTGCGCCGTCTCGGCGCGGAGACGCCCCGTAGGCTTCGTCGGAGTACGGCTCCGGCCTTCACGCAAGCGGGATGGCGACGACGCGATCTTCGTCTTCTGTGAGCAGGACTTCCCCCGGCACCTCCGCTCTATCAATCGCGCGATCCCTGGCGGCCCGCGCTGCAAGCTCTGTCGCTCGCCCTTCGCCGGGCTGGGCCGGGTCCTGCCCGGACCGAACTTCTCCCCCTCGCGCAAGAACCCCAACTTCTGCCAGCGCTGCTTCGAGCAGGCACCGATCGGCTGCCGGGAGATGGAGGTCGGTGTGCTGTTCGCCGACGTGCGCGGCTACACGGCGCTGAGCGAATCGCGGCCCACGGCCGAGGTCACCGACCTGATGAACCGTTTCTACGCGCTGGCGGCGGACGTGCTCGTCCGCCACGACGCGGTGATCGACAAGCTGATCGGCGACGAGGTGATGGCGCTCTTCATTCCGTCGTGGACACCCGCCGCCACCTCGCACATGCTGCGGGCGGCGGAGGACCTGCTCCGCGGCGTCGGCTTCGGCTCCGATAGGGGGCCATGGCTGCCACTGGGGATCGGCATCGACTACGGCCCGGCCTCGGTCGGCAACGTCGGCTCCGGCGAGGTCAAGGACTTCACCGCGATCGGGGATGTGGTCAATACGGCCGCGCGGCTGCAGGCATGTGCCGAGGCCGGCCAACTGGTGATGTCCGAGCGCGCGCGAGCGAACCTGGAGGGTCCGCCGCCGGAAGGGGCGGCCGTCGAGCTGCACCTCAAGGGAAAGGAACAGCCGGTGTGGGCATGGGTGATCGGCCCCGAGCCACCAGCTCGCGCAGCGACCCTCTCCTAGGTTCAAACAAGGCCCGCGCTGCCTGCTTAAGCGGCCTGGGAGAGACGGTATTTGAACCACGAGGTTCGGGAGCGGATCCGGCAGCTCCACGAGGCGCTGCGGCGTTCGCCGTCCTCCCGACCTCGACGAGTTTTTGGCTTGCGCGCTCGCGCTACTGCCGCATGCAGATCGCCGTGACGATCAGGCGCCAGTCGCCGGCCGTCGCCGGCGTCTCGTAGGCGCTGGCGTACCAACCCTTGAAGAGCGGCTGGAGGCCGTCGCCGCTGAGAGCCACGCTCGGGGCCGGCGTGCCGAAGCCATTGTCGATCGTCGCCGATCCGGAGAGCACGGTCGTTCCGTTTGGGCACGGCACGCCGAGCGATTTCGGGCTGGTCGAGTTCGTATCGGTCGTGTCAATGGTCGTGCGCAGCCCGAGCTTGTCCGACGTGATCGCGTCACTCGCAAGCTGTGCGTTCCCCACGGCGGCGGCCGCAATCCCGGGGCCGGGGTACGTGCCGCTCAGCGCTCCACTCGCCAGTCCGGTCGGCGCCGCGCCGTCGGCGCTCGTCGCGTGAACGGCTTCGGGAACGGGCGCGAGCGTCGACGACTTGATCTGCTTGCCCGTGAGCGACTTGCGGGCCACCTTCGAGCCCGTCACCGCGTGGTCCGCCAGCTTGCCCCGTGTGACGGCTCGGCGCCTGAGCTGCCTGGTGCCCACGGAGTTCGCGGGAAGCCCCGCCGCGTACGCGACACCCCCCAGGGCGATGAAGATCGCGATTAGTCCATACGCGTTCTGGCGTAGGTGTGTGATGACGCGCTTCATGGGTCCTCCCGAGTTGACGCACGCAGGAGTTTGCCCCGAACGGGCTCACGGCGCGGCACGAGCGGCGATCCCGAGCCACGGGCACCGCTTGCCCGAATCTTCATCGCACCCAGGAGGTCGGGGGTTCGAGTCCCCTAGCTCCACTCGCGCGATCTGGGCCGCCGGCCCGACGCGGTTCTCCAGCGCTGTATCAGCATGCTTAGGTAGCGCGCCCCGATCATGCTCGCGACAGGTCTGAGCGCGCTCCGCCCCTTGCGGCGTCTTCCGGCCTCTCAACACGGCAGAGCGGAGTTGCTTGAGAACCGCGGGACTTCGATAGAAGTCCGCTTGGCTCCATCCGCCGCCAGCCCACTGGACGCGCGGCCGACGGCGTTCTGGGGACCGCCGATGTAGCTTGCTCGGGTCGCACTCAGCGATACTGCGGCCGTGCCATCGCGAGAGGAGATGGTGGCTCGCCTCTACAACGAGGGCTGGCGTAAGGCCGCCTTCGACGTGGTCTTCGAGCTTGTCGATCCCGGAATCGTGTGGACGGCCATCGAGGGCGCTCCGGACGCCGGGACGTATCACGGCCACGAGGGTGTTCGCGGCTACATGCAGGATTGGCTCGACGATTTCGACCTCGGTGGCTGGCGGATCGAGGAGTCGATCGATGCGGGCGACAGCCTCGTCTGCGTGCAACTCGCCCGCGCTACGGGCAAGGGCAGCGGCGTAGCCGGCGACCTTCGCTATGCATCCACATACCGCTTCGGCGAGGACGGCCGGATCGTGGAAGTCCGCGAATTCGCGACGCGCGAAGAGGCCCTCGCAGCGGTCGGGCGTTCTTCGAATCCGGATACCGGATAGCTCGTCCGGTTCGTGCCTCGCGGCACCGGGTACAGCGAGGCAACGGCAAGTTCAAAGAGAGGCGTACCCCATGCTCTTACTCGCTCGGATCATCAGATTCGTCGCGGGTGCCGTCGCCGCGATCATCGTGGCCGGCATCCTTCTCTACGTCCTCGGAGCCAACCAGGGCAATGTCCTTGTGGGCGCCGTGATGGACGCCGCCAAGTGGCTGGTGCAGCCGCTCGACCACCTCTTCTCGATCCATAACCCCAAGGTGAAGCGTGCGGTGAATTGGGGCATCGTCGCCGCGCTGTACTTCGCCGTCGGTGCCATCGTCGCGGGCCTGCTCGCGCGCGCGTCCGTTGGAACTCGGACGCACACCTGGCGCGGGCGCCGAGGCGCGCACGTCTGACGCTGTCACAGCTCGGGGCCGGAGTTAGTTGCCCGAGTTGCCCTGAGCGGCGATCCACCCAAAGGCGGCGCCCAGCGCCCCGCAGAAGACCGCGAAGGTGAGGATCGTGACCAGGGCCTCGACGCTGAAGACGTCCGGACAATGCCCGAACACATCCCTGCCTATGCCGTGTTCCACGCAGACGTCGGTCGGTTGCATGGGCGGATTCACGATCCATCCGATCGCACCTCCGACCAGCATTCCCCCGATCGCCAGCGGTCCGCCGTGCTCGGTCTCGTCATGCAACCAGTGAAGAAGGTGAACGAGGTGACCGCCCGCATTCATTGAGTAAACGACTCTATTTCTCCGGCGGACGCAAAGTCAAGTGCTGCGCGGCGGCGGTGGTTGCCCTACATCGACTCCAGGAACAGCGCGCCGAACGTGTAATCCATCGTCTTGTTGAGCGGCTCGCTACCGGCATCCAACCGGGCTCGCTCACGCCGCCGACGCCCCGGCCTCGGCCCGATACCACGACACGATCGACAGGCGCTCGCCGTGGATGATGGGCGCGACCTCGTGCGTGGTCTCGGAGGGGAACGCCACGAGGGTGCCCGCCGCGGGCGCCAGCGACATCCGCTTTTCGGACGGGAAAGGGCCGTGGAGCACCAGCGAGCCGCCGCAATACACGTAGGGCGCCGGATGCTCGGACTGCTCGCTCAGGAAGATCACCACCGAGACCTTCCGAAAGCGCGAGTCGTCGCGGATCAGCGGCGTGTTCCCGTCCTGATGGGCGACGAAGTGGTCGCCCGGTCCGTAGCGCAGGAACTGGGGCTCCTCGCATGAGTTCAGCGGCCGCCCGAAGCGGGTCTCCATGCGCGGCCGCTGCTCCTCCAGCATGCGCCTGACCGCGGCGCGGCTCGAGTCGGAGACCGCGACCCGGGTGGCCCTGCGCACGCTCGGCGCGGCCGCGGGCCCCGAGTCCGCCCCAGCGCCGGTCACCCTCGCGGGGACGCCGTCCGCCGCACGCATCTCGCCGCGGATCCGCTCGAGCGTCGCGGCGTCGAGCGCGGCCTCGATCTCGAGCAGCTCGAACACGCACGCATCCTGCCATCGCGTCCCGCGGCGAGGATCCTTTACGCTCGCGGCACGTTCGCGTAAGGAGGCGCAGTTCAGGAACCGGCATCTGCGGGTGGGCGTGATCGAGTAGGCCGGCCGGCGCGCCGGCGCGGGCTCTTCGAGGGGCTGCCGCGCCTCGTCTACCGCCGCACCGGCGCTCGCTACTTCGACGCCCAGGCGCTCGGAGCCGTGCTCAACGGCGTGGTGGTCGCGGGCTTCGGCGTGGCCACGCTCGTCCTGTACGTGAACGTGCACGCGGACGAGCTCGCCGCCTACGCCGGCTGCTCGGCCGCCGGCTACGCGGTCGAGGGGCTTCTGGCGGGCGCCTTCCTGCGGCGCGCCGCGCGGCCCATCCGCCGCTGGCTGGACGGCGAGCGCGACCGCGAGCTCACACTGCGCGCGCGGGCGGCCGCCGCGTCGCTTCCAGCGGCGATGCTGCGCCACCCGAGCCTGTACGCGATCGGCGCCGTCGGCGCCGCGGCCGCGGACCTGGTGCTCGCCGCGCTCCTCGATCTGCCCGCATACCAGGCGGCGCTGCTGTTCCCGGCCTCCTACCTGCTCTACGTCTCGTCCGTGATCCTCCGCTACACGGCGCTCGAGCTGGGGATGCGACCCATCCTCGAGGACATCGGCGGCACCCTGCCGGCCACCTCACCGGCGGACTTCGCGCGCGTGACGCTGCACCGCCGCCTGGTGGTGACGGTGCCGATGGTGGCGTGGGGCGCGAGCATCGTGGTGACCGGCCTGCTCACCGCCGACACGCGCGACTTCGACACGATCGGCCTCGCGAGCGTGGTGGCGTTCGGCGTGACCGCGGCGATCTCGATCTGGCTCAGCCTGGTGCTCGCTGACGCGGTGTCGGCGCCGATCATCGACCTTCGCGACGCCACGCGCCGCGTGGGCAGCGGCGATCTGACGGTGCGCGTGCCGGTCGTATCCGCCGACGAGACGGGCGAGCTGGCGGCGTCGTTCAACGCGATGGTCGCCGGCCTGGGTGAGCGCGAGCGGTTGCGCGAGGCGTTCGGCGCCTTCGTCGACCCGGCGCTGACCGAGCGCGTGCTCAGCGAGGGCACGGACCTGCGCGGCGACCTGATCGAGGTGTCGCTCCTCTTCCTCGACGTGCGCGGGTTCACGGAGATCGCGGAGCGGTCCGCCGCGCACGAGGTCGTCGCGCACCTGAACGCGCTGTACGAGGCCGTCGTGCCGGTGATCCTCGCCCACGGCGGGCATGCGAACAAGTTCATCGGCGACGGGCTGCTGGCGGTGTTCGGCGCCCCGGACCGGCACGCCGACCACGCGCCCCGGGCGGTGGCGGCGGCGCGCGAGATAGCCGAGGTCGTGCGCCGCGGCGACGGCGGCGATCTGCGCGTGGGCGTGGGCGTGAACTCGGGCCGGGTGGTGGTCGGCACGATCGGCGGCGGCGGCCGGCGCGACTTCACGGTCATCGGCGATCCGGTGAACACGGTCGTGCGCGTGGAGGCCGCCACCAGGCTGACCGGCGACGACGTGCTCGTGACCGAGACCACGCTGCGCGCGCTCGGCTCCGCCGCGGAGGAGTACGCGGAGCGCCCGGACGTGCCGCTCAAGGGCAAGGCCGCGACGGTCAGGCTGTACGCGCCGCGCTGATCAGAGCGCCTCGAGCAGGTCGCGCAGCTTGCGCACCGTGTTCACGTTGCGGATCGTCATGCGCGGGTACAGGTCGGACCGCACGAGGCGGATCGCGTTGCCCCTGGACTGGTTCTCGCGGCTGATGTTCCAGACGATCGCGCCCGGCGCGTGGAGCACGGTCTCGATCTCCGGGTCGTGGACGATCGAGTCGAGCAGGCCGGGCTTGTCGAGCTCGGCGGGGATGAAGAAGACGTCGGTCTTCTGCCCCTTGTCGTTCGTCCAGTCGTCGGGGATCGCGTCGAGCAGCCGGCGCACGCCGGGCAGGTCCCGCACCTGCACCGCGACCGGGAAGCCGAACTCGTGCTCGATCGCCTGCTCGATCTTCGGCGCAAGCGTGCGCGGCGGCCGGGCGTCCCGGAACAGGACGTTGCCGGAGTTGATGTACGTCCCGACGTCGTGGCAGCCAAGGCCGGCGACCACCTCCCGCAGGGTGGCCATGCCGACCTTGTTCTTGCCGCCGACGTTGATGCCGCGCAGGAGCGCGACGTAGGAGGACTGGCGCTTGGCCACGGTCGGACAAGCTACCTCGGCCCGATCAGCCCACGACCATCAGCGAGTTGCCCTCCGGGTCGCGCAGCCAGAACAGCGGCGGCACCGGGTCACCCATGCGGCTGACCTCGGCGTCCACGTCCACGCCGCTCTCGGCGAGCTCCGCGTGGTAGGCGTCGATGTCTGCGGTGTGCAGGCCGATGCCGGTCTCGCGGTTGCCGGTCGGCTTGCCCTCGGGCGGCGGCGCCAGGGCGATCGTCGTCTGGGCGTCGCCGGGCGCGACCTCGATCCACCGGTAGCCGTTGCCGAACGCGATGTCGGTGCGCTTCTCGAGCCCGAGCTTGTCGACGTAGAAATCGAGCATCCGCTCCTGGTCGCCCACGGGGATTACGACTGTGTTGACCACGTCGACGCGGGTCCTTGTGCTTGTCATCGGATCCTCCTCCTGAGGTTCGGTTGCACCAGCTGAGACCGCGGCCGCCGCGGAAACTAATCGCTGTCGCTGGGCGCGAGCGCCTCGGCGAGCGCGTCGAGTGCCGGCGCCTGGTCGGCGCGGCTCACGCTCGCCCGCAGCCGGCGCGACTGCTCGTCGAGCTCGAGCGTGAAGAAGGGGCAGCACTCGCGCTCGATCGCGAGCGTCTGGTCGAGCAGCTCGCGGTCGACACTCGCGTCGAACTCCACCGTGAGGCTGCGCGGCTCGCGCTGGAGCGCCGTGACGGCGACGGCGAGGCGCGAGTAGCGCGCGCCCTGAGTCTCGAGCCCGTCGCGATCCAGCGCGCAGTGCGCGATCGTTGCATCGGAGTCCATCCGTTCGAGGTTACGACGCCCCGGCTCCCGGGAACACCTACGCACCATGCGTTGCCGGGGGGCAGTAGTGGCTGGACTGGCCTTGCTCGGGCTGCTCCCGAGCGGGGCGGCCGCACTGCCCGGCAGCGGCCCGCGCGAGGACGTGAACCAGTCGCTCACCACCACGCGGCCGGGCGCGCCGGCCGGCGTGAAGTTCAGCGGCGTGTATCACGCGGCCGGGAACAAGCGCGGCAACCCGCCGTACCTCGAGAAGATGGTCTTCCACCCGCCCCGGGGCATGCGCTACGACACGAGCGTGCCTGCCAAGTGCACGGCGAGCGACGCAGAGCTGGAGGCGTTCGGCAAGGCGGCCTGCCCCGCGGCGAGCCGGATCGGCGGCGGCCTCGCGCAGGGGATCTTCTACTACCCCTTCACGCAGACGATCTTCGATCGCTACAGGCACACCCTGGACGTGCTCAACAACACGAACGAGCAGATCCTGCTGGTGAACGCCGAGGGCAGTGCCGTCTCGCGGGGACGCATCCGCCCCGACGGGTCGATCCTGTTCGTGACCCAGACCTGCTTCCCGGAGCCGCCGACCGGCTGCGCCACCGACTACATCCGGCAGCTGAGGGCGGCCACGTCCGTGGCCCGCTACACGCGCGCGCGTAACGGTCACGTGCGCAGCTACCTGACGACCCCGCCGAGCTGCCCGCGCAACGGCTTCTGGCGCACCACGATCAAGTTCTGGTGGAAGGGCGGGGCGACGGACAGTGTCGTGACCAAGCAGCCCTGCCGCCGCGCCTGACCTAGCCGCCCGGCGGGCCGATCGCGGCGGCGTCGGGCCGGACCGCTCGACGTACGACGGGTGCACCTGGCGCCAGCGCTCGCCCGGCGACCACGACTCGGCCGTGCCGTCCAAGTGGTGCTCGAGCTGGTCGAGGCACACGTGCCAGCCGGCGCCGGTTATGTATGTCCCCGCGCGAGAAGCAACCTGACGCTTACGTTAGAATAAGTTTCGTGGCATTCGGCGTCGACTCATCCCACGAGCACTACAAGTGGTGGGCACTGTCCTGCACGAGCCTCGGGATGCTGCTCGCCACGATCAACTCGGGCACTCTGATCATCGCCCTGCCGGACCTCGAGCGCTCGCTCGGAACGTCGATCCTGCAGCTCGTCTGGGTGATCCTCGCCTACATGATCGCCTCCACCGTGCTGGTCCTCACCGCCGGCCGCCTGTCCGACCTCTTCGGTCGAAAGAAGGCGTACGTGGCCGGCTTCCTGGTCTTCGCGGCAGCCTCGTTGGGCGCGGGGTTCTCGGGCAGCGGCACCGAGCTGATCCTGTGGCGGATCGTGCAGGGGATCGGCGGGGCGTTCCTGTTCGCGAACGCCGCCGCGCTCGTGACCGACGCCTTTCCGAAGCGCGAGCTGGGCCTGGCGATGGGCACGAACACGATGGTCGCGGCCGTCGGACTCGTGCTCGGACCGGTGCTCGGCGGCGCCCTCGTGTCGATCTCGTGGCACTGGGTGTTCTGGTTCAACGTGCCGCTCGGCCTGGCGGGCGCCGCCTGGGGCGGGCTCGTGCTGCGCGAGCTGTCGAAGCGCGACCCGGCGCGCGGGCTCGACCTTGCCGGTACCGCCACGTTCGTGACGGGGCTCACCGGCCTCACGCTCGGGCTCTCGCGCGGCGGCATCTCCGGCTGGAACGACCCGGTCGTGATCGCCGGTCTGGCAGCAGCGGTGGTCCTGCTGCCGCTCTGGGTGCTGATCGAGCACCGCGGCCGCGCCCCGATGCTCGACCTCACGATCTTCCGCAACCGGATGTTCGCCGCGGCCGCGGGCGCCGCGTTCATCAACGGGCTCTCGCGCTTCGCGCTGATGTTCGTGTTCGTCTTCTACTTCCAGGGCGCCCAGGGCGACGACCCCATCACCGCGGGCCTCAAGCTCACGCCGCTGGCGCTCGGCATGCTCGTGTCGTCGCCGCTCGCCGGGATCTGGGCCGACCGCCACGGCTCGCGCGCGCTTGCGGCGGGCGGCATGGTGGTGAGCGCCGTGGCGCTGGCGCTGATGACCACGCTCGAGCCGCACAGCCCGTACTGGCAGTCCACCGTCTGGCTCCTGCTGGTGGGGCTCGGGTCGGGCATGTTCAACTCGCCCAACACTGCCGCGATGATGGGCACGGTGCCGGAGCGGCGGCGCGGGATCGCCGCGGGCGCCCGCATGATGCTCCAGAACACCGGCGCCGTGATCTCGATCGCCTTCGTGCTCGCGGTCATCACGGCCGCGGTGCCCAAGCAGGTGCTGTTCAAGATCTTCTCGGGCCTCGCGTCGGGGCTCTCGGACGCCAAGCTCGCGCCGTTCATCGCCAACATGCACACCGCGCTGTGGGTGCTCGCGGCCACCTCGCTGGCCGGTGCGGTGGTGTCGCTGATGCGGCCGCGGCACGCCGCCGTCGAGCGGCCGGCCGCGCCCGGCCGCGGCGTGGCCCCGCAGGAGGCGTGATGGGCGAGCTGCTTCGCATCGGCGAGGTGGCGGAGGCCGCGGGCACCACGCCGCGCACCATCCGCTACTACGAGGAGATCGGCGTCCTGCCGGCCGCCGGCAGCCGGGCGCGCGGCTCGCACCGCCTGTACGAGCGCGACGACGTAGAGCGGCTGCGCGAGCTGCTCGAGCTGAAGGACCTGCTCGGGGTGTCGCTCGAGGAGCTGCGCGAGCTGGCGAGCGCCGAGAGCGCCCGGGCGGCGCTGCGGCGCGAGTGGAAGGCGGGCGTGGAGGATCCCGTGCGCAGGCGCACGATCCTCGAGGAGGCGGTCGGGCACATGGACCGCCAGCTCGAGCTGATCCGCCGCCGCCGCGACCAGATCGCCGCGCTCGAGCGCGAGCTGGTGGCGCGCCGCAGGCGCGTGTCGAAGCGCCTCCGCGAGCTGGAGCGAGCGCCCGCGCGTTAGCGTGCGGCGCCCGTGCCGCGCGCGATCGACACCCCTCACGGCCCCGCCCGCGTGCACCTCGACACCGTGGACGGCGCCCGCGCGGCGCTGGTGCTCGGCCACGGCGCCGGCGGCGGTGTGGACGCGCCCGACCTGCTCGCGGCTCGCGACGCCGCGCTGGAGGAGCGGGTGGCCGTGGCGCGCGTCGAGCAGCCGTACCGGGTGGCCGGCCGGCGCTCGTCGCCGCGCGCCCCGGTGCTCGACGCGGCGTGGACGGCGGTCGTGGAGCGGCTCGTGGCCGGCGAGCTGGCCGGCCTGCCGCTGGTGGCCGGCGGGCGCTCGGCCGGCGCGCGGGTGGCCTGCCGCACGGCTGCCGCGACGGACGCTGCGGCAGTGCTCTGCCTGGCGTTCCCGCTCGTGCCGCCGCAGCGGGGTCAAAAGCCGCCGCCGAGCCGGCTGGACGAGCTCGACGCGGTGGCCGCGCCTGTGCTGGTGGTGCAGGGCGATCGCGACCGCTTCGGCATGCCGCCGCCGGGCGCGCATCGCGAGGTGGTGGTGGTGCCGGGCGACCACGGGCTCAAGAAGGACCTCGGCGCGGTGCGCGCGGCGGTCCGGGACTGGCTGGCCGCGCTCCTGCGCTAGGCGCGCCCGGCCGGCGAGCGCGCGAGGTCGATCACCCGCGCGGCCTCCTCCTCGCGCTTGCCCTTGAGCGCGAGGCTTGCGGCGCGGCCGCGCACAGCTACCTCGGGAAGGCGCTGGAACACTCGCTCGGAGATCACGATCTGCCCGGCCTCGGCGGACGACTGGAGCCGGGCGGCGGTGTTCACGACGTCGCCGAGCGCGGTGAAGTCCTTGACGTCCCCGGAGCCGACGTTGCCGACGAAGGCGCGGCCCACGTCGAGCCCGACGCCCAGCCGCAGCCACGGCTCGGCGCCGCCCTCGTAGCCGACCGCCTGGAGCAGGTCGGTGGCGTCGCGCAGCATGTCCTTCTCGAACTGCTTTGACAACAGCTGCGGCACGTACAGCGCCATCACCTCGTCGCCCACCAGCTTGTCGATGATCGCCGAGCGGCCCAGGATCTTCGTCGCGGTCTCGTAGAAGCGGTTCAGCAGGCCGGCCACCGCGCCGGGCTCCATGCCCTCGGCCATCGACGTGAAGCCGCGCACGTCGGCGAACAGCACGCCGATCTCCATCTCGACGCCGCCCATCGGCGCCTTCTCGAAGCACGTGTTGCAGAGCGCCGGGTTCTTCCGCGACGGGCCGTAGCCGACGCGCCCCATCACGCGGCCGCCGATCCCGCCGAAGGGGGCGCGGCAGAGCCGGCAGCGCGGGTCGCTCGGCAGGTGGCGCATCATCCACACGAAGCCGCGCGGCAGATGGCGCTCCATGAGCTTGAAGAAGTCGACGTCCTGGGCGTCGCCGCGGAGCTCGGGGCCCTCGCTGCCCTGTGCCATACCCACAGTGTCGCGCTAATCGGCGAGGAGCAGCGCGCGGCCACCCTCCTGGAGCGATTTCGCCGCGTCACGCTCCGAGAGGCCGGCCTCACGCAGCTCACGGAACGCGTCGTAGCTCGTCACGACCATCAGCAGGTTGAGCGCCCGCCGCTCGCCGAGCCCGGAGCGCAGGCGGCCGGCCGAGTGCAGGTGACGCGCGAGGCGCTGCATCTCGCCGCGGCGGTCGCCGCGCTGGCGGTCCACGAGATCGCGCGCGGCGGGATCGACCGCCACCACGCCGTATAGCTGCGCCAGCACCGAGTCCTCCGAGGCCCAGAAACGCACGCACGCCGCGATGGTCTCGTCCAGCGCGGCGTCGGGGTCGGCCAGCTCCACGGTCTCGCGGACCTCCACCAGCGCGGGGTTTACGGCGAACGAGTCGCAGATCGCATCGACGAGGTCGAGCCGCGAGCGGAAGTGCTGGTAGAGCGTGGCGCGCGAGATGCCCGCGCGGTCCGCCACCTGCTCGACCGTCGACTCGTGGAAGGCGCCCTCCTCGAGCAGCTCGCGAACGGCGACCATGATCTTGGCGCGGGTCCCCTCCGCGCGGGTCGAGCGGCGCTGTGGGCGGTACGGCCTCGGCATGACATGAAGTCTAGACACGGTGTCCGACAAGTGGTACTGTGCGACTGCGTATCTAGACACACCGTCTACATAGGAGGACAGCATGGCGAAGGCTTCGAAGGCCACCGCGTCGCGCGTGGAGGACATGGGGGCGATGGAGGGGCGCTACGAGGAACTGGGCGGCTACACCGTCGCGTTCGAGACGTTCCGCGAGGACGCCGACGCCGCACCGCTGATGAAGGGGCTGCCCGACGACCGTTGCCAGAGCCCGCATTGGGGCTACGTGGTGACCGGCCGCGTGACCTTCCACTTCGCGGACCGCGACGAGGTCTACGAGACCGGCGACGCCTACTACGCCCCGCCTGGCCACGTGCCCGAGATTCGCGCCGGCACCGAGGTGGTGGAGTTCAGCCCGACCGAGGAGTACGGCCGCACGATGGAGGTCCTCGCCGCGAACCTGGCTCGCGCGTGAGGTAGCTCGCGTCAGCGCTCGGACGCCCGGGCGCGACTCTTCGGAATTTCTCAATGTCGCCGGCCAGGCTGATCAGCGATGGGCGGCGACCACGAGACCAGCTTCCGGGCGATGGGATGCGACGTGCGGATCCTCGTGGGCCGCGGCCGGCCGGGGTCTGCGGCTCCGGCCGAGGCCGGCGCCGCCCAGCGCGCTTTCGTGGAGGACCTCGACGCCCGGCTGAGCCGCTTCCGCGCCGGCTCCGAGCTCTCGCGGCTCAACCGCGACCCGCGGGAGGAGGTGCCCGCCTCGCCGCTCCTGTGCGCCGCGGTGGGCGCGGGCCTGTGGGCCGCGCGGACGACGGGCGGCCTGCTCGACCCGACCCTCGTGGAGCAGCTCGAGCGAGCGGGCTACGCCGCGTCGCGCGAGGGCGCAGCCCGCGCGCCGCTTCGCACGGCGCTGCGCTGCGCTCCCCCGCGCCGGCCCGCCGCGCCGCGACCGGGCGCGCGCTGGCGCGAGGTGGAGGTCGAGCACGTGGCCGGGCTCGTGAAGCGCCCGCCGGGCGTCCGCATCGACACCGGCGGCACCGGCAAGGGCCTGGCCGCGGACGCCGTGGCCCGGCGGCTCGCCCGGTTGGACCGCTTCGCCCGCTTCGCCGTCGACTGCGGCGGCGACATCGCGGTCGGCGGGGCGGGCGCGCTCGAGCGCCCGTACGAGATCGGCGTGCGGCACCCGTTCACCGGCGAGGCGGCGCACACGCTCGCCATCACGCGCGGGGGCGTCGCCACCTCGGGCATCGACGCTCGCATATGGCGCCGCGACGACGGGCGCTTCGCCCACCACCTGCTCGACCCGTCGACGGGCGAGCCGGCCTGGACCGGCCTGGTGTGCGTGACCGCCGTGGCCTCGAGCGCGCTCGAGGCCGAGACCGCGTCGAAGCAGGCGCTGCTGTCGGGGCCCGAGGGCGCGCGCCGGCTGCTCGCGCAGCGCGGCGGGGTGCTGGTGCACGACGACGGCGAGGTCGAGGTGGTCGGGCGGTGACCCATCCTGACCCCGCCAAGTACGTGTGGTGGCTGGCCAGCCGCTCCGCCGGGATCGTCGCGCTAATCCTCGTGAGCACGTCGGTGCTGATCGGCCTCGCGATGGCGACCAGGCTCATCCGCCGGCGCGGCGCCACCCGGGCGCTGCTGCGCGTGCACGAGCAGACTGCGCTCGCTGGGCTCGGCGCCCTCGCCGTGCACGGGCTGACACTGCTCGGCGACGGCTGGCTGCGACCGGGCCTGACCGGCGTGGCCGTGCCGTTCGCGATGTCCTATCGCCCGTTCTACACCGGCCTCGGGATCCTGGCCGCGTACCTGGCCGCTCTGCTCGGCCTCAGCTTCTACGCCCGCCGGCACATCGGCGCGAGGCTGTGGCGCAAAGCCCACCGCGCCACGGTGCTCGTGTGGGTGCTGGGGGTGGTGCACACGCTCGGCGCCGGCACCGACGCGGGCTCGGCCTGGCTGCGCGCGATCGTGCTGGCGCCGCTGCCGCTCATAGCCGGGCTGTTCGCCTATCGGACCCTGGGCGGCAGGCCCGGGTTGTCAGGCCGCCTCGGAGCAGGGCTCGGCTCGCGCTAGCTCGTGCCCGTGCCCGTGCTCGTGCCCCTCGGCCGGAGCCAGGTTGCGCTCCGGCTCCAGCACCAGGACCGCCACGGCGAACGCCGCCAGCACCAGCGCGGCGCCGATGAAGAACGCCAGGTGGTAGCCGCTCGTGAGCGCGGAGGCGGCCGAGGCGCCGGACGCCTTCAGGTCGGCGGTGCGCGTGGCGGACAGCGTGGCGAGCACGGCGAGGCCGAGCGCGCCGCCCACCTGCACGGTGGTGTTGACCAGGCCCGACGCCAGGCCGGCGTCGCGCTTGGTGGCGCCGGACATCGCCAGCGTCATGAGCGCCGGGAACGAGGTGCCGATCCCCAGGCCCAGGATCACCATCACGGGCAGGACGTCGACCCAGTAGTTGCCGTCCACGGGCGCGCGGCCGAACGCGGCCAGGCCGAAAGCGATCAGCAGGACGCCGGGCAGCAGCGTGCGACGCGCGCCGAAGCGCATGATCAGCGCCTCCGAGTAGCGCAGCGACAGCACGCCCATCATCAGCGTCGCCGGCAGGAAGGCCAGCCCGATCTGGAGCGCGTCGTAGCCCAGCACGCGCTGCAGGTAGAGCGCGCCGAGGAAGAACATCCCGAACATGCCGGCCACGAGCAGCGCCTGCATGGCGTTCGCGCCGGCCACGTTGCGCGACCGGAAGATCCTCAGCGGGATCAGCGGGTTGCGCGCGGTGGCCTCGCGCGCGACGAACGCCACGAGCAGCGCCAGCGACACCGCGCCCAGCGCCAGTGCCTGGCCCGAGCCCCAGCCCAGCTCAGCGGCCGGCTTGACGATCGTGTAGACGCCGAGCATCAGCGAGCTGGTGACCAGCACGGCGCCGGGAATGTCGGTGCCGTCGCCGAAGCCGATGCCGCGGTCGCGATCGAGCACGCGCGTGGCCACGAGCGCCGTGGCGATCCCGATCGGGATGTTCACGAAGAAGATCCAGTGCCAGTTGATCGACTGGGTGATCACGCCGCCCGCGAGCAGGCCGATCGAGCCGCCCGCCGAGGCGACGAAGCCGTAGACGCCGATCGCCTTCGCCTGCTCCCGCGGCTCCGGGAACATCGTGACGATCATCCCGAGGATCACCGCGGAGGTCATCGCCCCGCCGACGCCCTGCACGAACCGGGCGCTGACGAGCACGATCTGGCTGTCGGCCAGGCCGCACATGAGCGACGCGAGCGTGAACACGCCCAGGCCCGCGAGGAAGACGCTCTTGCGGCCAAGGATGTCGCCGAAGCGGCCCGCCAGGAGCAGCAGCCCGCCGAACGCGATCAGGTAGGCGTTCACGACCCAGGCGAGGCTCGACTGCGAGAAGCCGAGGTCGTCCTGGATCGTGGGCAGCGCGACGTTCACGACCGTGGCGTCGAGAACGATCATCAGCATCCCGATGCACAGGACGTACAGCGCTATCCAGCGGTTTCGGTCGGTCATCTCGGTCATCTCGGTCAGCTCCCCGGTCCGTTTCCAATTAAGACCGGGCCGCGGGGCCGAACTCATCGGCGGGCCACCGGTTAATTTCGGCCGCCCGCCGGGTCATAGGGGTGTGCAGAAGAACGTAGCGAGGCCGTCACCCGTAGTGCACGTGGAACTGCACACCGGCGACCTTCCTGACGCGCAGGCGTTCCTCGCGGGCGTCTGCGGCTGGCGCGCCGAGCGCATCCACGCGGGCGGCGGGTCGTACCTGGCGCTCGATACGGGCGAGCGTCCGGGCGGCGGGATCGTGGAGTGCGGCGCCCAGCAGGCGCTCTGGCTCCCCTACGTGGCGGTGGCGGAGATCCGCGCGGCCACCGAGCGCGCGCGCGAGCTGGGCGCCGCGGTGCCGCTCGAGCCGCGCGAGGGGCCGGTGGGCTGGCGCAGCGTGGTGCGCAGCCCGGGCGGCTGCGAGCTGGCGCTCTGGCAGCCCAAGCGCTGAGCGCCGCTCGGCGCTGAGCTCCGCTCGCCGCGGGCTGGCGCGGAGCTGCGCGACGCCGCCGCGCGTCCGGCCCCGTACGTGTAGCTTTCGCGCTCGGGGTTCGTTGCGCAGACTCGTCGTCATCGGGGGGCTGGTGGCCGCGCTCGCGGCACCCGCCGCCGCGCTCGCCACTCCGGTGGCCACCAACGACGCGCAGTACGCGCAGCTCGGCCGGGTCTTCCCCGACCCGCTCGCCAACTGCGTGGCCAGCCCGTGCGACCCGAACGCCGAGGGCAACCAGCCGGCCACACAGTTCATCCAGTACCCGGAGCTGGTGAACGGCCTGAGGTACCTGAGCTCGAAGCCGAAGTGGCGCCGCTACCTGGAGGTGCTGCCGCTCGACGGCAAGATCGGCGCGGGCAGCGGGACCGACGAGCGCCAGGCGTTCCCCGGCAACGATCTCGGCAGGTTCGAGTTCGCGCCGAAGCCGGAGTACCACTCCGCCGGGCTCCCGCAGACGGGCCAGGGACGCAAGCGATCGGACCTGATCATGGTCCGCGTGACCGACGAGACCGTGCCCGACAAGGGCAAGAAGCGCTACGCGATCTCGCTGAGCATCCACGGGATCGAGCGAGCGGGCGCGGAGGGCGCCACGCGCGAGATCGAGGACCTCGTGACCGCGGCGTCGACCGGCGCCGCCGGCAAGCGGATCCTGAGCGGCGGTGTGCGGGGGCACGTGCCGACGTTCGGCGAGGTGCTGCGCAGGTCGATCATCTACTTCACCTATCCGAACCCGGACGGGTGGCGCCGCGGCGACGTGTCGGAGGGCGGCTTCTTCTTCCAGCGCTACAACGGGAACGGCGTGGACGTGAACCGCGACTGGCCCGACGTGGGGTTCGCGTTCCGTCCCTACAGCCCGCTGTCGGAGCCCGAGTCGCGCGGGTTCGCGCGCGTGTTCCGCGAGGTCGCGCACCGCGGCGGCCACTTCGACCAGGGCGCCGACCTCCACGGCCAGCTCGAGGCCGACGCGCTGTCCTACACGCTGCTGCCGCACGGCCGCCACGACTACGGCAAGAACGAGCGCATCGAGCGCGTGGCCGAGACCATCCACTCGGCCTCCGAGAAGGCGCTCGCCTGGTCGCCGATCATCCAGCCGAACGACGCGCCGCGCGGCGGCGGCGTGCCGTGCGCGCCCACCGGCGTGGCCACCGGCGACACCTGCGCGAAGATCTACGGGCAGACCTGGGGCACCGTCTACGACACGATCAACTACACGACGACCGGCGCGCTGGGCGACTGGTTCGACTCACCGATCGGGCTGGACGCGAACGGGATCGACAACGAGATGTCGTTCTCGCACCTGGACAAGAACATCGTGTTCGACCCGCACACCGAGCAGCTGCACGTGGCGGGCAACAAGGCGCTGATCAACGCCCAGCTCACGCGCATGCTCGACCCGCCCAAGCCGCGCTTCGACGTGGCGGGCTCCAAGGGCTACGTGGCCGACGTGCGGCTCAAACGCAAGGCGAGCCGGCCGCGCGCGAAGCCGCCGTTCGGGACCCACCCGCAGGCCGGCGTGGAGGGCGCGACCGGCACGCCCGACCCGGTGGCCGGCGGCGTCGTGCTCCCGATCGACGTGAAGCGCAGCGCCAAGGTGTTCGACGGTGGGATGCGGGTCGACGTGACCAACCCGAACGTCCAGGGGGTCGGCACAGGGCTCGTGACGCTCACGATCCAGTGCAAGCGGTGCGACAAGAACCGCCACCCAGGGCAGGTGGGGGGCGACGGCTGGGTGACGGTCACCCAGGACTTCAACCAGTCGCCCGACTACCTGCAGGCCGGCGTCACCGCGGCGGTGAACGAGCCGCAGCCGTTCACGCACACCGGGAGGAAGGTGCTGTGGCGAGCCGTGGTCGGACAGGGAGGGCTGAACCCGCGCTTCGACGTGCACTTCACGTCCGGCTCCGCCACGTCGAGCGGCGAGACCGGCTCGTCGAAGGCGCCGGCGCCGCGGCTGCGCGCCTACGACGTCGCGAACACCGACTTCCTCCGCGACCTCAACCACTTCATCCCGGCCGGCGACCGCCGCTTCCGCACGGTCTCGCCGCGCGGCGTGGCGCTCGGCCGCCAGTCGCTCGGCCGCTTCGACTCGCTCACGATCGCGGACAACCCGTTCCCCGGCCGCTCCACCGCGGCCCTGCGGACGCGCTGGTACGCGGCCGTCCGCAAGTGGGTGCGGAGCGGCGGCGACCTCGTGCTCACCGACGGCGCCCTGCGCGCACTGCCGTCGCTCACGAAGATCCCGGCCAGCGCCGTGAAGCAGATCCAGGTCTACGTCGGCCAGATCGGCTTCGCGAAGGACTCGAACGGCGACACGCTGAAGGACCCGCTCAACCGCGGAGTGACGATCCCCGGCGCGCGCTTCAACATCGGGATGCGCCGCCAGACCTTCGAGCCGGTGCCGGTCGGCTACTCGATCCAGGACGACGCCGGCAACGACGAGACGCACTCACCGCAATGGCAGGTGGCGCGCTCCGCCTGGGAGAAGGCCGGCGGGCGCACGGCCGCGACATCCGTGGCCGACCAGGACGTGGCCGGGAGCAACGACTACGACCAGACCGCCTACGGCGAGCTGAAGCTCGGGCGCGGCGTGATCAGGATCCTCGGCTCGGGGCTGCCGCAGCCGACGGAGGCGTTCGACCGCGACTTCGGGCTCTCGCCGTACTCCGCCACCTACACCACGTACATCCTGATGCGCAACATGTTGAAGCCCGTGCACGTGCGCCCATGTCACGACCTGGAGCGGCCGCGCAGCTTCATCGACCGCGCTTCGTTCGAGAAGGGACGCTCGGGGTTCAGCGCCCGCGGCACCGCGGTGGACCGGGGCTGCGGCGCGGGCGGCGCCGGCAAGGTCAGCCGAATGCGCATCTCGGTGGC
>JBJMLK010000032.1:0-15971 GCA_045805345.1 Thermoleophilaceae bacterium | reverse complement strand
TCGCCTTCTGCGGCGTGCACTTCATGGCGGAGACGGCATCGATCCTCTCGCCCGACAAGACCGTCCTGCTGCCCGACCTCGAGGCAGGCTGCTCGCTCGCCGACTCGATCACCGCCGACCAGCTGCGCGAGTGGAAGGCGCAGCACCCCGGCGCGGTGGTGGTGATGTACGTGAACACCACGGCCGAGGTAAAGGCCGAGACCGACTACTGCTGCACGTCGTCCAACGCGGTCGAGGTGGTCGAGCACATCTGGCGCGAGCACGGCGACGACACCGAGATCCTGTTCGGCCCGGACATGTTCCTGGGCGCGTACGTGGAGCGGGTCACCGGCCGCGAGCTGAACGTGTGGATGGGCGAGTGCCACGTGCACGCCGGGATCCGGCCGGCGGACATCGCCGACGTGCGTGCCGCCAATCCGGGCGCCGAGTTCCTGATCCACCCCGAGTGCGGCTGTTCCACGTCGGTCATGGAGTACGTCGCGTCAGGCGACGTCGATCCCGAGCGCACGCACATGCTCTCCACCGGCGGGATGCTCAAGTTCGCGCACGAGTCCGAAGCCGAGAGCTTCATCGTGGCCACCGAGACCGGCATGCTCCACCCGCTCGAGAGGGAGAACCCCGGCAAGTCGTTCGTGCCGGCCAACCGCGCCGCGGTCTGCCAGTTCATGAAGATGATCACGCTGCCCAAGCTGCGCGACGCGCTGCGAGACGGCGGCCCCGCCTACACCGTGAAGGTCGACCCCGAGCTCGCGGGCCGCGCCCGGGTGCCGATCGAGCGGATGGTGGCGATAGGCGCAGGCTAGGCCGCGAGCCGCTCGGCGACGGCGCGCCGCGCGCCCCGCGCCGATTGTTCACTTGAACCGGCCATCACCGGCTTAAGTGATGAATCGACGCCGGTTCGCCCCCTCATCGCCGCTGTTTGCGAGGTACCGCCCGGCGCCGTGCGGCAAAGGAAACGAGCGGCCGGCGTAGGCCGGCCGCTCGCTCTGGGGGTACTGCCTCCCGCGCCTGTGGGGCGCGCGGTCTTTCGAGCTAGCCGTCCAGCTCGATCTTCCTGAAGACCACGTCGCCGTTCGAGTCGGTCACGGTCTTCGCCTCGTGCACCACCCGGCCCGCGGTGAGGTCGGTCGTGGTGCAGTCCTCGTTCTCGTTCTCGCCGTCGTCGTCACCGCGGTCGCCGTCGCCGTCGCGGCCGGGTCCGGAGCTCGTGCTGCCCGGGCCCGAGTTGTCGCCGTCGTCGCCGGACTCGTCGTTGCCGTCATCGCGCGCGGCGCTCATCTCGGCCTCGTCGTTGTCGCACTCGATCCGGGTCGCGTCGGTCACGGTCCCGGACTGGGTGCCGCCGCCGGCGAGGGCGATGGTGAGCACGCCGGTGGCCGAGTCGAAGCTCTGCACCGTTCCGGCGAGCTCGTCTCCGTCCTCGACGCCGTCGTTGTCGGTGTCGTCGTCGCGCGGGTCATCGCCCATGCGGACCTCGTCGCCGTCGTCCAGGCCGTCGTTGTCGGTGTCGGCGTCACGCGGGTCCGTGTGGCGCTTGAACTCGCGCAAGTTGTTGAGGCCGTCCTTGTCGGGGTCCTTCCTCGCGCTCTTCTGGTGAACGCTCAGGTCGTGCCGCTTCTCCCACCTGTCGGGCAGCCCGTCGTGGTCGCGGTCGCGCCGCTTGGCGTCGGCCGCGGCCGGCACCGCGAGCAGCGCGAGGGCGAACATCGCGACGATCAAAAGCTTCGCCTTCCTCATCGTTCCTCCCTGGTCGGTTCGTGTTCGGGGCATCTGGGCCTGGAACACCACGACCGAGCGAAAACTCACGCGGACCGGACGGGGGACCTGCGCGGCCGCCGCGAGCGCGGGGCGAGGAGGGGGCGAGCCGGGCGGGGAGGGGGCGAGTCCGGCGAGGAGGGGCGAGTCCGGCGAGAGACGGGCGGCGTGGGCGAGAGACGGGCGGCTTGGGCGAGAGACGGGCGCGCGGCCGAGAGACGGGCGGTGCGGCCGAGAGAGACGGGCGGGGCTTGCCGAGCGAGAGGGGCGGGGCGGGCCTAGCCGTCGCTCGGGAGGCCAGAGCCGGGGCCGCTCGACCCGCTGCCGGACGAGCCGAGGTCGCCCGAGCCGGAGATGCCGGAACCGCCGTCGCCGGAGCTCGACCCGGAGTCGAAGCTCCCGGAGTCGCCCGAGCCCGACCCGCTCCCGGAGGAGCCGGAGTCGCCCGAGCCCGAGCCCGAGCCGCTGCCGGAAGTGCCGCCGCCGTCGCCGCTGCCGCTCGACCCGCTCCCGGAGGAGCCACCGTCGTCGCCGCTGCCGCTCGAGCCGCTGCCCGAGGACCCGCCGCCGTCGCTCACCGAGCCGGAGCCGTCGCCGGGGCCCGGGTGGTCGTCCACAGGGTCGCCGCCGCCGTCCCCCGAGCCCGAGCCGCCACCGTCGCGTCCCGACCCAGAGTGGTCAGCGCCGCCGTCGCCGCCCGAGCCCGAGTCCGAGCCCGAGTGCTCGCCACCGTCGCGGCCGCCGCCGTCGCCACCCAAGAGGCCGCCAGCGCCCGGACCGCCGCGCGAGCCGCCACCGTCGTCGCCGAGCTCGAAGGCGCTGCCGTGGCGCCGGTGCTCGCGCTGGGCCTCGGTGCCCACCGCGCGGCCGACGCCCACGTCGTGGTGCCCGCGGCCGCCGCGCAGCACGGCCGGATCGCGGCCGTGGCCGCCCAGCACCGGACCGCCGAGTCCCGCCCGTCTGACCGCCGCCTCGGCGGCCTGGGCCACGTCGCCGTCCGTGCGCCCCTGCTTGGAGCTGTGGAGCGGCGCGCCGCCCATGCCGCCGGCAACGGCGCCGGCGACGACGACCACCGTGCCGAACTTGGCCAGTGTCATCGCCCCGCCGGCGCCGGCCGCCGAGATCTCGGCGATGCGGGTGGCGGGCGAGTCCATCGCGGCGCGCTCGGCGATCCGCGACACCAGCTGCGGCGGCGTGATCGCGGTCGCGGCCGCGCGCAGCGTCGTGCGGGCGCGGTTGAGGAGCTGGCGCACCGCCCCGTCCGACACGCCCAGGGCGAGCGCGATCTCCTCGTACGAGCGACCCTCCATCTCGCGCAGCACGATCGCGTCGCGCTGGCGCTCCGGCAGCTCCTGGACGTTGCGCACGACCTGGCGGATCCGCTCGCTCTGCTCGACCGCCTGCGGCGGCTGCATCACGCCGTCGAAGTCCTCGGGGATCTGGTCGTAGTTCCAGCCGTTCTGGCGCAGCAGGTTGAGCGCCGCGTTGTGGGCGATCCGGTAGAGCCACGGCCGCAGCTTGAGCTCCGCCTCGTCGGCGAGGATCGCCTTGTAGGCGTTCAGGAACGCCTGCTGGACAGCGTCCTCCGCGCGCTCCGGCGGCAGGATCCGGGCGCAATAGCGCAGGAGCTGGCGCCGGTAGCGGGCGACGATCGCCTCGAAGGCCCGCCCGTTGCCCGCGCGCGTGAGGTCCACCAGCCGCTCGTCGGTCTGGGTGTGCAACAGCGCCGTGCCCGCCAGGCGGGCCGGCTCTATGAGGCGCCGCGGAGTCATCGGAAGGTCGGTTCCCTGTCCATGTAACGCGTCATACGGCGAAAACTCACGTCTGGTCGAGTCCGACGGCGAGACTCGCCAATACGCTCCGCTCCGTGGAGATCCGACGCCTGTTCCCAGAGCCCCGGACGGTGACGGTGGCAGAGGCCGCCGCGACCGCCTGCGAGGGCGGCCCGGCCGACGCCGCGCGCCCCTGCGTGGCGCTCAACTTCGCATCGACCGCCGACGGCCGCATCACGATCGGCGGCCGCTCCGGGCCGATCGGCAACGAGGCGGACCGCGAGCTGTTCCACGAGCTGCGGGCGAGCGTGGACGCGGTGATGGCGGGCGCCGCCACCGTGTCGACCGAGCGCTACGGGCGCCTCGTGCGCGACGAGGAGCGCCGCGAGCGCCGGAGCGCCAACGGACTCGAGCCCGACCCGCTGGCGGTGCTGGTGAGCGCCCGCCTGAGCATCGACCCCGACCTGCCGCTGCTCCAGGACCCGAGCTCGCGCGTGGTGATCGTGACCGAGTCCGAGCGCGAGCTCGAAGGCGTTCGCGCGCACGTGGAGTATCTGCGGCCGGCCGACGCGCCGGCGTCGCGGGAGGAGCTGCGCGAGCGGGCGAGCATGCTCGTGCTCAGTCCCGCCCTGCGCGCGCTCCGCGAGCGCTGGGGCATCCGCACAGTGATGTGCGAGGGCGGCTCCGTGCTGGCCGCCGCGCTCCTGCGCGAGCACCTGGTCGACGAGCTCTACCTGTCGGTCGCGCCGACCCTGGCTGCCGGCTCCGGCCCCACGCTCGTGACCGGCCCACCGCTCGAGCCGCCGGTCCCGATGGAGCTCCGCTCGGCGCACGAGGCGGGCGGCCACCTCTTCCTGCGCTACCGGATCGCCGGGTAGCGCGCGGCTACCCTCGCCTGGTGGATCCGGTCCGTACAACCATCGTCGCGCTCGCGTGCGCCCTCGTGGCGCTCGCCGGCGGCCTCTACCTCGGTGGCCACCCCTCGCTGCTGCCCGACGGCATCCGCAAGACGTTCGTAACGGACGAGAACGCGGTCCGCGACCAGCTGATCGACGCGATCAAGGACGGCTACTACAAGAAGACGAACCGCAAGCAGCTCGAGCAGGCGTCGCTGAAGGGCGTGGTCAGCTCGCTGAAGGACCCGTTCTCGCACTACCTCTCGCCGGCCGAGGCGAAGCTGTTCCACGAGTCGCTCGACCCCGCCTTCGAGGGCGTGGGCATGTCCGTGGCCGATGACAAGCGCGGCCTGCGCGTGGTGAAGGTGTTCGACGACTCGCCGGCCAAGAAGGTGGGCATCGGGCCCGATGACGTGATCACCGCCGTCAACGGCCGCTCGATAGCCGGGCTCCCGAGCACCGCCGCCACCGGCCGGATCAAGGGCCCGGCGGGCACGTCGGTGACACTCGCCGTGCTCGAGCCGGGCAAGGACAAGCCGCGCTCGATCCGCGTCCAGCGAGCGCGCATCAAGGTGCCGATCGCCGTCGGCCGGATGATCAAACGCGACGGCGTCCCGCTCGCGTACGTGCGGCTCGCGGCCTTCGACTCGGGCGCCCACGCCGCCGTGGCGGAGCAGCTCAAGCCGCTGCTCAAGAAGGGCGCGCGGGGGATCGTGCTCGACCTGCGTGGCAACCCGGGCGGCCTTCTGACCGAGGCCGTGCTCACCTCGAGCCTGTTCATCGAGAAGGGCCCGATCGTCTCGACCAGCGGGCGCACGCAGCCCAAGCACGTGTTCGACGCCGAGGGCGACACGATCGCCCCACGGCAGCCGATGGTCGTGCTCGTGGACAAGGGGTCGGCCAGCTCGTCCGAGATCGTCACCGGCGCGCTGCGCGACCGCGGCCGCGCGACGGTCATCGGCCAGAAGACGTTCGGCAAGGGCGTCTTCCAGAACCTCGAGGAGCTGCAGAACGGCGGGGTGCTCGACCTGACCGTGGGCAGCTACTACCTGCCGAGCGGCGAGAACCTCGCGCACAAGGGCATCGAGCCGACGGTCCCGGCGGTCGACGTGCCGAAGACGCGCCGCGACGAGGCGCTGCCGATCGCAGAAGACGTGCTCGTCGCCAAGGTGCGGTGAGCCCGCCGGCGGGCGAGCCGCTCGTCGCCGTCCTCGAGAAGCGCGGCCGGTTCACGGTGGCGGAGCCGCTGTTCGACGGCGGCCGCCGGATCACGCTCGACGGGTCGTCGCGCCGCGCGGGCCGGGCCGGCGAGATGGTGCTGCTCGGGTGGGGCAAGCGCGGCGCGCGCGCCGTGCGCTCCCTGGGGAGGCCGGACGTGGCGCGCGACGTGCTGGAGGCGCTGATGCTCGACCGCGGCCTGCGGCGCACGTTCCCGCGCGTGGTCGAGGCGGAGGCCGCCGACGCGGCGCAGGCCCCGCCGGGCGAGGGCGAGCGTCCCGAGCGGCGTGACCTCACGGGCCTGGCGACGTTCACGATCGACCCCGACACGGCCCGCGACTACGACGACGCGATCTCCGCTCGCCACGAGGAGGGCGGCCTCGTGCGCGTGTGGGTCCACATCGCGGACGTGAGCGCGTACGTGCGGCCGGGCAGCGCGCTCGAGCGCGAGACCCAACGGCGCGCGACCAGCGTGTATGTGCCGGGCGCGGTCGAGCCGATGCTCCCGGAGGCGCTCTCGAGCGGAGCGTGCAGCCTCGTGCCCGGGCAGGAGCGACTGGCGGTCAGCCTCGAGCTGGTGATGGACGGCGCCGTCACGCGCTCGGTGGCCTTCCACCGCTCGCGCATCCGCAGCGACGCCCGCCTTACCTACGCGCAGGTCGACCGCGTCTTCGCCGGCGAGGAGCCGGCCGAGGCCCCGTGGGCCGAGCCGCTCGCCGCCGCGCGCGCGGTGGCCGCGGCGCTGCGCGAGCGCCGTGATCGGCGTGGGTCGCTCGCGGTCGAGTCGCAGGAGCCGCAGTTCGACTTCGACGACCGCGGCGACGTGACCGGCGTGCGCCACGAGGCCCAGACCGAGTCGCACCGGCTGATCGAGGAGCTGATGATCCTCGCGAACGAGCGCGTGGCGGACCACCTCGCCGAGCGCCGCGCGCCGACGCTCTACCGGGTGCACGAGCGGCCCGAGCCGCAGGCGGTGGAGCGGCTCGTGGACCAGCTCGCGAGCCTCGACGTGCCCACGCCGCCGGTGCCGCGCCAGATGAGCCCGCAGCAGGCCGGCGACGTGGCGGCCGAGGCGAGCCACCTCGTGGTCGAGCACGTGAGGCGGACCGGCCGCGGCCGCTGGGCGCTCGGCTCGCTGGTGCTGCGCGCGCTCAAGCAGGCGTACTACTCGCCGCGCAACCTCGGCCACGCCGGCCTCGCGAGCCCGGGCTACTGCCACTTCACCTCGCCGATCCGGCGCTACCCCGACCTGGTCGCGCACCGGGCGCTGCTGGGGACGCTGGGGCTGGACGACGCCGCCCCGCGGGGCGACGTGCTGTTCGAGCTCGGCGAGCACAGCTCGGCCGTGGAGCGCGAGGCCATGAAGATCGAGCGCGACGCGGACGACGTCTGCCTCTGCTTCCTGCTCGAGCGGCGGCTCCACGAGCTCGGCTGGGAGACCGACTTCGACGGCGAGGTGGTGGGCGTGATCTCGAAGGGGGCGTTCGTGCGCTTCGGCGACGAGGGCTTCGAGGGCTTCCTCCCGGTGCGCCGGATGCGCGGCGACTGGTACTCGCTGAACGAGGCCGAGACTGCGCTGGTGGGGGAGGGGGGCGGCCGGGCGTTCAGGCTCGGCGACCCGCTGCGCGTGACCGTCGGGCGCGTGGAGGCCCCGCGCGGGCGCGCGGACCTCGAGCTGGCGCCAGACTAAGGCGATGTCGAAGCGACGAGGCGGAAAGCGCAAGGCCGAGGCGGGCGACGTCGCCACCAACCGGCAGGCGTCGCACAGGTACAACCTGATCGAGCGCTGGGAGGCCGGGCTCCAGCTCCAGGGCTCGGAGGTCAAGTCGCTGCGCGAGGGCGGCGTTCAGCTGAAGGACGCGTACGCGGCGCTGCGCGACGGCGAGGTCTGGATCCACAACATGCACATCGCGCCGTACGGGCCGGCGTCGCGCGACAACCACGACCCCGAGCGGCCGCGCAAGCTGCTGCTGCACCGGCGCGAGATCGAGCGCCTGATCGGCAAGACGGCCGAGCGCGGCCTCACGCTCGTGCCCACGCGGCTCTACTTCAAGGGGCCGCACGCCAAGGTCGAGATCGCGCTGGCTCGCGGCAAGGACTTCGTCGACAAGCGCAGGGACCTGCGCGACCGCGACCAGCGGCGCGAGATAGAGCGCGCGCTGCGCGAGCACGGCCGCTGACGGCCCGGCCGTCGCGGCCTACAAACTGCGCTCGAGGTGCGTGAAGTGCATGCCGACGCCCAGCGCCGCGGCCAGGCCGATGTACACCACGGCTATGGCCAGGCGCGTGGCCGGCTTCACCCGGTAGTAGCCCTGGCTCGCGGGTGAGTGCCGCTGCTTCCAGCGGCGGTAGGTCTCGAACCCGCCGAAGAGCAGCACCAGGATCGCGATCGGCGTGGGGTAGAGGATCATGATCCCGGCGAGCAGCACGAAGCCGATCGCCCACATTGCCGGAGACAGCGCCGCCATCGCGCGCCCGCCGTCGAGCGGGAGCACCGGCAGGAGGTTGATCAGGTTGAGGAAGAAGCCGGTGAAGGCGAGCGCGCGGAACAGGTTGTTGCCCGTCTCCTCGTAGAGCGCGAGCGGGATCAGGCAGCCGAGCGAGCCGAGCACGGGCCCCGCGAGGCCGACGCGCGCCTCGACCGCGGCGTCCTTCGGCGCCTGCTTCATGCCCACCACCGCGCCGAGGAACGGGATGAACAGCGGCGCGCTGGCGGGCACGCCCTCGCGCCGCAGCTGGATCACGTGGCCCATCTCGTGCACGAGCAGGAGCAGCACGAAGCCGGCCGCGAACTGCCAGCCCCAGATCAGCGAGTACGCCGCGACCGAGACGAGCATGGTGGCCGAGGTCGAGAGGATCTTGAGCTTCGGCAGCGCCACCAGCAGGACCTTGATCTTGGCCGCGAACTTGACGATGGCCACGCCCACGGCGGCGATCGCGGTGCCGGCCCGCTTGATCAGCGACGGGCGCTCGGCCGGCTCCGGGCGGAACGTCTCCGGGTAGTGCTCGCGCGATTCGGCCTGCTGCGTCGCGACGTCGTCGAACGTCAGCGGCGGGGGCTGGGTCTCGGTCGGCTGCTGATGCTCGTACGCCACGTTCCCCAATTCTCGCAGGGTTGCCCAATCACCTTTAGGACAACGAGACATGCGTCCAACCTCGTTCCTCGGGTGGCGTTTCAACCCGATGAAAGCTGCAAACCCCGCACCGGGAGGCAAATCTCGATGAAGAAGTCCCTTACGACGCTGGCCGCCATGGCCGCGCTGGCCGTTCCGGCCGTCGCGATCGCCGACGGCCAGCCGTCGGACCAGAACAAGCAGAACGCCCAGCAGTACTGCCGCGATCTGCGTGATGCGTCGGGCAAGGACAACTTCCGCTCGATGTTCGGCGGGGGCAAGAACGCCTTCGGCAAGTGCGTGTCACAGAACGCCAAGAAGGACCAGAAGCAGACCGAGCGCGCTCACACGAACGCTGCCAAGGAGTGCAAGGCGGAGAAGACCGAGCTCGGCGACGACGCGTTCGCGGAGAAGTACGGCCAGGGCAAGAGCCACAAGAACGCGTACGGCAAGTGCGTCTCGCAGCACGCCAAGGCCGACAAGGCCGAGGAGGACAAGACCGACACGAACGACGTGAAGGCCGCCAAGTCCTGCAAGACCGAGAAGGCCCAGGACAAGGACGCCTTCGCCGACAAGTACGGCACGAACGCCAACAAGAAGAACGCGTTCGGCAAGTGCGTGTCGCAGAACAGCAAGAAGCTCGACGATCAGGACAACAACGACGACGGCGGATCGGACACCACCACGTCCTAACGTCCTAACGAGGCATGAGGCGGGCACTACCCCTCGAAGCCTGCCCATGGGAAGGACGGAAGGGGCCCAGGGATGGGTCCCTTCCGTCATTACTTATTGGTTTGGGACAGACCGTCGCCCTGGAACAATGAACACATGGAAGTCTCATCGCTTCCGCGTCCGCGCGGGGGCCTCGGGGTGCGACCCTCACCTCGTCTGCTGTCTCGGCTGTCCGACGAGCGACTCGTCGAACGGATCCGACGCGGCGACGAAGCCGCCTTCGAGGTCGTATTCGACCGCCACCACCGCGGCATCCTCGGGTTCTGCCGGCACATGCTCCGCTCGCAGGAGGAGGCGGAGGACGCCGTCCAGCACACGTTCATCGCGGCCCACAGCGATCTCGTGGGCAGCGACAAGCCGATTCGGCTCAAGGCGTGGCTCTACACGATCGCGCGCAACCGCTGCCTCTCCATGCTGCGCGTCCGCCGCGAGCAGGTGGAGCTGCCGGAGGAGCTTCCGACAGCCGGTCTCTCCGACGCCGTCGTCGAGCGCGACGACCTGCGCCGGCTGCTCGCCGACGTCCACGACCTCCCAGAGGACCAGCGCGCGGCGCTCGTCCTCTCCGAGCTCGGGGACCTCTCGCACGCGGAGATCGCCGGGATCGTGGGGTGCGAGACGGTGAAGGTCAAGGCCCTCGTGTTCCAGGCGCGCAGCTCGCTGATGGAGAGCAAGCGTGCGCGCGACATCTCGTGCCAGGAGATCCGCGAGGAGCTGGCCACCGCGCGCGGCGGCGCGCTGCGGCGCGGCCCGCTGCGCCGGCACGTGCGCGCCTGCACCGGCTGCGCGGAGTACCGCGATCAGGTCGTGGCGCAGCGGAGGATGCTGGCGCTGGCGCTGCCGGTGGTCCCCACGCTCGGCCTCAAGCACGCGGTGCTCGCGTCGATCGGCGGCGGCCAGGCGGCTGCGGCCGGCGGTGCGGCGCTCGGCGGTGGCGCCGTCGGCGGCGGCACGGCCACGATGGCCAGCGCCGGCGGCGCGGCCTCGGCGGGCGGCGTGGGCGTGGCGGCCGGTGGCACGGCCGGTGGCACCGGGCTTCTTTCGGCGATCGGCACGGCCGGGATCGCGAAGGTCGCGGTCGTGGCGGTGGTCGCGGCCGGCGGCAGCGCCGTCGCGATCGACCAGGTGGCCAAGCACCACGGCGGGTCGAGCTCGACCACGAGCGAGCCCGGCTCGAAGGACGGCAAGTGGGTCGATACCAACGGCGACGGCAAGGTCGACACGCCCGCGGGGGCGGCGGCCGCCGGAGCGAGGAACGGGAGCAAGGCCGGCGGATCGCCCGCTGCCGTGGACGCGCGCGAGCGCGCAGCCGAGAAGCGCGCCGCCGCGAAGGCGCGGGATCGCAAGCACGGGTTCGCGGCGAACGGGCACCACAACGCCAACGGGCATTCGAAGGCCCACGGCAAGGGCGCGGACGACACGTCGACGGGCGACGGCACGCCGGACACCACGTCCGGCGACACGGCGCCGGGCTCCAGCGGTGGCCATCGGAACGACTCCGGCGGTCACAACGGCGGCGGCACCACGGACCTCGGCACGAGCACGCCGGCGCAGCCGACGCACCCCGAGCATCCGGTGCATCCCGCCACGCCCCCGCCGCCCGCGTCCCCCGGCGCCGGCGGCAACCATTACGGGCAGCTCAAGCACGGCGACGGCGCGTAGCCTGCGGCAGGCGCCGCCCGCGGTGGCCGCGGCCGGTCCGCCGGGCTACCCTTGAGCTTCGACATAACTCACGGGGACGACAGGCTTCGACGTGGACGTTCCGTGAGGTCGGATGCGAGCCGAGGTCCCCGGTAGGCCTCGTAAAACAACCGGGACAACCAATAAGTGCGGACTCTCACGAGTACGCTCTCGCCGCTTAGTTAGAAGCTAGGCAGTGAGTGTCGGCCTCCCCTCGGCCCGTGGGGGAGATCACCGGCATCAGCTAACGGGCTAAGCCCGCGCCGAGCGCCCTCGGCGGCGCGGGGACATCAAGAGGGCTGGCCTCCCACAACCCCGCCGGCACGGCTAGTGGGAGGCGAGATCCAGAGAGCCGGCTACGCTCGTAGAAGCTGGCTTCAGGACTCCGCGGACGTGGGTTCGATTCCCACCGTCTCCATCGCCTTGGCTGGTCGCGGCTAGCCTGCATGGATGCCGTTGACCGCGCTGACGTCCGCGGAAATCTCGCTTCCCGCGACCCCGGACGCGCTACGAGTCCGTGAGAGGATTGCGGCGCTCGCCGACACCGTCGATGTAGTCGGGTTGACGGACAACCATGCAGGGCAGCCGCGGATGTCACCTCTGGCGGCAGTCGCCCTGGCGCGCGAACAGGGCGTCGAGACGATCGTTCACGTGTCATGTCGCGACCGCAACCGACTAGCGCTGCAATCACAGGTTGTCGGCGCGGCAGCACTTGGTTCGGAAGGGGTCCTCTGCGTCTACGGTGACCCGGTCGAAGGCGTCCCGCGTGTGAAGGACCTCACGACGACGTCGCTCCTGGCCGAGGTCAAGGGCTGGGCAGCCCCACACGAACTGGCCGCCGGCGCTGTGGTCAACCCCTTTGCGGAGGACCTCGACCGGGAGGTGCGACTGCTCGAACGCAAGTGCGCTGCAGGAGCCGAGTTCGTTCAGTCGCAGATGATCTTCGACCTCGACAGGCTTCGCGAGTTCCTCGACCGAACCAAGGAGCTCCTGGCCGATATCCGCTTCTATGCGAGCGTCGCGCTGCTCCGAGACCAGGCGATGGCCGACCGCGCGCAGCGCTTGCCGGGGTGTCTGATCCCGGAGGCGATGTACCGGCAGATCAGCACGGGCGGCGGGCTCGAGCTCGCCACACAGCTCGCCACGGAACTCGCCACGATCTCGGGAGTCGACGCCCTGCACATCTATCCGCTGGGCGCAGAGGTCGCGACACGAGAAGTGGCTGCCACCTTCCGCGCCGCCCGTGGAGTCGCGGCCCATCGGCGCTGACGCTCGGGTCTCTACAACCGTCCCACTAACTTCATCGCCCCCGCAGCACGTAGGCTGAACGCACGGTGGCGCCCAAGACCCAGTACGCGAGATGCGGGGACATCAGCCTTGCCTACCAAGTCGTCGGCGATGGCGACATCGACATCGTCCTGGTTCCCTCGTTCGTCTCGCACATCGAGTTCTTCTGGGCGCACCCGGCGATCAAGTCTTTCCTCGATCGGATCGCCTCGTTCGCCCGCCTCGTGATCTTCGACAAGGCGGGGACAGGGCTCTCGGATCCCGTCCCCAAATATCGGACCCTGGAGGAACGCGCGACGGAGGTCGAGGCCGTCATGGACGCGGCCGGCATGGACCGCGCCGTTGTTTTCGGGCTCTCGGAGGGCGGTCCGACGGCGATCTTCTTCTCGGTCACGAGGCCCGCACGCACAGAGGCGCTGGTCCTCTTCGGGACGTTCGCGAGCAGCTTCGGACTGTCGCTCGACGCCGTCGAGATGGAGTTGCCCGCCTTGATGGAGATGCTGCGTCGCCGCGCGGAGGAGCACGGCCTCGCGGATGACGAGATCCCGGACGAATCGCAGATCGAGCGAGTGCGCCGCTTTGCGCGCCATGTGCTCAACGACTGGGGCGAGGGCAAGGCGCTGAAGGAGCTCGTTCCCGGGCAGGGAGATGAGGCTCAGCTCGGGTTGATCGAGCGGCTGTGTACGAGCCCCGGGATGGCGCGCGCGACGCTGCTCTCGGGGTCGCGGCTCGATGTCATCGAGATCTTAGGGGCGGTCGCGGTGCCGACGCTGGTGGTACATGCGCGCGGGGACCTCGTTCCGGTGCAAGGCGCGCGCTTAATAGCGCGAAGGATCCCGGGTGCTCGCCTACTCGAGGTCGAGGGAGTCGATCATGCCCCTTGGTTCAGCAGCCCGGACGAGATCGTCGGGGAGATCGAGGAATTGCTCACGGGCACCCGCCACGCTCCGGAGCCCGACCGGATTCTGGCGACCGTGCTGTTCACCGACATCGTCGGTTCGACCGAGCGCGCCACGGAGCTCGGCGACGCCCGCTGGAGAGCGGTGCTCGAGCGGCACGACCAGGTGACGCGTGCGCGTGTGGCGGACGCGGGTGGAGTGACGGTGAAGAGCACGGGCGACGGCTATCTCGCCACGTTCAACGGACCAGCCGCGGCGATCCGCTGCGCGGAGTCGATTCGCGAGGCACTCGCGAGCGATGGCTTGCAGATCCGGGCCGGCCTTCACACCGGGGAGATCGAGCGGATCGGCGAAGACATCGGCGGCGTTGCCGTTCACATCGCTGCGCGCGTCTGTGCCAACGCCGGGTCCAGCGAGATTTTGGTGTCGCGGACCATCGGCGATTTGGTCGTCGGTTCGGGACTGGCGTTCGAGGATCGTGGCAGCCACGTACTGAAGGGCGTCCCGGGCGAGTGGCAGCTGCTGGCGGTCGCGCCGAAGGACTCGCCGGCCGCCGACGACGAGAAGCAGCTCGCGGAGATCGAGATCGGCAGCGCCCGCGCGATCCAACGGCCTACAGACCGCCTCACCGCCGCCGTGGCACGCCGTGCTCCAGGGGCGATCCGAGCGGCCATCCGGCTCGATCCTCGCTACCGCCGCGCGGTCAGGGGTCGCTGAGGCTCTAGCGAACCGGCGGGCGGACAGGGGGCCCCTCCCTGAGCGGACCCCGCACCGGGTTGCGCCAGCGGTCGCCTCATGGGATGCTCGCGACAGATGCGACGGCTCTTGCTCGTCGCGACGGCCTTCCTTGTGTGTTCCGCGGGGCCTGCCGCTGCGGCCCCCCTCACCTGGACAGCGCCCGTCCACCTGGACCGCTTCCAGCCGTTCGGCAGCAACTCGCCCGCATTCAGCGTGTCGTGCGCCGGCACGCAGCTATGCGTCGCGCTGGGCGGTTCTGAGGGGTACGCCACCGTCTCGACGAACCCCGCTTCGGACTCGCCGACCTGGAGCATTCCGCGGCCGCTCACCAACGACGGCCACGGGGGGCGGGCGGTCTCGTGCCCGTCCGCCTCCTTCTGCGCCGCTGTGAACGTCGGGGGTCAGGTCCTGACGTCGGCGAACCCTGGCGCGGCCTCGCCGGTATGGACCGCGACCACGGTCCCCTTCCCTGCGGGGGACATCAAGAACGGGCTCCTCGAGCACGTCTCGTGCCCAACGACGAGCTTCTGCGCGGCCAACGACGACGCGGGCTACGTGTACGCCTCGACCAACCCCGGCGCGGCGTCGCCGACGTGGGTGGCTACCGCCAATCCGGTCGGTGCCGGCCCTCTGACGTGCTCCTCCAGCGCCCTCTGCGTCACGACGGACAACAAGGACGGCGTGAGCGTCTCCACCAACCCCGGGGCAGCGACCCCTGTCTGGAGCGCGCCCGTCGACATCACGCCGGGCGGCAACTGGCTCGACGCGATCTCCTGTCCGACGGTCACGTTCTGCCTCGCCGGCTCCAGCGACGGGCTCGCCTACCGGAGCGTGAACCCGACCGCCGCCTCGCCCGTCTGGACCGAGATCACCACGACGGCCGCGTACCACGTGCGGGGCCTCTCCTGCCCGACGCCCGACATGTGCACGGCGAGCGGGAACGCCGGGGCGATCACGTCAACGAACCCAGGCGCGGCGACGCCCACCTGGCGGTTCAGGAACATCGGGGCGCTGGGTTCGGTCGCCTGCGGCACAGCCTCCTTCTGCCTCGTCCCGGACCTCAGCGACGCAAACGCGTTCGTCACCCGGGATGCCTCGCTGCCCTCGCCCTCGCCCAACTGGTCCGCGATCGGGCAGATCTTCGGAACGAACACCCTGTCGTCGGCGGCCTGCCCCGGCGAGTCGCTCTGCCTCGCCGGCGACGACGGCGGACGCATCCTCACCACGACAAACCCCACCACCCTCGCTCCAAGTTGGCGCGCGACGATCCCTCCCGGTTTCGGCGGTGCCATCACCGGCGTCCAGTGCCCGGCCACGTCGCTGTGCGTTGCCGTGGCCCACAATCACTGGGCGGCGGTCTCGCACGACCCGGCGGCTGCCGCGCCGCAGTGGGTCGTGACCCCGGACCCCCCGCTGACCCCCCAGGATCTCTCGTGCCCGACCGTCGATCGCTGCGTAGCGATCGACAGGAACGACAACGCGGCGGTGCTCGACGACGTGAGCAAGATCGGGACGATCGACGAGCCGGGCCCCGTGTGGCGCGCTAGCACGCAGGTCGACGGCGCGACCAACCTGTGGGCACTGTCCTGTCCCACCGCGACGCACTGCGCGGCGGTCGACATTTTCGGAGGCGGGCCGCTGACCACGACCGACGTGACGGCCGCCGACCCGGTCTGGAACAGGGCCACCGCGCCGTGGGGGGGCCTCAGCGAGATCAGCTGTCCCTCGGTTCACCTCTGCGTCGCGGCGGACCCCCTCGGCAACTTCATCTGGTCGACGAACCCCTTCGCGGCGTCGCCGGTCTGGAACGGGCTGAGCCAGGTCGGCAACCCCATCGCCTGCTCCTCGCCGACGTTCTGCGTGGCGGGGCGCGGTTTCTTCGTG
>JBJMLK010000031.1:0-4604 GCA_045805345.1 Thermoleophilaceae bacterium | reverse complement strand
GTTTCGGATGGAGACAGAGGGCTGGGAGCGGTTGCCCGATCCGCCCGCGCTCCTGATCGGCATCCACTCCGGGGCGCCGTTCGTGTGGGACGCGTGGACCGTCGGCCTCCAGTGGTGGCGGCGCTTCGGCGACGAGCGCCCGATCCATGGCACGGCGCACGACGCCCTGATGGCCGCACCCGGGATCGGCGCCTACTTCCGCCGTATGGGCGTGCTGCCGGCCGCTTCCGACAGCATCCTGTCGGCGCTGGCCTCGGGCCGCGACGTCGCTCTCTGGCCCGGCGGCGAGATCGACTCGCTGCGCCCGTGGACACATCGCGACGACGCCGTGCTCGCCGGCCGCAAGGGCTTCATACGCCTCGCCATCAAGGCCGGAGTCCCGATCGTTCCGATCGCCACCGTCGGCGGGCCCGACTCGATGCCGGTCCTGCTCAGCGGCCGCAGGCTCGCGCGGGTCACGGGGCTCGACCGGCTGGCTCGGCTGAAGCGCTTCCCGATCGCGCTGCAAGCCCCCTGGGGCATCAGCCCGGCGATCCTTCCCGAGATCCCGCTTCCCACCAAGATCCGCACCGCCTTCCAGGAGCCGGTCGAGCTGGACACGGACCCCGACCGCGCCGCCGACGACGACTACGTGGACGCGATGTACGACGAGGTTCGCGGCAGCATCCAGCACGGGATGGACGCGCTCGCGCGCCGCCGCAGGCTTCCGCTGTTCGGCTGACCCCTCGCCTCAGGTGCCGTTCGCCGCGGCGCGGGCCTCCTCGACATCGGGGTACAGAGTCATCCGCACGATCTTCCCGTCGCCGATCTCGAACAGGGTCGCGTAGCGCGTCTGAATCTCGATGCCACTGCCCTTACCGCGCCCATGCTGGGTGAGCACCACGAGCACCCGGCCGCCCACCTCCTCGATCTCCTCGATGTGCTCGTGCCAGTCGTCGAACGCCCCCACCCAGTTGACGATGGTCGAGGCGAGCGCGTCGCGCCCGCGCGCCACGCCGCCGTCCAGCCGCCGCGTGGCGTCCAGCACCACGTCGCCATCGAAGTGATCCAGGGCAGCGGAGGCGTCACCGCAGTGAAAGGCCGCGTACATCCGCCGGACCGTCTCGACGCTCGCCTGGGACATGGGCGCCCCAGTATGGCCCGCCGATGCAGACCGGCGATGACGACGCGTCGAGCGGCGGTCGTCATGCTCCGCCTCCAAGACGCATGGACCCCGTGACTTACGACGCCGACCTCCGCGAGCGGCTTCGCGCGAACCTCGCCGCGCACGAGCGCCTGGAGCTTCCGGACGACGACCGGCGAGCCGCCGCCGTGGCGATCGTCCTCGTCGACAGCCACCCGCAGGACCATGACCGCGAGCCGCTGCCAGGGGAGCGTCTGAACATGACGATGGTCCCGGGCGCGACGGTGGACCACCGCGGTCGCCCGCTCGACGGCCGCATGGTTGGCGTGGCCGGCGGCGCGGCCTTCCTGCTCTGCCGGCGCGCGTCCCGACTGAGTCGCCACGCCGGGCAGTGGGCATTGCCCGGCGGGCGGATCGACCCGGGGGAGACGGCGATCGAGGCCGCGCTGCGCGAGCTCGACGAGGAGCTCGGGGTGCGCCTCCCGCCGTCGAGCGTCGTGGGGTGGCTGGACGACTACGCCACGCGGTCGGGCTACCGGATCTCCCCGGTCGTCCTCTGGGGTGGCCCCGACCCGGTCGTCACGCCGGCGCCCGACGAGGTGCTGGCCGTCTACCGCATCGGCCTTCACGCGCTGCTGAAGTCCGAGCCCCGGCTCGTCTCCATTCCCGAGAGCGAACGCCCCGTGCTCCAGCTGCCGCTCGGCAACGACCTCATACACGCGCCGACCGGCGCCCTGCTGCTGCAGCTGCGGGAGGTCGCCCTCCTCGGGCACGCGGGCGAGCGCGTCGACAGCTACGAGGAGCCGCTCTTCGCCTGGAGGTGAGGTCGCTCGGTGGCAGTACCGTCCGCGCGATGCCGCGCCGTTTCGGGCTCTACCTCGCCGGGCTCGCCGTGCTCGGGCTCGCCGTGCGGTTGGGCTACGCCTTCGCGCTGCCGGTGTCGCACGGGGCGGGCGACGACGTCTGGTACCACACGGTGGCGAACGGCCTGGCCGACGGGCACGGCTTCACCGATCCGTTCGTGTCGCTCGGGCCCCACGGCCAGCGCCTGCTCGGCACCGCGGGCGAGCGGATCCCGACGGCCTTCCACCTGCCGCTGTTTCCGGCGCTGCTCGCCGTCGGCTCAGAGCTCGGCCTGGACGGCTACCGCGCGCATCAGGTGATTGGCTGCCTGCTGGGAGCCGGCACGGTCGCGGTCGCCGGACTGGTCGGGCGGCGGCTGGCCGGCGAGCGCGCGGGGCTCCTCGCCGCCGCGGCGGCTGCGCTCTACCTGCCGCTGGCGGTGAATGACGCCGTGCTTCGCAGCGAGTCGCTCTACGGACTGCTGATTGCGACCACGCTGCTGCTGGTGCTGCGCCTGCGCGAGTCGCCCACGGCGCGGCGCGCCGCGGCGCTCGGGGTCGCGCTCGGGCTGGCCGCCCTCACGCGCAGCGAGGCGCTGATCCTGGCCGTGCTCCTCGCTCCGCTCGTATGGCGGGCCGGCGGGCGGCGAACGGGCAACCTGCTCGTGGCCGCGGCGGCGATCGCGGTGGTCGTGCTGCCGTGGTGCGTGCGCAACACGGTGGTGTTCGACCGCCCGGTCGGGCTCACCACCGGCGCGGGCTCGATAGTCGCGGGCGCGAACATCGACAGCACCTATCACGGCCGCCTGCTCGGCGCCTGGGACCCGCTCGGCCTCTACCGCACCCCTGCGGGGAGGACGGTGAGGCGCAACGAGGCGGTGCAGTCGGCGCGCTGGCGCGCCGACGCCGAGGACTACGTGGGCGACCACCTCGGCCGCGTGCCGGTTGTGATCGCCGCGCGGGTAGGAAGGACATGGAGCATCTATCCGCTCGCGCCCGCCGAGAAGGTGCGCTTCGCGTCCGACTACTACACGCATCTGCATACCGCGGAGTACTTCGTGCTGCTCGCCTACGTCGCCGGCCTGGCCCTGGCGGTGGCCGGCGCGGTCGCGCTCCGGCGCGCGGGCGGTCCGCTCTGGCTGCTCCTCGCGCCGGCGGTCCTGGTCACGCTGATCAGCGCGATCGGCTACGGCGACACGCGCTTTCGCCAGGCCGCCGACGTGTCGATCGCGATCCTCGCCGGCCTCGGGGCGGACGCCCTCCTCACGAGGCGTCGCGCAACTTGAGCGCGCCGATGGAGTTTCAGTGCGCCGTGAGGCTCCTCGGCTCCGCCCTTGCGGCCATCGCGGTCGCCGTCGCGGTCGCGGCGGCCCCGGCGGGCGCCCGCACGCTCGACTGGCCGCGCTTCGGCATCGACCCCGCGCGCTCGAACCACTACCGCGCGCCGGCGCACCTCGCCGCCGGCGAGGTCGGGAAGCTCGAGCGGCGGTACGTGAAGCTGCCGGGGACCGTCGACAGCTCGCCGGTCTACCTGGACCACGTGAAGGTGAAGGGGCGCGCTCGCGACGTGCTGTTCGCGACCACGAGCTACGGCCGCGCGGTGGCCGTCGACGCCGCCAAGGGCAAGCTGCTCTGGACCTACACGCCGCCCGGCTACGACGCGCTGGCGGGCACGTTCCAGATCACCACGTCGTCGCCGGTGGTCCATCGTGCGAGCGGCTTCCTGTACTCGGCGTCGCCCGACGGCCGCATTCACAAGCTGACGCTCGACGGCCACGAGGTGGAGTCGGGCGGCTGGCCCGCGACGATCACGCTCGACCCGTCGCACGAGAAGATCTCCTCCTCGCTCAACCTCTCGGGGCGCTGGGTGATCGCGACCACCGCGGGGTACGAGGGCGACGCCCCGCCGTACGTCGGCCACGTTGCGCTGGTCGACCGTGAGACCGGCGAGGTGGCGCACGTGTTCAACGCCCTCTGCGCGACGCAGCACGAGCTGATCGATCCCGCCACCTGCGACGCCTCCCACGCCGGCATCTGGGCGCGCGCCGGCGCCGTGGTGGTGCCGGGCACGCACGAGCTGCTCGTGACCACCGGCAACGCGCCGTTCGACGGCTCCGCGAACTGGGGTGACAGCGTGCTCAAGCTCTCGCCGGACGCCGAGCGCGTGGAGAGCAACTGGACGCCCCAGAACCACGTCCTGATGGAGCAGCACGACTGGGACCTCGGCAGCACGGCGCCCGCGCTGCTCCACTCCGGCAAGCGACTGCTGGGGGTCCAGGGCGGCAAGGACGGCTGGCTGCGGCTGCTCGACATCGCCGATCTGAACGGGCGCGGCCACGCGTGCGACTGCGTGCGCGGCCAGCTCCAGAGCGTTCCCGAGAAGGACAACCCGAGCGTGATGACGACCCCCGCCACCTGGCGCCACGACGGCAGGAGCTGGATCTTCGTGACGAGGTCCGACCAGATCACCGCGTACCGGCTGTCGGACGGCGCGCATCCGATGCTGCACAAGGTCTGGCGGCGGCTGCCCGGCGGAACCAGCCCGGTGATCGCCGGCGGGCTCCTCTACGTGTACGAGCAGTTCGCCGGCAAGCTCGTGGTCTATCGCCCGACGACCGGCAAGCGCGTGGGCACGCTGC
>JBJMLK010000030.1:0-18593 GCA_045805345.1 Thermoleophilaceae bacterium | reverse complement strand
GGGGGCGGTGCGGGGCGTTGGGCTACGGTGCCGGAATGCACCGCGAGGGCAGATGAGGGTCTGCTGCGTCACCGGCGCCACGGGCTTCGTCGGCGGGCACGTGGCCAAGCTGATCGCGCAGCGGGGCGACCGAGCGCGCGTGACGTTCCGCGACCAGCGGCGGCGCGAGCGCCTTCACGCGCTCGACGTCGACCCGGTGCGCGCGGACGTGCTCGACCGCGGCTCGCTGCGGCGCGCGGTGCGCGGCTGCGAGCTGGTCTTCCACACCGCCGGCTTCGTCGGCACGCGGCCGCCGGAGCTCCTCTGGCGGATGAACGCGCTCTCGCCGCGGCTCGTGGTGGAGGCGGCGGCCGCGGAGGGCGTCCGGCGGGTGATCCACACCTCGAGCGTGGCCGCGCTCGGCCGCGCGCCCGAGGGCGAGGCGGCGGACGAGGAGACCGTCTACCGCGCCGGCGAGTTCGGGCTCGCCTACGGCGACGCCAAGCACGAGGGCGAGGCGGAGGTGCTGGCGGCGGGCGCACGGCTCGGCGTGGAGGTCGTGATCGTCAACCCGTCGTACGTGCTCGGCGTGCCGGTCGACCCCTACCAGGCGGGCGAGACCTCCACGCGCGTGGTCGGCAACTTCATGCTCGGCAAGCTGCCGGCCGTGGTGGACGGGTCGACCAACGTGGTCGACGTCGAGGACGTGGCGGCCGGTCATCTGCTCGCGGCCGAGAAGGGCAAGCCCGGCGAGCGCTACGTGCTCGGCGGCTACAACCTCGGCTGGGTCGAGCTGATCGACCGGCTGGCGGAGGCGTCGGGCAAGCGCCGGCCGCTGCTCGTCTTGCCGCGCGAGGTGGCCCGGCTGGCGCAGGTCCAGGGCGATCTGGGGCTGCCGAGCCCGATTGCGCCCGAGGCGTTCGCGCTCATGGCGCAGAACTGGCGCGCGTCGTCGCGCAAGGCCAAGCGCGAGCTGGGCTACCGCACCCGTCCGCTCGAGCGCACGGTGCAGGCGACCGTCGACTGGTATCGCGAGCTGATCGAGAGCGGCACGCTGACGCGCTCCGGGCGGACGCCGATGACTGTCGCGGCGGCCGGCATGCGCGTGGGCGACCGGGTCGGGCTGTTCGGCGCGCTGCGCGCGGCGGAGGGCTACCTGGGGCGCCGCCTGGTCGCCGGGTCGTGACCCGCGTCTTCTTCCCGCGCGACGAGTACCTCATGCGGCTCGCGCTGCGCGAGGCCGAGCGCGCGGCCGAGCACGACGACGTGCCGATCGGCTGTGTGATCGCCCACGAGGGCGAGGTGATCGCGGCGGCCGGCAACGAGCGCGAGCTTCGGTCGGACCCGACGGCGCACGCCGAGGTGCTCGCGCTGCGTGAGGCCGGGCGGGTGCTCGACAGCTGGCGGCTGAACTCCACGGCCCTCTACGTGACGCTCGAGCCGTGCGCGATGTGCGCCGGCGCGATAGTGCTCGCGCGCGTCCCGCGTGTGGTGTACGGCGCGCCGGACCCGAAGGCGGGGGCAGCCGGCGGGGTGCTCGACGTGCTCGGCGAGCCGCAGCTCAACCATCGTCCCGAGGTGGCGGGCGGCCTGCTTGCCGGCGAGTCGGCGGCGATGTTGCGGCAGTTCTTCGCGCTCAAGAGGTAGCTCACGTAGGATGCTTGGCGCGTCGGCGCTCGTCGCCGGGTCTGGCGCAAGTGCGGTGCGAGGGCGGAGAGGTGCGTGTACGACCCGGGGGAGACGCTGTGCGTGCTGGTGGTGGACCAGGCGGAGGTCGTGCACTGGGGGCTGCGGGTCCTGCTCGGCGCGGAGCCGTGGGTCGACGCCTACGTGGGCGCGCACGACGGCGGGCGCGCGGTGCAGCTGGCGGAGCGCTACCGGCCCGAGGTGGCGGTGGTCGACCTGGCGCTCGGAAGCGAGTCGGGGCTCGACGTGTGCGCCGCGATCCGCGGCGCCTGCGAGGACACCCGCGTGCTGCTGATGGCGCCGCACCGCCGGCTGTCCGCGCGCTCGGCGCGCGGGGTGGGGGCGTCGGGCATCGTGTGGAAGGGGGCGGGCGCGGAGGACATCGTGCGGGCGGTGCGGCTCGTGAGCCTGGGGATGACGCTGTTCTCGGGGGCGCCGGGCGGAACACCCACCCTGCTCACGCCGCGCGAGCGCGACGTGCTGACGCTGCTCGCCACCGGCGCCACCAACGCCGAGGCGGCGCGCCGGCTGCGGCTGGCCGAGAGCACGCTCAAGCAGCACGTGCGAGCGCTGTACCGGAAGCTCAACGCGCGCACGCGCGTGGAGGCGATACGCCGCGCGCAGGCGGCTGGGATGCTCGACTGAGCCGCGGGGGTTTCCCGCGCGAGGCGGACGGCCGCCTCGGCCGCGGCTACGCTAGTGCGCGCTCTTGGAGGGGTGCCGGAGTGGTTGAACGGGGCGGTCTCGAAAACCGTTGGGGGCCGTTTGGTCCCTCGTGGGTTCGAATCCCACCCCCTCCGCTTTGTAGGCCGGGAAGTGTTGCCTGAGCGGCGCTTTCTTGCGGCGGGTGGCGTTCGGCTGCTGCCCAGCGTGCCGGTCAAGACCGCCGGAGGCCGCCTCGGTTACGCGCGGACTATCGCAGGGCTATCGCGGAGCGTCGTCGAGCAGTGGTTCACCACCGGCTCGCCCACGTCCTCGTGGGCGTTTCGTCTCGATGACGCCAGCGCCAGGGGTCGATGCTGCGACGAAAGGGTGCGGTCGGGGGATCAACGGCGTCTCGTTCGAGGAGCAGATAGAGCTGGGGTTGCGCGCGGGGCTGTTCGGCGAGCCGCTGCCCGATCGACTCGGCACGCTGGGATCAATGGTGGATTCCAGCGATCCGCTTGCGCCGCTTGACGGACTCGTGCCGCCTCACGCCGTCTATGCGCCGGTAGCGCGGCTCTTGCTAGTCGAGCGCTTGCTAGGTAGCGGCGGTGCGTCGCAAGTTCACGACGCGACGGTCGAGCCCGCGCACGGTGACCGACGCCGCGTGCGGGTGGTGTGGACGGAATCCGTCTGGGCGACCAACGTCACTCCGGGCCGGCGCGAGATCGAAGGCTGGCGGGCGAACGCGGCGGCGCAGGCAGCATGATCGATGTCGATGCGGCAGCGTTCGTGTCGCTGCCGCTGCTCGAGCGCACGTCTCCTGCTCCAGCGCGCCTTCCGCGACCCCACCGAGCCGGTCAGCCGCCTGAGCGTCGCCGAGGCGATCGCGACCGCAACCGGCGCGGGCACGACGGTGCCGGGCGGCGCGTTCGTGGTCGGTCGCCCCGCGCCGGATCCGCGCGCGCTCGCCTCGGTCTCCGAGGCATGGCAAGCGCTTGAGGCGGCCAGGCTGATCTGTCCCGATCTCACACAGCGGTCGGGCGGCTGGTTCAGTTTGACCGAGGCAGGGCGGCGGGTGCGGGGCAGCGACGATCCGGTCGAGGAGCTACGGCGCCGCCTGCCAGGGGAGGCGTGACCTCTGGCGTCGCCTTGTTTGCAAAGGAACGGTCGCGGCGCGAGTGTCGCTCTGCGCGAGAAGCAGAAGCCTGGGTCGGAGGGACTGTCCAGATCATGCAGAGCCCGCCACGAAGGCATCCAGGCGCTCAGCGGCATCCGCGTCGCTCCCCGGGAGCATGTGTCCGTAGCGATCGAGCGTGATCGCGATCGACCCATGCCCCATGTATGCGCTGAGCGCCTTCATGTTCACGCCTGCCGCGATCATCAGCGACGCGAACGTGTGCCGTCCCTCGTGTGGCCCCATGAGCAGGCGACACTAGCTCGCCACGTCCCTTCGAACTCCTTGGCGGTCGCGTGCTCGGCGAAGTTGTCGGGGCACCCAGTGAAAAACGCGCCCACCGACCGGCGGGCGTTTGGGGCTGGCGGCTTGACGGATGTCAGGCCATATCAGCTGCGAACAGGGCAGCCGTGGCCACCCTCGGGCAGAAGCAGCTCTCGGAGTGGCTTCTCGCGACCTTCCACCCACACCTCGAGCCTTGCGGAGCACTCCCTTCCCCTGGCTCTGAGAAACCGGATCTCGAATCCTCCGTCGAACGCGGTGTTTATCCAGTCGCATGCCGTGAACGGCGCGGAGCCGCACTCGCTCGCCCACATGGCGCGGGGCACACGGCGGCAGGCGTGTAGCGCGATGGAATACTTCTCTCCTGCCCGCCAGGCCACCAGCTTCATGAAGCGCCGCTGGCTCTTGGGCACGACCAGCGTCACCTTCGCCCCGGCCTTGACAAGCGCGAGGAACGAGATGCTCGCGTTACGTCCTCGGACCGGAGGCGTGTTCCTCGCCGCGTCGTAGTTCTCATAGAACCCGTAGAGCGCCACGGGCCCGATGATCCTGTCCCGCTTGGGATTCGGAGTGATACGCCCCGCCCCGCCGCGCTCCCGGCAGGTCCGCAGCGGAGAGCTCGGGGGGCCGTTCGTGGACGAAGCCTCGTGATTCGCCGGTCGCGACTCGTCGCTATCCCCCAGGACGAGCACCAGGACGGTCACCCCGACGGCGACGGCCACAACGAGGGCGCCAACCCGGTACACGACTAACCCGCTGGGCGAAATGTGGAGGCCACACGCGCGGTGATGGCCTGCAGCTCATCGGCCGAGCGGCGCGGGCCCTCGGTGTAGACACCCACCCCGTAGGGCGTCGAAGCGTACGCGCCGACGAAATCGTCATCCCCCGTGCCGTAGTTCGGTGCCATCCTCACGTCGGACACGCCGCCGATGGCCCTCACGCCTGGCACTCGCTCCGTGCGGAAGCGCACCCACGGCCAGCCCCCGCTGCCCGGCGCCGGGAAATCATCGTCCGGCAGGAAGGTGGTCATGCCCTGTTCTTCCGGATCGGTCAGATTTCCGCGACTCAGGGCCCCGCCCGCGTGCACGAGCGGGTAGCTGTCCGGCTCGATGATCCGCACACCCGCGATGACCCGGCGAAGCCCGGGCAATCCCGGGGGCCGTTCGGCGGAGTTGGGATTCTGCGGGTCCGGCGCCTGCATGTACGTCACCACCAGCCCGCCTCCCAGCCCCCATACGGCCGTGTAGTACGGCGGGCTCTCGTGCGTGTAAAAGACCGCCACGGTTCGACCATCCTCCGCGACGTCGAACTGGTGCGATGCGCCCGGCGGCGCGGAACTCCAGCCCGCAGGCACACGGCGGTAAAGGACGCCCCGTGGACGTCCGAGGTACATGAGCACTCCGAACAGCTCCGGCGCATCCCGCCTGACACCCTCAGGCAGGTCGCAGACGTAACGCCGATCAGCGGTCAGGAACGGCACCTCTCCCTCTACGAAGCTCACTCCCATGACTAACCACCTCTCAAATCGATACTCCGACCATGAGACCCGCGCCGACAACGGTTACGGTCAGCACCAGCCGGACCTCCCGCGGGTCTTGCGCGAGCCTCTCCCACCCCGGGCGTGCCAAGCCCCAGCGATCGCACGACCACGTGATCACGGCCGGTGCGCTGCGCGCCAGCCCGTAAAACGCGCCGAGCACGACCGCCGTGGCCAGCGAGGGGGAAAGGAGCAGTGCCACGCCAAGCGCATACGCGACGGCGTGCTCGGTGTATGTGAGAACGCCACTTCCGATCATCGCGCCGAAGGCGGCACCCGTAAGCGCGCGATGCCGCCAGAGCAGCCAGCGTCGCGGAACCTGGCGTCGAGGCTGGGCGAAGGGGTGCATCGTCCCGCGCGTCTCCGAGACGGCGGCGACCGCCATCACGAGGAGGCCGGCCACGACAAGCGCCGTGGCGAGAGCAGGGTTCGCCCGTGCCGGCGCTCCCAGAAGCCCGACCGCGAGGCCAATGGCCGCCGCGGTGAGGCTGCTGGCCGCCGCGTAGGCAGCGAGTGGTGCGAGCGGCGCCCTGCGCTTAGAGATCTCGTTGCGGCCAACTGGCCACGTGAGCACATGGTGCATCGAGATCCCTCACCCGGTACCCGCTTGGGCGACCGCGAGAACAGCCGCCAGTGGCGCTACGCCGGCCAGGTAGATCCAGTGCATCCGGCTCCTCAGCAGCTGCAGGCACCGGTGTCGGCGTGGCAGATGCACGCGTACCAAGAGGACGAGCCGCATCCGGAACACGCGAACGCCGGGTCGCCAGTCGTTTGCGAGCCGGGGTCGCTGGTGCGCTGACAGCAGTCGCAGCACGAGAACTGCCTCCCGCTCTGGCGGTCACACACCGACCAGCAGTTCGTCTGACTCTCGGAGCCGCAGCTCGCCAATTGGTAGGGTCGCCACCTCGTCGTCGTAGAGCCCGCCGTATCGCAGTGGAAGTCGCGACAACGGGTGGATGGGCAATACGGGCTCGTACCACAGACGTGGTTGTTCCCTAAGCGCTGGGTGAGGCAATAGGCGCGCCCGGTCGACGGCCAACCGGCGAAGATGAGTGAAGCGCCCAGCGCGAGGCCAGACGTGTTTCTGATGAACCGTCTCCGCGTCATCGCGCGCGCTGTCATCTCGACGAAACCGTCGACCGATTCGTAGACACGGGCCATACGAGCTCACCCTTCCTCTGAGCCGACGTGTGTAAGCGCAAGACGAGCATCCGAGGAATGCCCGTTTGTGGCTGGGGCAACGGAGTCCAGTCCCTTCCACTCAGCGACCGTGAATTCAAGATCCGGCGCGATGGCCTTGTGCACGACGTGGAAATTCGGGTCGAACATGATCACGAAGGGACTGACCAGCAGATCGGCGCGGCTCAGGCGCTTGTGATCGACGATCACGACGTCGGCGATCCCCTCGAGATAGCGGCGATGATCCGCACCCGACTCTCGCGAGATGACTACGAGCGGGGCTCCATCGGGGACCCCGGACCTCGAGACTCGCTCGAGCATCGCCTTGCACCCGATGCAGTTCTCCGCGACGACCACCAGCGCGCCCCAAGCGGTGCTGCGAGCCGCGAACAGCTCGCTCACCCGATCGCGTTCACTTCGGGTGAGGAGATCGTCCGGAAGGGGCTTGCCCAGTGGAGGACCCGTGTCGTTCGCGTACTGCTCCTTCGGGTCGACCAGGAAGTGCCCGAGTTGGCGGGTGAGGCCGATCAGGAACACTCCAATGAAGACCAGCGCGGCCCATTGCAACAGTTCATTGAACATCCGGTTCTCCCTTGAAGAGCGATGCCGCTGGGTTCAGAGCCCTCTCCCCCTAGGCATCGACTGGGTGGTCGAAACGCTCCGGAGTAAGGCGCCGCGCGCCTGGCCGGCGGCCATGGCGGCGGCAGCCAGCGCGGCGACTCCGATCGTCGGCTGCGACAGAGGGGCGATCTCCAGCAGTCCAGCGCCGTAGCTCGCGCCAAGGGCGACGCTGGCTGCCAGGAGGATGAGGTTGCGTCTGATCGCGGCCGCGCGATCAGACGCGGTGAAAAGGTCGCCGAAGCATGCGCAGCTTTCGCCCGGTCGCAGCCGCCGCAGCTCAACGGCATAGACGACCAGGAGTAGGGAGACGACGGAGAGCCCGAGGACTGGAACCGCAAGGAGGGCAATCACGGTCGCGACCTCGATGATCATGACGGCAGCGAGCACCGATTCGGCGGCGCGCTCGGACCAGCCGTGTGTCGCGATCACCGGCTCGGTTCGGGCGCCCTTCGAAGCCAGCACACGCAGCTTGTGCACGATCGCGACTACAAGTAGTAACGCGAAGCAGATAGTGACGCCACGCATGAGCGTGTCGACGTCCACTCAGATCTCCTCCGATCTGTTCGTTCTTTCGAACGACTGAGGACCGGACCAGGTTTACTCAGTTTACGCCCAGCGGCTACCGCGGGTCAAGCTTGCTTAACAGTTACGGGCAAGCCCGCCGTGCACACACTCGGCGCACGACGGAAACCGGAGGGCGGATGACGACCATCGGAGCGGTCCGGGTCTCCGTAGATACGCCCGGCTCCGAGCTGCGCCAACCGATCGGGCGATTTCCCCCTTCTCGCCCGGCGCGGTGGTCAATCCAGTGCCGCGACTATCGCGCGCCCGGACGCGGCGGCGCCTAACCCCACTGACACCCGCGAATCCTGGGCAGCCGGCCCTCGCCTCGAAAACCGTTGGGGGCCGTTTGGTCCCTCGTGGGTTCAAATCCCACCCCCTCCGCTTTCACTGCGAGAATCGCCGACCCCACCTCGGATCAGGTCCCCGAAGCTACGACCGAATCGGCGCCGGACGCGCGGGCGCCTGCTCTTGGCGATCCGAACTGACTAGTGCGGGGCCCCGTCTACGCGACCCCCGGATCGCCCACCGGCACCGCTCGCCCGCGGCGCCGGTCGTCCCCATCATCGTCGGGTAGTACGAGGATCGCCCCTTCGCCGGAGGCGTAGGCCTCCTCGCCATGCTGCGTCGTGTCCATGCCCGAGGACTCCTGGCGCTCGGTTGCCCTGAGCGGCATCAGGGCGCCCAGGACCTTCAGCAACACGAAGGTCGCGACGAACGCGTAGGCCGGCGCCGCCAGCGCCGCGAACACCTGCCACTTCAGCTGCGTGGCATTGCCGTAGAGCAGGCCGTCGGACAGTCCGTTCCAGGCCTTCTGGGCGAAGAAGCCGATGAACAGGATCCCGGTGAAGCCGGCGATGCCGTGCGCGGCGAGCACGTCGAGCGTCTCGTCGACCTTCGTGCGCGGCCGCCAGACGATGATCGCGTAGCTCGGAAGCGCGCCCAGCGCGCCGAGGAGAATGGCCCAACCGGGAGCGATGAATCCGCCCGCCGGAGTGATCAGCACGCAGCCCACGACGATCGCGGTTGCGGCGCCGATGGCGGTGGCCTTTCGGCCACGAACGAGGTCGATGATGAACCAGACGACGAGCGTCGCCGCCGGCGTGAGCATCGTATTCGTGAACGCGAGCACGCTGTTCTGTCCGGTGTTGAAGCCGCTGCCGCCGTTGAAGCCGAACCAGCCGAACCAGAGCAGACCGGCGCCGAGCAGCACGTACACGGAGTTGTGCGGTAGGAGCGCCTGGCGCGCGTAGTCCTTCCGCGCGCCCACGACGAGCGCCGCAGCCAGCGCTGAGAAGCCAGACGCCATCTCGACCGCCACGCCGCCGGCGAAGTCGAGCGTTCCGCCCCCAACGAGCCAGCCGCCGCCGAACCCCCAGTGCGCGAGCACTGAGTACACGAGCACGGACCACAGGGCGGCGAACACGAGGAACGGGCCGAAGCGCATCCGCTCGACCACAGCCCCCGAGATGAGCGCGACGGTGATGATGCAGAAGGTCGCCTGGAAGGCGAAGAAGACGAGGTGCGGGATCGTGCTGCCCGGGCGTGGCGCGAACGTCACGCCGTTGAGGAAAGCGTTGTGCAGACCGCCGATCAGGTCGCCCGTGCCGTCGAAGGCCAGCGAGTAGCCCACGGCCGCCCATGTGATCGCCGCAACCGCGATCGCACCGATGCACATCATGAATGTGTTGAGCGTGTTCTTGCCGCGCACGAGGCCGGCGTAGAACAGGCCGAGTGCCGGGGTCATCAAGAGGACGAGCGCAGTGGCGACGAGCATCCAGGCTGTGTCGCCGGTGTCCACCTTGCCGGCCTGGGCGAGGACCGTCGTGATGTCGATCATGCGCCCAGCGGCGTCACTGCGCCGTGATCCTGCTCGCCCGTGCGAATGCGAATTGCGCGCTCGAGCGGCAGTACGAAGATCTTGCCGTCACCGACCTCGCCCGTACGACCGCCCTCGCACAGCGCGGCAACCGTGGGATCGACGAACTCGTCCGAGACGGCGATTTCGAAGCGCACCTTGTCGGCGAGCCTCATTTGAACCGTCGTGCCGCGATAGGTCTCGACGCGGTCGAGTTCCCCGCCGTGCCCCTGGATCCGGCTGATCGAGACGCCTCGCACCTCCGCGCGGTAGAGCGACTCCAGCACGTCGTTCGCCACTTCGGGACGGACGATGCCGATCACGAGCTTCAAGGTCTGCGCTCCTTTTCGAGAGAACCGGGGCAGTCTCGGGTCACGCGCGCGAAGCGTCATTGTCCACAGGGACAGGATTCGCCCGGCTCGCCCTGTACAGATGGAGAGCGTTTAGCCGCTAAGAGCGTGGATTTGATGCGCGCAACGTCCCTGCGGTAGCCGAGACGGCTGGATCCCGATCCGAGGCGAGAGTCCGAAACCGCGGCGCCGAGCGCGCGGCAGCGGCTGGCTACAGGTCCGTGACGTAGCGCGGCTCGACGAGGCGCACGCCGTACCACTCGCGCACACGCGGCGGACCCTCTCGCCGCCACCCGCAGTGCTCGTAGAACGCCCCCGCCGCCCCGCGCCCTTCGGTGTTCAGCCACGCCTGCCGTACGCCCGCGGCCCGCAGGGCGTCCTCCGCGGCGGTTCCCAGGCCGCCACTCCCGCCTCGGCGATGACCTCGGCGATCGCATCGGCGTCGGTTGCGGTCGCTGGACGGAGGCTCACGGGGGAAGGTGAGCGAGATGCCGACGGCCCCGAGCCCGGCGCGCGAGGTCCGGCCGCTCAGGCATACACGGTCTCGAGCGGCACGCCGACGATCTTCAGCCGCCGCGTGAGCCCGGCGAGCGCGAACCCGCGGATGTCCTCCTCGGAGACGCCGAGTACGTCGGAGCTCGCCCCGTTGCCCGGCGGCTTGAGCGACTCCGCCACCGACGGCAGCAGCTCGCGCAGCGTCTCACGAACCACGTCCGCCATCTCGGGCCGCTCGCGCACCGTCTCGCGCAGGAACCACACCCCGTAGCCGATGTGGCGCGTCTCGTCGTGGTGGATGTGCGAGTAGCCGTCCACGAATCCGGGCAGCAGCCCCTCGCGCGTGAGGTAGGCGGTCACGAAGTGGAACGTGGTGAGCCCCAGCGTGCTCTCCAGGATCAGGTGGTACAGGGTGACGAAGCGGACCTTGGCGGCGAGGTCGCTCGGCGCCGCCAGCAGCGTGCGGTGAGCGTCGACCAGCACGTCGTCGAAGATGTGGCGGAAGCTGTCCGAGACGTCGGCGCGCGCTCGCTCCACGTGCGCGGCGATCGCGGCCGGGTCGCCGACGACCTCGTCCTGGAAGCGCGCGTAGAACTGCATGTGCCGCGCCTCGTCCACCTGCTGCGTGGAGAGGAACGTGGTCTCCTCCTCGGGCGCGTCGGCGGCGACCAGCCCGGCGAACTTCGTGGTAATGCGCTCCTCGGCGACCATCAGCGACGAGAGCGCGAAGTGGAGCAGGCCGCGCTGCGTGTCGTCGAGGCCGGTCCACTGGTCGCGGTCGGCGGCCAGGTCGATCGCGAACGGGCTCCACTGCTCGTCCTCCCAGCGCCGGTACAGCGTCTGCGGGTCGTTGAGCTGCAGGTCCGCCATCACGCGCAGCAGGCGGCGACCTCGGAGCAGCAGGCGCTCGCCCCCTCGCCCGAGCCGCAGCCGCAGGACTCGTCCTCGGCGGCTGCCAGGCCGCCCGCCCCGGCCTCCGCCGTATCGGCGTGCGTGACGAAGACCTCCCACGGCGTGCCGTCCGGGTCGCGCACCCAGACCTTGTCCTGGCGCGCGTAGCAGCAGGTCGTGTCCATCTCGTCGAACGCGGCGAGCCCCGCCTCCACCAAGCGCTCCTTCGCCGCGAGCACGTCCCGCGTGGTCGCGACCTGGATGCCGGCGTGGTTGAAGGCGCCGAGCCCCGCGCGCTCGCCCTGGGTGAGCGTGAAGTTGATCGCCGGCTCGGTGACCGTGAACTTGGCGTAGCCGGGCCGCACCTTCTCGGGCGTGACCCCGAACAGGGCCTCGTAGAACGGGATCGCGCGCTCCACGTCGGTGACGGTCAGCGCCAGGTGCGGTCTCAGGACAGCCATGCGTTCAGTACCTCCAGGGGGTCGGACTCCAGCGAGTAGTACGCCCAGCGCCCGCGCCGCTCGACCGACACGGCGCCCGCCTCCTCCAGCTTCCGCAGGTGGTGGCTGAGCGTGGGCTGCGACACGTCGAACAGCGGTTGCAGCTCGCACTGGCAGACGGCCTCGTGGTGGCCGCGCAGCACGTCGAGCACCTGGACGCGGATGGGATCGGCCAGCAGCCGGGCCACGCCGGCCACCGACTCCGCCCGCTCCGCGTCCACGTGTCCGGCGATCCGCGGCGTGCAGCAGGCGCTCTTCAACGTATCGACGTTCATCTATGTGAAGTTATCACGCCGGTGCCACCGACTCCCCGAAATGAGGGTGCGCCCCCCGGTTCAGGGGTTTATGCGCCCAAGCGCTGGCGGTAATTCCAGTGCGGGCGTACGTTGGTCGTGCAGGGGGTCTGGCTCACCCTCCCCATACGTTCCCTCCCACTGGAGAACCCGCATGCGTGCGACTCGCTGCCGTGACCGCCTTCCCACTCTCGTCGTCCTCGCCGCCCTGACGATCGCCGCCGTGGCTGCCGCAGCCGCGCCCACCGCTTCGGCCGTCGAGAGCCCGCCCTCGGTCGGCAGCTCGCAGGTGTGCGTGGCCTCGGCGGGCGGGTTCCTGCTCCAGATCAACGGCTTCGGCACGAGCTTCCCGCAGAACACGCCCGGCACCACGACGTTCACCTTCGCGAACGGCGACGTCGTCTCCCTCCAGGCGACCACCAACGACGAGGGCATCTACCACACGGCCACGTTCACGCTCGACCTCCGCAACCCGGCCTACGCCCCGCTCGTCGGCACCACGGTCCACGAGACGGCCAACTTCGCCGGCGCCACAAGCTCGCTCGACTTCGCGCTGGTCGGCTGCCCGACGGCGCCCGACGGCAAGGTCGAGTGCATGGGCGGCGGCTACCTGAGCTATCCCGCGCTCGGCTTCCTCAACCAGGGCGACTGCGTGAGCTGGCTCGCCACGGCCGGGAAGAACGAGCCCGGCAAGAACGTGCCGTAGAGTCCGGCGGCCATGAGCGCCACCGCCTCACCCACGATCGTCACCGGCGTGGACTTCCTGTCGGTGCCGACGCGCGACCTGGAGCGCGCGGTCGAGTTCTACGGAACCACGCTCGGTCTGCGGCGCTCGGTGTACAAGCCGGAGCGCAACTTCGCGGAGTTCGAGACCGGCACGGTCACGCTGAGCGTGGTAAACCCCGAGAAGATGGGGATCGGGGAGTTCCGCCCCAACGCCAACCACGTGGCGCTGCACGTGGACGACGTCGCGGCAAGCATGGCCGAGCTCGAGTCGCGGGGCGTGACGTTCGCCCGGCCGGACGTGTTCGACACCGGTGTCTGCCACATGGCCTTCTTCGAGGACCCGGACGGCAACGCGCTCATGCTGCACCACCGCTACGCGCCGCGCGTGCCAGACGCCTGAGCCGGCTCACGGCACGGGCGCGAGGCTCCAGGTGAGCTGCTCGGTCACGCCGTCGGCGGGCGACAGCGTCGCGCTGCCCGTGATCGTGCCGTCGGGTCCGGGGGCCACCGGCGCCTCCGATCGCGCGATGTCCTGGATGAACCGCGTGAGCGCGAACGTGCCGTCGGAGCATCCGGGGTCGGCCCCGGTCAGGTGAACGGACAGCTCCGAGTCCGGCGGAGCGCCGGCGAGCAGCGAGTACGCACCGTCGGAGAGCTGCATGACCGAACCGGTCTGCGCCAGGGTCGGCATCGTGAAGCTCGTCGGGTCGACCGACGCCGCGCACCCGTCCAGCGTTCCGCTCATCGAGTCGACCGACAGCGAGCTCGGCCCGATGCGCCAGTCCGTCTCGGAGTCAGCCGGGTCGAGCCGCAGCGTCCCGTGGAAGCCGGTGGTCGTGTCCTGGGCGTCCGCCACCACCTGAGTGGTGCCCGCGAACTCTCCCGCGAAGCTCGTGAGCGAGCAGTGGTCGCTTCCGCGCAGGCGGTTGCGGAGCGCGAGCGCGGGGAAGCCGTCGCCGCCCGTGCCGACGTTCGTCTCCACCACCCAGAGCTCGCTCACGTCCTGTGCCGGCAGGTCGCGGCAGAGGGCCGTGGAGTCGGCGCTCCAGTCGGCGGTGCGCCACGTTCCGTCGGCCAGCTTCAACCACGCCTCCACGTGCTCGCCGGGCTTGCCCGCGATCCCGTTCTCGAACCTCAGCTCGCGCAGGCTCGGATCGGCGATCGTGAAGTGCTGGTACACGCGCATCTGCGGCGCGAGGTGGCCGTCGACCGCCTCGCAGGTGGCCGTGAACGCGCCGATCACGTCACTCGGCGAGCAGTAGTGCGCGTCCGCCGGGTCGATCACGCGCGCGACGAAGGTCCGCTCGGGGGCGCCCGCGAGCGACAGCGTGCGGTCGACGTCGACGCGCGGCTTGAGCGATAGCGCGGCGAGCCCGGCGAACGATCGCTGCACGGGGAAGCCCGGCTCGCCGACCGGCGACGCGTTGCGCAGCCAGCGCAGGTACGCCGGGAACTGCTCGGCGTAGCCGCCCGGGATCTCGGCGTCCACGGCCGCCCGCACGGGCGCGGTGTCGAGCCGCTCGAGCACGTCCCTCATCACGGCCGGGCCGTTCGCCTTCGTCAGGAACCACCAGAACGGCCACGCGGCATAGCTCTCGGCCCAGACCGGCGTGGTGGCCGTGAACGCGCGGTCGTAGCGGTGCTCCCAGTTGTCGTGGGGATAGACGAAGTCGCTCGCCCAGGTCGCGCTCCCCTCGTCCCACCAGCGGTTCTGCAGCGGGATCAGGTCGCGGCAGGAGACGTACTTGTACGAGAACTGGATCGCGTGCATCAGCTCGTGCGGCACGACCGACCGCGGCGCGCCGTCCTCGATCGCGATGAAGGTCGGTGTGCGCGTGCAGCGCACCTTCCACGCGCCGCGCTCGCGCACCGGCACGGGGACGGTCACGGCCGCCGCGGGCTTCGCGTAGCCGGTGGCCGGCTCCAGGAACACGTTCAGGCGGCCGTTGACCGGGAGGCATCCGCCGCGCGCCACGCGCGGCGCCCCGAGCACCTGCGTCAGCTTCGGCCAGGCGTCGTCGAACGCGTTCGCGTACCGCCGCGCGCCGGCCGCGTGCCCCACGGGGTACCAGACCCTCACCTTGCCGCCGGCGGCGGCGAGCGCGTGCAGCCCGGCCAGCTTCTGCTTCCACACCTGGGCGATCGCCACGCACGGGTCGGCCGCGACCGCCGCGCGCGCGGGGACCGGAAGCGAGTCGCGCACGACCTTCGGGAGGAAGTACGGCAGGAGCTGCGCCTGGTCGGCCTGCGACAGGAGCGGGAACGCCGCGGCCGCCTCCACCACGGCGGCGTGGTCGTCCGGGCTGCGGCCCCCGGCGCGGAGCTCGCGGCGCAGGTTCGGGTCGCTCCACGCGTCCCGCATCCGTGCCAGCGCTGCAGGTCCGGCGAACAGGGCGCCGGTCGACTCCGCCGTGTCGATCAGCTGCAGGCTGCTCGGCCCGGCCAAGATCACCTCGCCGGCGCCCGCGCAGCGCGTCCGCGCGCAGACCCTCAGCCGGACCCTCGTGCCGGCGGCCGCGGCGGCCGGCAGCCGCGCCGTAGCCAGCACCGTCCTCGACTTGCCCGGGTCGCGCGCGGGAAAGTCGGCCCCGGTCACCTTCAGTGGCAGTGGCTTGCTGCCGGGCCTCAGGACGGCGACCCTCACCCGCCCCGCCGGGGATGGCGCATCGCCGAAGTTGGTCACGACCACCCTCAGGTACGCATTCCCGCCCGCGGCCGCCACCGGGAACGGGATGGCCTTGGCCACCACCAACTTCGGCGTCGCCTCGGCGCCGGCAGCCGGTGCCGCGGCCCCTGCCGCGAGCGCCGTAGCCGACGCGAGGAGGGCGAGTCCGGCGATCCTCCTTCGCATCCTCACACGCTAGCGGCGGTCGTTAGAGTCGTCGCGATGCCGATCCTGGGGCGCGTCGCGGAGCTGTGGCGCTACCCGGTGAAGTCGATGGCCGGCGAGCGCCTCGAGGAGGCCGAGGTGTCGTGGTTCGGGGTGGCGGGGGACAGGCGCTGGGCGTTCGTGCGCGAGGGCGTGGAGCGCAGCGGCTTCCCGTGGCTCACGATCCGCGAGCGCTCCGACATGGGCAGCTACCAGCCGCGCTTCGCCGACCCGAGCCGGCCCGACGACTCGCCGACGCTCGTCCGGACGCCGGCGGGCGAGGAGCTCGACGTGGTCGACCCGGCGCTGGCCGCCGACCTGGGGCACGGCGCGCGAGTGATCAAGCAGGGCCGCGGCGTGTTCGACGCGCTGCCGCTCTCGCTGATCGCGACGGGGAGCGTGGCCGCGGTGGGTGAGCTGGTGGGAAGGCCGCTCGACCCGCGCCGCTTCCGGCCCAACCTGCTCGTGGAGGCCGAGGCGTTCGCCGAGGACGCCTGCGTCGGCCGCGTGCTGCGCGTCGGCGCGATGCGGATGCGCGTGGACCTGCTCGATCCGCGCTGCGCCGTCATCACCGTCGACCCGGCCACGAGCGAGCGCGATCCGGCGGTCCTCCGTGCCGTTGCGCAGGAGCGCGACTCCTGCCTGGGCGTCTATGGCACGCCGGTCGAGCCCGGCCGCGTGGCCGTGGGCGATCCCGTGACGGTCGAGTAGCCGGAAAGCCGGCTAGCCGCCGCCGTCGAGCGCGTCGGCCTCGTCCTCGCCTGACGCGTTCGGGCCGGGCGCCGGCGGCTTCGAGCGCTCGCCGTGGACTGACTTCCAGAGCTGGTTGTCGAGCGTGTGCTGCGGCACCGCGTCGATCTGCATCCAGTTGAGCTTCGCGGCCTGGCTCGCGCCCTTCGTGCCCTTCGGGTTCTTGGCGAGCAGGTTCTGCTGCGCCGGCTTCGTGCCGAACGGAGCGATGTTGGTGGCCGCCGCCTGGAACGCGTCGTACATCGGCGTGGCCAGCGCGTCGTTCAGCGACAGCGGTCGCAGGCCCATCATCAGCTCCATGGTGCGCAGGACCGAGAGCTGGTCGTAGCGGGTGTGCACCACCGCGCCGCCCTTCGCGTACGGGCTGATCACCGCCGCGGGGATGCGGTGGGCGTCCACGTGGTCGGCGCCGTCCTGCGAGTCGTCCTCGACCACGAAGATCGCGCTCGACTTCCAGATGCTCGAGTGCGAGATCGTGTCCACGAGCTGGCCCAGCGCCAGGTCGTTGTCGGCGACCATCGCCCGCGGCGTGTACGCGCCTGCCTCGAGCCCGCGCGTGTGGTCGTTCATCAGCGTGATGTAGTTGAACGTCGGCACCTTGCCGGCGGCGAGCTGCTGGGAGAAGTGCGAGCGGAAGCACTTCACGCGCGACTCGGAGCCCGGCGGCGCACCCGGCGGCGGGGTCGAGTCGAAGGCCCACTTCCCGCTGATCACGTCGGGGCCCGTGTAGAACGCGTTCGGGTAGCAGCCGCCGTTGACGCCCGGCTGGAGGTCTGAGCGCTGGTACTTGCGGTTACGCTCGGCGGCGATCGCGGGCGTGGTGTCCTTGTCGGTCGTGCCGGCGAGGAGCGAGACGTCCGCGAACGGCATCGGGATGTTCCCCGCGTAGACCTCGCCGTAGTTGTAGAACGAGATCTTCTGGCGTAGGGCCTGGTCGAAGATGTAGCCCTTGGGCGGGTAGGCGATCGCGTAGAGCCCGCTCTGCAGCGGCCGGCCGCGGGCCCCGTAGTCACCGAACGGGTTCGAGATCTGGTTCCAGTTCTTCTCCTCGTAGTCGGTGATGTTCCCGGCGCTCGTCCACTGGTGGCCCTGCTGCGAGGCCTCGGAGTTCGCGTACACGTGGTCCACGAGCGGGAAGCGCTTGACCAGCGCGTGCATGTTGGGCGTGGTCTTCTGCCCGAAGAGCGTGAGGTTGGCCGCGCTGTCGCCGCGCGAGTCGTCGCCCAGCACCTGGTCGTAGGTGCGGTTCTCGCGGACGATGTAGAAGACGTGCTTGATCGGGCCGTTCGAGCGGACGGGCGTGCCCGCGGGCGGGTTGTGGACCTGGTTGGCCGGCGGCAGCTGCGCGTCCGCGCGCTTCGTCTGCTTCTTCAGGCCCTTGTTGCCCGGCAGCCCGCCCGCGCCCACGCTGCCATCGGTGATCCGCGGCATGAACTGCGTCGGCTTGCCGCTCTGGTCGAGCGTCGAGGAGTTGAACGGGTTGGGGCCGCGCGGGTTCGGGCCGATGCCGAGTCCCTTCGCGGAGAGCCAGATGACCTTGGGGTGCTTGCCGGCCGTGGTCTGGACGTCGGTGGGGTAGCGCGCGGTGGGGATCCGGCCGCGGAGCCTGAAGCCCTTCTGCGTGCCGTGCGGGGTCTCGAACACCGACAACCGGTCGGCGCCCGAGTCGGCCACGAGCAGCCTGTGCTTGCCGGCGTTCAGCGCCACCGCGTCGGGCGACGAGCCCACGCCCGCCCGCACCTTGGTCGAGAGCTTGGCCTTGACCTTGAGCGTCTTCGCGTCGAGCGCGGCCACCTGGTCGCGGTTGGTCACGGTCACGAACACCCACTTCCCGCGCACGAGGATCGCCTCGGGGTGGGAGAGGAAGTTGCCCACGTGGATGTCCCTGACCTTCGCCGCGGTCTTCAGGTTGATCACCGAGACCGTGCCCGGGGCCTCGTTGGAGACGAGGCCGAGCTGGTTGCCGGGCAGCACTGCGGCGCCGTACGGGTAGTGGCCGGTCTTCACGTAGCGCGGCTTGGCGCCCGGCGCGGTTCCGACCACAGCCGCGGCGTCGGACAGCCCGAGCGGCACGAGCAGCGTCTTGCCGTCGCCCGAGACCGCCAGGTGCTCGGGGTACGAGAGGGGGCTGCGGTGCAGCGGGAAGTCCTCGACCGGTGGCGCACCCTCCGGGGGCGGGACGCCGATCTGCCGCGTC
>JBJMLK010000029.1:0-8544 GCA_045805345.1 Thermoleophilaceae bacterium | reverse complement strand
GGGCTCCGCGGTCGCGCTCTACGCACTGATGCTCCTGGGCCGGCGCCTCACGCGCCGGCTGTCCAGCTCGAGCGGCAGGTTCCAGCAGGCGCTCGGCGCGGTGATGGTCGCGGTCGCGCTGCTGATGCTGCTCAACCTCGACACGCGCTTCCAGACCGCGATCGCCAACGACCTGCCGGACTTCCTCGTGAACCCGACGAAGAAGCTGGAGGAGACGCACAAGGTGAGCAGCGAGCTCGCCGGGTTCCGGGCCCACGGCGGCGGCGCGCGCGAGGGCGGCGCGCGCCAGGCGGCCGCGCACTCGACGCTCCCGGTGCTGGGCACCGAGCCCGAGCTGGCCGGGCTCGGCCGCTGGTTCAACTCCCCGCCGCTCACGCTCGCCGGGCTGCGCGCGCGGCACCGTGTGGTGCTGGTCGACTTCTGGACCTACACGTGCATCAACTGCATCCGGACGCTCCCGCACGTGACCGCCTGGGACCGCCGCTACCGGCGCGAAGGCCTGACGATCCTCGGCGTGCACACGCCCGAGTTCCCGTTCGAGAAGGACCCCGGCAACGTCGCGGCCGCGATCAAGCAGAACGGCATCCGCTACCCGGTGGCCCAGGACAACGACTACGGAACCTGGGACGCGTTCGGCAACCAGTACTGGCCGGCGAAGTACCTGATCGACGCGCGCGGGAGGGTGCGCTACGCGCACTTCGGCGAAGGCGACTACGACGTGACCGAGAGGGCGATCCGCTCGCTGCTCGCCGAGGCCGGGGCGAGCCGCCTGGGCGGCCTGACCCACGCCCGGGCACAGGTGCCGGCGGAGGGCCTGACCACGCCCGAGACATACCTCGGCGCCGCCCGCGCGCAGGGCTGGGAGAACGGGACGATCTCACCGGGCGAGCACGACTACGGGAGCGGGCAGCCGCGCCCCAGTCAGGACCAGTTCGCCTACCGCGGCCGCTGGACCGTCGACCCGGAGAGCGCCCGCGCCGGGCGAGGGGCGCGGGTGGCCGTCCGCTTCAACGCGCGCCGCGTGTTCCTCGTGCTCGGCTCACCGGGGCGGACGCGCGCGCTGGGCGTCCGGCTCGACGGCCACCCGATCCCGGCACGGCTCGCGGGCGCCGACGTGCACGGCGCACGAGCCCAGATCGGACCGCAGCGGCTGTACCGGCTGGTCGACCTCCCGCGCACCGGCCGGCACCTGCTCGAGCTCGCCTTCGCGCCCGGCGTCGAGGGGTATGCGTTTACTTTCGGTTAGGTTGTGGCCATGGCGGACGAGGTGAGCGAGCCGGTCAAGGGCGAGGGCTACGCGGTCGCGAACATCGACTCCCTCGGCGACCGCTACGGCTTCAGGAAGATCCGGCGCGGCCTGGACGTGACGGCGTTCGGGATGAACGCGATCTGCGTCCCGCCGGGTTACGAGAGCGGCCGCCACTTCCACGACGAGCAGGAGGAGACGTACTTCGTGCACCGCGGGACCGTGGAGTTCGAGTTCGGCGACGGCTCGACGCATGTGCTCGGTCCGGGCGGCGTGGCGCGGGTGGACGCGGCCACGGTACGCAAGATCCGGAACCTCTCCGGCGACGAGGACGCGATCTACGTGATCGTGGGCGGCAAGGACGGCTACGTGGGGAGAGATGGGCGCTTGCCCGAGGGCGAGACCAGCCGCTTCGGGCCGGGGATGCCTTCTCAGTAGCGCGGGGCGCTACCAGTCGCCGTCGGTTGTCTCCGGGTTTCCACTCATCGTCACTCCGTCGTCTACCACCGATAACGCATCGGCACACCAGAGGTTGCGTTAAGGCGGGATTACCTTCGCCGCGGCGGCGGACGGTCCTACAAAAGACCTAGTACGCCTGGGCCCAGTACGCGCGCTCGGTGGCCGGCCGGCCGCACACCGGGCAGTCCCCGTCCACCCGCTCGCGCTCGAGCGGCAGGCAGCGGATGGTGGCCTTCGTCTGCTCCTTGACGCGCGCCTCGCACGCCTCGTCCTCGCACCAGCCGGTCACCACGAAGCCGCTCGCGGCGCTCAGGAGCTCGCGCATCTCGTCCCACCCGTCGGGGGTAAAGGTGTGCTCGTCGCGGAAGCGACGGGCGTCCTCGAAGAGCCCGCGGCCGACGTCCGCCAGCAGCTCCGGCACGTCCGCCCCGAGCCCGTCCAGCGGGATCTGCGTCTTCGTGCCGGTGTCGCGGCGGAACACGGTGGCCTGCTGGGAGGAGAGGTCGCGCGGGCCCAGCTCGATCCGCACGGGAACGCCCTTCAGCTCCCACTCGTTGAACTTGTAGCCAGGCCTGTGCTGATCGCGGTCGTCGATGTGCACCCGGTGGTTCGGCTTCAACTCAGCGGCGATGCGGTTGGCCGCGCCGATCACCTGCTCCCGCTCGTCGTCGGTCTTGTAGATCGGGACGATCACCACCTGGTGCGGGGCGACGCTCGGCGGCAGGCGCAGGCCCTGGTCGTCGCCGTGGGCCATGATCATCGCGCCCACCAGGCGGCTGCTGGCGCCCCAGGACGTCGTGTACGGGAACTCCTCGGCGCCGTCGCGACCGGTGTAGCGCACGTCGAACGCGCGCGAGAAGTTCTGGCCGAAGAAGTGCGAGGTGGCGGACTGGAGGGCGCGGCCGTCGCGCATGAGCGCCTCGATCGAGAGCGTCTCGACGGCGCCGGCGAACCGCTCGGACGGCGACTTGCGACCCTGGACCATCGGGATCCCCAGCACCTCCTCGGCCACGCGCGCGTAGACCGACTTGAGGATCATGAGCGTCTCCTCCCACGCCTCGTCCTCGGTCTCGTGAGCCGTGTGACCCTCCTGCCAGAGGAACTCGGTGGTGCGCAGGAACAGGCGCGGACGCAGCTCCCAGCGCACCACGTTGCACCACTGGTTGAGCAGCAGCGGAAGGTCGCGCCAGGACTGGATCCAGTTGCCGACCGTGGCCCAGATGATCGTCTCCGAGGTGGGCCGGACGAAGTACGGCTCCTCCAGCTCCTTGCCGCCGGCGTGGGTGACCATCGCGACCTCGGGAGCGAAGCCCTCCACGTGGTCGGCCTCGCGTTCCAGCAGGCTGTAGGGGATCAGCAGCGGGAAGTAGACGTTGCTGTGCCCCGTCTCCTTGATCCGGTCGTCAATGGCCCGCTGGATCGCCTCCCACAGAGCGAACCCGTACGGCTTGATGACCATCGAGCCGCGGCCGATCGCGGACTCGGCGAGCTCGCTCTGGCGTACGACCTCCTGGTACCAGGCGGGGAAGTCGTCGGTCTGCGACGGGAGGGCCAAGGCGAGCAGGTTATCTTTTGCCCATGGCGGTCACCGAGGCGGACACCCCCGCCGCGCTCGAGCAGGCGATCGAGCGCTACAACGCGGCCTGGAACGACCACGACCTCGACGCGATCGCGGCGATGCACGCGCCCGACATGGTCTTCGCGAACCACACCGCCGGCGAGTCCGCGGACGGCGACGAGGTGCGCCGGCACATCGGCTCGATCTTCCAGACGTGGCCCGACATCGAGTTCTCCACGCGGCGGCTGTACGTGCGCGAGGGACTCGTCGTGCAGGAGTGGACGGCGCGCGCGACTCACCAGAACACGATGCGCCGCGGCGACATCGTGGCCGAGCCGACAGGTCGCACGGTCGAGTGGGACGGGATGGACGTGATCCCGTTCGAGAACGGGCTCGTGAAGCGCAAGGACGTCTACTCGGACTCGGTCTCGATCATGAGGCAGGTCGGCCTGCTCTGATGGCGACGCCGGGCGTGCGCGTCTAGCGGAGCCGGTGACCTAGAGCCGGCGACTGCCCGGCGGGATCACGATCTTCGGGCGGCGGCTCGTCCTCCGCACGCGCCGGACCTTCATCAGCACCGGCTTCCGGGGCCGCCAGCGGGGATCGCGTGAGTTTCGGCGCGCGCGTGAACTTTCGCTGCCACGGGCGCGGGACAGGCCGCGCGCCTTCCCGGCGGCGACCGTTATCAAAGCTGCGATCAGAAGCAGAACGCATAGGGGTACGAGTAGGGGTTCCATGACGGGCCCTCCTACTCGGTACAACGCGCGGGACCTGCCGGGGTTGGCCGCAAGCGTTCCGTGGGGGACGATGGGCGGTGCAGGGCTCGAACCTGCGACCCCTTGCTTGTAAGGCAAGTGCTCTAGCCAGCTGAGCTAACCGCCCGCGCGGCCGAGCATAGCCCGCGCTCTAGGATCAGCGCCCATGAACTCCGGTCGCTTCTGGCGCGCCGCCGCGCTGCAGCTCGTAGTGGTCGCCATCCCGTTCGCGATCCTGGCGGTGACGGTGTCGCACGACTTCTTCGAGGACTACGGCTTCGTGGTCGGTCCGGTGCTCTGGCTCGTCTGCTCGCTGGTCACGGGCCGGCTGCTGCGGTTGCCGCTCCTCTTCTCGCTGTTCTGCGCCGCCGCGGGCGGCGTGGCGGCGACGCTCGTGCTGCTGGTCGCCGGGCACGAGATCGGCATCGTGGCGGGCATCGCCGTGTTCGCGGCGTGCGCGTCGGGATACGAGGCGCCCGCCGAGCGCCGCGACGCGCCGGATACGGCGGCTCAGTCGATCCGCTGATCCGCGAGCCACGCGCGGAGGTGCTCGGGCGGCTCGCTGCCGTACACCACGCGGACGGCCTCGCGGATCGTCGACCTCTCGTCGTCGCCGCCGGCGGGCTGGGTCGACAGGAAGAACGCCACGGCGGCTGCCGCGGCGGCCGCGCCGCTGGTGCGGTCGGGGTCGAGCCCCTCGACCGTCCCGACCAGCTCGTCGCGTAGGGAGTCGCCCAGGCCGGGTGCGGCGCGGTCGTCATCCTCGTACACGAGCTGGAGCTCGGGCACGATCGGGTCGGCGCCGCCTGGATCGGTCAGCGCCACCGCGCGGCGCACCACGTCGGACACGGTCGGGACGTCGGTCTCGGGCAAGTCGGCTCCTCGGATCGGATGCGGGCGGTCGGGGTAGTACATACCCATGACAACCACGACACCTCCCGCGACGTTCGAGCTGGGCGGCGAGCTGACCGTGCGACGGTTGGGCTTCGGCGCGATGCGGATCACCGGCGACGGCATCTGGGGCGAGCCCGACGATCGCGACCAGGCGCGCGCGGTCGTGCGGCGAGCCGTCGAGCTCGGCGTGAACCTGATCGACACCGCCGACTCCTACGGACCGCACGTCTCGGAGGAGATCATCGCCGAGGCCCTCCACCCGTATCCCGACGAGCTGGTGATCGCCACCAAGGGCGGGCTCACGCGGTCGGGCCCGAACCAATGGGAGCGCGACGGCCGCCCGGAGCACCTGCGCGAGGCGTGCGAGGGCAGCCTGCGGCGCCTGCGCGTGGACCGGATCGACCTCTACCAGCTGCACGCGCCCGATCCCGACGTGCCGTACGAGCGCTCGGTCGAGACGATGGCCGAGCTGCGCGAGGAGGGCAAGGTGCGCCTCGTGGGCGTCTCGAACGTGAGCGTCGAGCAACTGGAGCAGGCGCTCGAGATCGTGCCGGTCGTGACCGTGCAGAACCGCTTCAACCTCGCCGACCGCGCGTCGGAGGACGTGCTCGAGGCGTGCGAGGAGCGCGGGATCGGGTTCATCCCGTGGTTCCCGCTGGCAACCGGGTCGCTGGCGCAGTCCGGCGGGCCACTCGACGAGATCGCGGAGCGTCACGACGCCACGCCGTCGCAGGTCGCCCTGGCCTGGCTGCTCGCGCGCTCGCCGGTGATGCTCCCGATTCCCGGCACCGGCTCAGTCGAGCACCTGGAGGAGAACCTCGCCGCCGCGGACGTCACGCTGAGCGAGGACGAGGTCGAGGAGCTCGCGCGGGCCGGCGAATAGGGCGCCCTACAACGTCCCGCTCTTCTCGCGGTTGCAGGGAGCGCACAGGAGCTGGAGGTTCTCCCGCTCGTTGCTCCCGCCCATGCTGAATGGGATGACGTGATCGAACTGAAGTAGCTCGCGGCTGCCGCAGACCTGGCACTTACCGCCGTCCCGCCGGAAGACGAGCCGCTTCACGTCGTCGGGGATCGGCTCACGTACCCGCGGCCCAGGGGCTTCCTCGACGGCGAGCATCGTGTGAGCGTGCTCGAGCTGACGCTGCTTGCGCCGCTCGCGTTGGAACAGGAGCGCCTTCACGTCCGCCGCTCTGTACCCGCCGGTTTCCCAATAGAAGGCGTCCTCCCACCACCACCACGTCCGCCCGCCGCTCATGACGACGCGCGTCGGCACGTTGCCAAGCTCGTTGTTGGCGGACATCCCGATGTGCTCGCTCGGATCGAGCTGGACGGGCGGGCAACCCGTGCCCACGAACCAGACGCGCTTGCTCCACAGAAAGCCGCCCTTGTCTTCCCAGAAGTACGCGTTGTGATCCCTCCGCAGCATCGCCGCCCCCGCGCTGCTTCCGGCACGGCGCGCGAAACGCGGGATCTCGGGCGCGGTCCGGTCCTCCCATCGATTCCGCGCGAAGAGCACGGCGGCGAGCGACAGGCCCCAAGCGGCTGGAATCCCGATCACGATGGCGGCCACAACGTGTTCCACGGCGCGTCCGCTTTGCACGCCCGTAGCCGATCCGACGATCAGCAAAAGCGCAAAGAACGCCGCGAGGACATTGGTCAGCACACCTTCGCGCGTCTTGGAGAAGGCGAGAAATCGGTCTGGCAAGTCCGCGAGCCGCTCCGAGGGATTTGGCACTCGCAAAACGCTAAACGCGGTGTCCGACGTGACACAACGGGCGGTGCGGTTCGATGCGATAGGGGCGACGGGGATCGAACCCGTGTCCTCCGGCTTGAAAGGCCGGCGTCCTAACCACTAGACCACGCCCCCGGGGGTGGAGCAGAGTCTAGGTGCGGAGCGGTGCGATACTCGCGCGGTGCCGAGGGGCCGGCCGCTCACCCAGATCACGCGCAACGCGCTGCAGAACGACGCCGTCGCGCGGGCCGTGCGCGCCACGCTGCCGCAGCCCGTTCGCGTGCGCGTGGGGAGCGCGCTCGGCGTCGACAAGCCGCAGGAGATCGACCTCTCCCGCCTCGAGCTGATCCGCCAGCGGGACCGAGACTGGCTCGCCGACCCGGAGAACCTCGAGCGCGAGCTGCTGCCGGCGCTCGGGTTCAGCGCCGACGTGCCGGACGCGTTCCCCGCCGGCCTGCACGGCGCCGTGGGCGTCGGGCTGAAGCACTGGCAGTACCCGAACCAGTTCGCCCGCTACCTGGCCCACCTCGCCCGCTACCCGATCCGCAACTACCTCGAGCTGGGCGTGCGGCACGGCGGGACGTTCGTGATCACCGTCGAGTACCTGAGCCGCTTCCACCAGATCGAGTCGGCGACCGCCGTCGACATCGACGACGTGCCGGCGCTGCACGAGTACCTCGCCGAGCGGCCGGGCGTGCGCTTCCTCAAGATCGACACCAGCTCGCCGCGCTTCGCGCGCGCGATCCGCGACCGCGCGCCCTACGACCTGGTCCTGATCGACGCCGACCACTCGTACGAGGCGTGCCGCACGGACGTCGGCCTGATGCGCGAGCACGCGAACATCCTCGCGCTGCACGACATAGTCGACGCCGCCTGCCCGGGAGTCCGCGAGGTGTGGCGCGAGCTGCGCGCGGAGACGGTCCGCGAACGCGACTTCTTCGAGTTCACGGCGCAGTACGACGAGATCGTGGAGCGCAACGGGAGCCCGGCGCTGGGGCTCGGGATCGCGGTGCGGAAGGGGTTCGGGGCCGCTTAAATTGCTGGGAAGCGCCCCCGTAGCTCAACGGTAGAGTGCTCGCCTTTTAAGCGATGCGATGGAGGTTCGAATCCTCCCGGGGGCATCCGCGTGCGGCCCGACCGGCGCGGCACAACGCCAAGGCGACCGGATCGCGGGATGATCCCCGCGTGAGCCTGAGAGCGGCGGGCATCGAATCGTTCGGCGGAGACGTGGCGCTTCTCGAGCTGGAGGAGCCGCCGCCGCTGGAGGACGGCGAAGTCCTGATCCAGGTGAAGGCTGCCGGAGTGGCGAACTGGGACGAGATCGTCCGCACCGGCGCCTGGGACGTGGGACGTGTCCCGCCGTTGGCCCTCGGCGTTGCGGCAGCAGGCGAGGTCGTCGAGGTCGGCTCCGGGGTCGAGTGGCCCGCCATCGGCGCGGCGGTGACGACGCATCCGCTGCCGCTACGCCACCAGGGCTGCTGGGCCGACCGGCTGGTGGCGCCCGCACACCTGGTCGCCGAGAAGCCCGATAACGCCTCTTGGGCAGAGGCGGGAGCGTTCCCTGTTCCGGCGCTGACGGCTGAGCAGGTGGTGTCCGAGGCGCTCGACGTTCAGCCCGGCGAGGCGATCCTCGTCAACGGCGCTGGAGGCGTCACGGGCGGCATGATCGTCGAGCGCGCTGCGCACAGCGGCGCCACGGTCATCGCAACCGCGGGCACAAGCGGCGCAGAGCGCGTGATGGCGCTCGGCGCGCGCCTGGTTGATCAGCATCACCGACGTCATCGTCCGTCCCGACGGCGACCAGCTACGCCTGCTCGCCGCCTCTCTCGCGGAGAACAAGCTCCACGTCGACATCGCTGCTTCCTACCCGCTCGCCCAAGCCGCGCAAGCACTCGCACGG
>JBJMLK010000028.1:0-9868 GCA_045805345.1 Thermoleophilaceae bacterium | reverse complement strand
GGCTGGTCAGCGTGTCGCCGACGCGGAGCTTGGTGACGTCCTTGATCCCCGTGATCACGTAGCCGACCTCGCCGGCGGCCATCCCCCTCGCCGGCGTCATCTTCGGCGTGAAGAAGCCGATGTCGTCGATGTCGGCCTCGGTGCCGGCGGCCATCGCGCGGATCGCCTCGCCCTTGCGGAACACGCCGTCGACGACGCGGATGTAGGCGATCACGCCACGGTACTGGTCGAACTCGGAGTCGAAGATCAGCGCGCGGGGCGGCGCGTCGGCGTTGCCCTCCGGCGGCGGGATGCGCTGGACGATCGCCTCGAGCACGTCCTCCACGCCGGACCCCGTCTTGGCCGACACGCGGATCACGTCGTCGGCCGGCTCGCCGAGCAGCTCCGAGATCTCGCCCGCCACGCGCTCGGGCTCGGCGCCGGGCAGGTCGATCTTGTTGAGAGCGGGGATCAGCTCGAGGCCGGCGTCGACCGCGAGGTAGGTGTTGGCGAGCGTCTGCGCCTCCACGCCCTGCGACGCGTCGACCAGGAGCAGCGCGCCGTCGCAGGCGGCGAGCGAGCGCGACACCTCGTACGTGAAGTCCACGTGCCCGGGCGTGTCGATCAGGTGCAGCCGGTAGGTCTGGCCGTCGCGCGCCGTGTACTCCACGCGCACCGCCTGCGCCTTGATCGTGATCCCGCGCTCGCGCTCGAGGTCCATCGAGTCGAGCAGCTGCGGCCGGTGCTTGCGCGGGTCGACGGCGCCCGTGGTCTCGAGGATGCGGTCGGCCAGCGTCGACTTCCCGTGGTCGATGTGGGCGATGATCGAGAAGTTGCGGATGTTCTGGGCCGGCCTGCTCACGCGGGGAGAGGGTAGAGCCGGGCGGGCCCGGTCCCGGCGCTCAACCGCGGCGCACGCGACCGGCCACGAGCTCGCGAATCTGCCGTGCCTCGGGCACGCGCAGCAGCGAGACGCCCACGGCATAGACGGTCGTGCCCGCCGCGAACGCGACCCCCACGGAGACGATCTGCGCCCACAGCGCATGGCCGAGCTCGTGGTCGAGGATCCACCACAACGCGTACGACACCGCCGCGAGCGCGGCCGCGGCCGCGAGCATGCGCAGGATCGCGTCCAGCGTGCGGGCGGCGTCGATGCCGCCGAGCTGGCCGCGGAGGACCCACGCCTGCGCGAGCGCCATGCCGACCGTGCCGGCCACCGTGCCGAGCACGACGCCCGTGACGCCGAGCGGCTTGTAGAGCACGAACGCCACGACGGCGTTCACCAGCAGGTTGCCGCCGCTCAATGCGGTGGTGAGCCACGGCCGCTGGAGGCTGAAGAACGTGCGCGAGAGCAGCAGGCTTACGCCCTGCGCGGGCAGCGAGAAGGCCCAGACCACCATCGCCTCCGACACGAGGTCGGTCGCCCGCCGGTTGAAGGCGCCGCGCTGGTAGATCAGCCGGGTGATCGGCTCGGCCAGCACGGCCATGAACGCCGCCGAGGGGATGAGCGTCAGGCAGATCTGCCGCATTCCGTTGGCCATCGTGTTGCGCAGGTCGACGTACTCGCCGCGCGCGGCGAAGCGGGCCAGCGTCGGAAACAGGATCGTCGCGATCGCGACCGAGAAGATGCCCTGCGGGAGCATGTAGATCCGGAACGCCTTGTCGATCGCCGCCGGCGCCTGGCGATTCACGAGCGTCCCGAAGAACGAGTTGATCAGCAGGCTGAAGTTGATCAGGCCGAGCGCGATCGTCACCGGCAGCATCAGCTTCAGGACCTTGATCACGTACGGGTTGCGCCAGTTGAACTCGAGCGTGAAGCGGCCGCCGAGCCCGCGCAGCCAGGGCATCGGGAACAGGAGCTGCACGATCGTCCCGGCGAGCACGCCCCAGGCGTACGCGTAGATGTCCTTGCCCGGCGGCAGGACCGGGGGCAGGACCGCGAGCGAGAGGATGATCACCGCGTTCCAGAGGACCGGCGCGAAGGCGGGCGCGCCGAAGCGCTCGAACGAGTTGAGCATCCCCACGAAGACGCCCTGCACGGCCATGATCAGGACGATCGGGAACATGATCCGCGAGAGCTGCACCGTGAGGTCGTGCAGCACCGGGCCGAAGCCCGGCGCGGCCAGCTTCATCAGGAGCGGCGCGGCCAGCCAGTAGACGATCGTCAGGCTGCCGAGGATCAGGAAGATCAGTGAGATGAGGCCCGACGCGACCTTGAAGGCCTCCTTCCGGCGGTCCTTCTCGAGCAGCTCGGTGAAGACGGGGACGAAGGCGCCCTGGAGCGCGGCGTCCGCGAAGAGGGCCCGGATCAGGTTCGGGACCTGGAACGCGATCGTGAACGCGGACATCGGCCCCCTGACGCCGAACAGGCTCGCCGCGTAGATCTCGCGCGCGAGGCCCGCGACGCGCGACACGCCGGTGGCGAACGAGAAGAACGCCGTGCTGAGGGCGAGCCGGCGGCCGCGGTTCGCGGCGGACTCCGGCGGCGCGGGGCCATCGACCGGGGTCGCCGAGCCGGGATCGGCCGTGGCGTCCGTCGCGGGATCGGCCGAGGCCGATGCCCTCCGCGCCGCCGCCTCCGAGGCGGCCTCAGCGGTGCCCTGCCGGGGCTCCGCGGCGGTGCCCGCGGGGTCCCCTGCGGCCCCCGCGCTGGGCTGATCGACCGTCACCGGACGGCTATAGTAGGCGCCCGCCGCGAGCGGCCTGGCCGTGTCGCGGCGCCTTCGTCCATGGCAAACATCGCCTCACAAGAAAAGCGGATCCAGCGGTCGCTCCGCGAGCGGCTCGAGAACCGCCGCTACACCTCGGCGATCAAGACGTACTTCCGCCGCCTCGAGGCCGCCGTCACCGAGGGCGACGCCGCGCGCGCCGACGCCGAGCACCGCGAGCTGATCTCGCAGGTCGACCGGGCGGTGAAGCGCGGAGCGCTGCACCGAAACAACGGCGCGCGCAAGAAGGCCCGCGCGGCCAAGATCCGCGCTCGCGCGGCGTAGTACCAGCCGGCCGCCCAGTTCCGCCGGTCGCGGCCAGAGCCGCAGGGGCGCGGCGGTCCCCGAGCGGCGCGCCCCCGAGCACGTTGCCCGGATCGAGCCGCAGGGGCGCTTCCGCGCTAGGCCGCCGCTCGGGCGAGCGCCCGGGTGAACCCGGTGTGCTCGTCGGCGAGCTCACCGCTCCGCGAGGCCACCTCGAGGTCGGCGAACGTGCAGAGCGCCCTCGCCAGGGCCGTGCGGTCGGCCTGGCGCGCGGCGGCGACCGTGCGCTTCGCGAGCCACGGCGGCCCGCCGAGCGCCGATCCCGCGTCGCGCTCCGACATCCCGGCGTCGAGCAGCTGCGCGGCGCGGTGGACCTCGCGCAGGCGGCGGATGACGGGCCACACGAGCCGTCCCGGCGGCTCGCCCGCGGTGGTGAGCCGCTCGGCGAGGCGAAGCGTCCGCTCGAGGTCGCCCGCCACGACCGCGTCCGCGAGGTCGTAGGCCTGCCCGCCGTCCTCGCCGGAGGCGAGCTCCGCGACCAGGGCCGCGTCGAGTCGCGTGTCGGGATGGATCGCGAGCGCGAGCTTCTCGATCTCGCGGGCGATCCGCTGCTGGCTGGGTCCCGCCCGCTCGACGAGCAGCTTGGCGGCCTCCTTGTCCAGCTCGAGTCCTTCCTCCTGTGCGCGCTCGGCCGCCCAGCGCGGGAGCTCCCAGGGCTTCGGCGCCGCGTACTCGCGCCGTTCGCCGCCGGCCTTCTCGACTGCCTTCGCCAGTCGCGCGGGCGCCTTGCCACGGGCGATCAGGACGAGCACCGTGTCGGGCGCCGGCGACGCCAGCTCGCGCTCCAGCGGCTCGAGGTCGCCGGCCTTCCACGCGTCGATCCCGTCGACCATCACGTAGCGCGTGCCGGTGCCGAACGTGAGCGTGGACAGCGCGGCCGCCACCTCGTCCGGGCCGCTCGCCTTCGCGTCCAGCGACTCGAGCCCACCCGGCCCGTTCTCCTCCTCGGCGCGTCGGCGCACACGCCCGCGCCAGGAGTCGATCTTCGCGTCGTCATCGCCGCAGACGAGGTAGGCGGGCTTGAGCTGGGCCACGGCGGCGAGTGTATGGCGCGCGGCGGCCGTCAGCTGCGGGATCCGCCGCCATCACTTGGCCGTCGCGATCCGAAGCCCGCCGCCCGCTCCCACGGTGAGACGGACCGTGCCGTCGCGGTCGGTGCGGTAGACGTGGGGGACCGCCGCCCGTAGCGCCGTGAGAGTGCTCGGCGCCGGGTGTCCGTACGTGTTGTGCGCGCCGACCTCGATCGCGGCGACCTCCGGGCGGAGCCGGTCGAGCACCTCGGGCAGGCCGGGGTCCGCGCTGCCGTGGTGCGACACCTTCATCGCCTCGACGGGCGGGAGCGGGTAGCCGAGTATCGCGTCGCTCTCGGCGTCCGCCGACAGGAACAGGTCGAACGAGCCCTCGCTGACGACCGCCGCGATGCCGCGCGGGTTGGGGTCGTCCGGCGGCGGGCCCGGCGCGCGCGCCGGCGGGCCGAGGACGCGTATCGCAAGCCGCCCCACGCGGAGCAGCTCGCCCTGGTACGGGCGCATCACGCGGACGTGCCGGGCGCGGGCCTCCGCGAGCAGGTGGAGGTAGTCGGGGTCGTGCGTCCCGTCGCCGTTCTCGAGCAGCGCCTCGGTGGGGATCCGCGCGAGTACCTCGTGCAGGCCACCCTGGTGATCGCGCGACTGGTGCGTGGCGACCGCGAGGTCGAGGTGGCCGACACCCGCGGCGCGGAGCCGGCGATAGACCCGTGCCTCGGGCGGCCCGCCGTCGAACAGCACGCTCGCCCCCGCTCCGTCCTGGATCAGCGTCGCATCGCCCTGCCCGACGTCGAGGAACGACACTGTGAGCCGATTGGGCGGGGCGGGCGCCGACGCGACGTGCGTCCACCCAGCCGCCAGGGCGGCGGCCCCGGCCGCCACGAGCGCGGTCCGGTGGCGCACCGGCGCGCGCCGCCAGGCGGCGCCCAGCTCGCGGGCGCGCGACTCCGCGCGGCGCCCCATCCACACCGCGACGACGACCGCGACCCCGATCGCGAGGTACGCCGCCGCGACGGCCGGCCACGTGGGCAGCGCCAGCGCCACCTGCGCACCCGGGAGCTCGGCGAAGTGCCGCGCCAGCCCGTCGAGCCACCCGACGAGCAGGCCCGTGACGTGGCCCACGGCCGCCGCCGGCCCGTACAGGCGGGCGAGCCCGAGCCCGACCTGGACCATCCCGAGCCACATGATCGGCGCGACGACCGGCAGCGCGACCAGGTTGGCCGCGAGGCTGACCAGCGAAATGCGGCCGAAGTGATGAGCCAGCAGGGGCGCGGTGGTCAGCGTCGCCGCCACGGTGACCGCGATCCCCTCGGCGAGAATCGCCGGGAGCCCGCCGAGCAGGCGGCGCAGCGGCCGCACGAGCACGAGGATCCCCGCCACCGCGGCGAACGACAGCTGCCAGCCCGGGTCGGCACCAACTCGCGGGTTGACCAGCAGCGTGCCGGCCGCCGCCACGAGCAGCGCGTACCAGCGTGACGCCGGCCGTCCGGCCGCCAGCGCGATCAGTCCCGCCGCCCCCATCACCCCCGCCCGCTGAAGCGAGGCGCCCGCGCCCGCCAGCGGCACGTAGACCGCGATCGCGACAAGGAGCGCGGCGACCCGTGCCCGTGGGCCCAGCCCGAGCCCACCGAGGAGCGGCGCCGCGAGCGCGCACAGGAGCATCACGTTCTGACCGCTGACGGCCAGCACGTGCGCGAGCCCGGAACGGCGGAAGTCGTCGCGCAGCAGCGGGTCGATCCGCTCGTCCTCGCCGAGGACCATGCCGCGCGCCACCGCGGCGCGCTCGCCTCGCATCCCACCGGCGAGCGCTCGCTCGCCCCGGCGGCGCAGCGCGTCGACGGAACCGGCGACGCCGGTGCGCGAGCGGCCCGTGGCCCGAACCGCCTCGAGCCTCAGCTCGCTGCGGATGCCCCGCCGGCGCAGGTAGGCGGGCCAGTCCAGCTCGGCGCCGGACGTCGCGGCCGGCGCAACGAGCTCGCCTCTGACGACGAGTTCTCGGCCGGGCTCTCCGCTCGCGGGCCAGGTTCGCGCGCGCGTGCGCGCGAGGACCGGCGCGCCGCGCGCGGGCCCGGACTCGATGCGCAGCACGGCGGAGGAGCCGAACCGCGACGGCCGCGGGTGCTCGACGAGCGTGGCGCGCGCCGCGACCACCGTGCCCGACCGCGCGCGGTAGGCGGCCGCGTCGATCGCGTGAACGCGTGAGGAGCCGATCGCGGCGCCTACGAGCAGCGGCAGTGAGACGGCGAGGGCGAGGCGGGTGCCGAGACCGCGTTGACCCGCGGCCGCAAGCGATGCCGCGAGCGCCAGCACCCCGAGCGCTACGGCTCCGATCGTGCGCGGATGCTCCGACGCGGCGAGCCCGACCGCGAACACCCCCACGACCGCGTGAAATGGGCGGCGCTGGAGCCAAGCGACGACGGCGCCGGCGCGACGCGAGACGCCGGCAGGCATTTGCGACCGCTCAAGGGCCGGCGAGGTTGCTGTTGACCGGAATAACTACGGTCAAGTGCAACCTCGCGGGTCGCAGGCGACGGTCGCGCCGCCCGGCCCCGGAGGTGTCCGCGGGAGTCACGGCACCACCCCCTTCTTGAGCGCGGCGAAGCGCTTCTCGCCGATCCCGTCGACCTGGCGCAGCTGGTCGATCGAGCTGAAGCCGCCGTGCGCCTGGCGGTACTCGACGATCCGCTGGGCAAGCGTGGGCCCGATGCCGTCGAGGGTGTCGAGCTGGGCGACGGTGGCCGACGAGAGGCTCACAGGGCCCGCGCTCGGCGCCGCGCCGGAAGTGCCCGCCGCGCCCGCAGCGCCGGCGCTCGTGGCGGCGGCGGCGCCGCGGCGCGGCACCACCACCTGCTGTCCGTCCTGAACCCGCGCCACGAGGTTGACGCCGGCCGGGTCCGCCCGCCGCGTGAGCCCGCCGGCGTGAGCCACCGCGTCGTTGACCCGTGCGCCCGCGGCGACGCGATACACGCCTGGCCGCTCGACCTCACCCGCCACCTGCACCAGCAGCTCGGGACCGGCCGCTGGCGGACGCCGGGCGACAGCCGGCGAGGGCCCGGAGGCGATCGGCCCCGGCTCGTGGCCGCCCGCGCCGGAGCCGAGCAGACGCACCGCCAGCACCACCGCGACCACCGCCGCGAGCGCCCATCCCGCCATCCGTATGCGCTCGCGATCGACCATGGGCCGAAGCTACGCGGAAGCGCGCTGCACGTGGGTTACGTGTGTAAGAACTCCGTGCCGGGAGCGTTACCGGACGCGAAAACCTTCGAGGCCCTCGGGCTCCTCCTCCGTGACCTCCACGTCGCGCACGTCGGCCCGCGGCGGACCCGAGCGGCACCAGGACACGAGCTCGTCGACGTCCGGCGACGAGCCCTCGAACACCGCCTCCACCGCCCCGTCCGATCGGTTGGTGACCCAGCCCGCAACGCCGCGTCGCTCGGCCTCGCCCTGGAGCGAGTCGCGGAAGAACACGCCCTGCACCTCGCCATGGACCACGACACGCCGGCGCGTCACGAGGCCACCGCCGACAGGGCGAGGAACTCCCACGCCAAGTTCGCGGCGAGCAGTGCGGTCGGCTGCCCGGCGCCGTCGTACGGCGGGGCCACCTCCACGACGTCGAACCCGCGAAAGCGCATCCCGGCGAGCGACCGTATCGCGACCAGCGCCTCGGACGACGTGAGGCCGCCGACCTCTGGCGTTCCGGTACCCGGCGCGAAGGCCGGGTCGACCACGTCAACGTCGAACCCCAGCACCGCCGGCCCCTCCCCCACGCGCGCGCGTACGCGCGCGGAGAACCCACCGGCGTCCGGCCCCGAGAGGAGCTCGCGCAGCTCCGCGTCCGGGATCACGTCAAACCCGAGCGAGCGCGCGTCGTCGAGGTCCGCCGCCGCGTACAGCCCGCCACGCGCGCCCGCGAGCACGGACCGCTCCGCCGCCACCACGCCCTCCTCGACCGCGCGCCGAAACACGGTCCCGTGGAAGTAGCGCTCGCCGTAGTAGTGGTCCCACGTGTCGGCATGCGCGTCCAGCAGGACGACCGCCACGGGCTCACCCGCCGCGGCGGCGTGCGCCCGCAGCTCGCCCAGCGCGACCGAGTGGTCGCCGCCGAGCACGATCGGCACGACGCCGGCCGCGAGCAGCGGCGCCAGCCCGTCGCAGATCTGCGACGCCGTGCGCTCGGCGTTCCCGGGCGTGACGTCGAGGTCGCCGTAATCGATCACCGACCGGCCCGCGAACACGTCGACGCCGAGCACCGGGTGCCACGGTCGCAAGAGCGCGGAGGCGGACCGGATCGCCTCGGGCCCGAAGCGCGCGCCGGGGCGGAAGCTGGTGGCCGTGTCGAACGGCACGCCGACCCCCGCCACGTCGACACCCTCCGCCTCCCGCACGAGCGGGCAGCGGGCGAACGTGCGCACGCCCGTGTAGCGCGGCGCGCGGGAAGCATCCGGCGGGCCGTAACCGCCGCCGCCGCTCACGCCTCCGCCACCACCCGGATCGTCCGCAGCCGGCGATCGCTGGCGCCGCGCAGCGCGCCGCCCTGCTCCAGGGCGTGCTGAACGTAGTCGAGCGTCGCCGCGGTGAGCCGCTCACCGGGCAGCACGTTCGGCACGCCGGGCGGGTACGCCGCGAGCGACTCGGCGGCCACGCGACCGACCGCCTCGCGCGCCGGCACGACCTCCTGGGGACCGAGGAACGCCTCGCGCGGCCCCATCGCCAGCTCGCCCCACGGCGGCGGCGGCGCGAAGGCGACGTGGTCGCGGTCGGCGTCGACGTCGAGAGCGTTCACAGCCGCCCGCAGCGCGGCGACGAGGCGCGCCCCGTGCTCCGCCGCGTGCTCACCCATCCCGAACACCGCCACCATCACGTTCTCCCCGTACAACTCGAGGTTGATGTCCCCCGTGTCGCGCAGCATCGGGGCCAGCACGTAGCCGGTCACGCCGGTGCCGCGCACGTCGATGGCGAGCCGCAGCGGGTCGTAGTCGTGGACGCCCGGGCGTCCCGCCAGCCGCTCGTCCAGCACGTCGAGTCCCGGCAGCTCGCGGATCGCGGCGCGCGTGGTCGCCATGGCCGCGATCGACTCCCCGAGCAGCTCGCGCCCGCTCACCACGGCGTACCGTCGCTGCGCGTCCAGCGACGCCAGGAGCAGCGAGCTGGGCGAGGTCGACTCGACCAGCGTCACCGCGCGGTCGACCACGTCGGGGTCGATGCCGACCGGCTCGCGCGCCACGTGCAGCATCGCCGACTGCGTGAGGCTGCCGACGATCTTGTGCGTGCTCGATATGACGAGGTCCGCGCCCAGCGCGAGCGCGTGTGCCGGCAGGTCCTCGTGGAACGCGAGGTGGGCGCCCCAGGCCTCGTCGACCACCAGCGGCACGTCGCGGGCATGGGCGACCTCCGCGAGCCCGGCCACGTCGGCGACGGCCCCGAAGTAGGTGGGCGAGACGGCGGTCGCCCCCACGGCTCCGGGGGTCGCCGCCAGCGCCGACTCCAGCGCCTCCGGCGTGAGGCAGTGCGCGATTCCCAGCTCCGGGTCGATCTCGGGCGCGACGAAGGTCGGCCGCAGGCCGGACAGGATCACGCCGTCGATCGTGCTCGAGTGCGCGTTCCGCTGGACCACGACGGCGTCGCCGCGGTGCGCCAGCGTGAGCGTGGCGGCGTGGTTGCCCTGCGACGCGCCGTTGATGAGGAACCAGGTGCGCCCCGCGCCCCACGCCTCCGCCGCCAGCTCCTGCGCGCGGCTGAACGGGGTCGGCTCGGGGCCCACGTCGATGCCAGGCGTCAGCGCCGGGATGTCAAGGCTCAGCGCCGAGGCGCCGATTGCATCCACGAGCGCCG
>JBJMLK010000027.1:0-6745 GCA_045805345.1 Thermoleophilaceae bacterium | reverse complement strand
GTGCTGTCCAGGTCCTCCTGCAACTGCGCGCTCAGGCCGACCGCGCGCAGGCTGCGGTCGTCGTGACGCACGCGGTCGGCCGCGAACGGCACGCTCGCGGCGATCACGAGCGCGCCCACCGCGGCGGCGCGCAGTCCACCGCCTGCGGCACTCAGCAGCGTGGCCACACCCACGCCCGCGAGCACGCACACGAGCGCTGCGGCCGGGAACAGGAACCGCGGGCTGCCGCCGTAGCCGCGCAGCGACATCACGGTCACGAGCGCGAACAGCGCCGCCGCGGCGAGGGCGAGCGCGAGCGTGGTGGCGTCGGGGCTGCGCGCCGCGGCTCTGCGCCCTTCGCGGCGCACTCGACGGCGCAGGCGGACCGCGGCCGCGACGATCCCGACCAGCGCCGCCACCAGCGCGGGGAGGATCAGGAGGTCGCCGGCGCCGTCGAACGTGCGCGAGATCGCGCTCGGCTGCTCCTCCACCGGCCGCCCGGTGCGCCGGGCAGCCTTCTCCGCGCGCTTGACCGACCGCTCCTGGAAGCCGGCCGCGCGCTTGCTGCCGCGGAACGCGTCGCCCGAGCCGATCAGGTCTCCCCCCAGCCACAGCACCGGAACGACGAGCACCAGCGCGATGACCCCCACGCGGCGAACGCCCGCCTCCTGCAGGAACGCCCACAGCGCGTAGAGCACGAGCAGCGGCCAGAGCTCGATCCGGCCCAGAGCGGCAAGCGCCCCCAGTGCCACCGCCTGCACCCGGTGCCCGTCGAGGTGGCGGTCGATGGCGCCGAGCGCGAGGCCCGTGCTGAGCGGCTCGATGTTGCCGTGGCCGAGCAGGCGCGCCCAGTCGGCGCCGATCAGGCACACCGCGGCGACCGCTCCCGCCACCGGCCCGGCAAGACGCGCCGCGATCCGGTACGCGAACAGCACGGCCAGCAGACCGCCCGCCCGCGCCACCACCAGCCACAGCTCGGGAGCGATCCCATGGAACAGCGACAGCGGCGTCGTGAACAGCACCGGCAGCGGCTTCCACGACGATCCCGCCCCGGTGTCGAGGTCGAGGTGCACCACCTCGCGCCCCCACACGATCCACGACCACGGGTCCTTGTCCGGCACCGACGGCAGGACCAGCGAGAGCGCGGCCAGCGCGAAGCAGCCGAGCACGAGCAGGCCCAGTGCCGGGCCCGAGGAGATGCGCCGCCGCCGGTCGCCCACGGCGGGGCACCCTAGTGGCGGCGCGCGCCTACGACAGGCTGACCATCACGTGCTTGAGCTCGGTGTAGTCCTCGAGCGAGTAGATCGACATGTCCTTGCCGTAGCCGGACTGCTTGAAGCCGCCGTGCGGCATCTCCGACACCAGCGGGATGTGGTCGTTCACCCACACGGTGCCGAAGCGCAGCTGTCGGGCGGCGTTCATCGCGCGGCCCACGTCGCGCGTCCACACGCTCGCGGCCAGCCCGTAGTCCACCCCGTTCGCCCACTCGATCGCCTTCTCGTCGGAGTCGAAGCGCTGGACCGTCACGACGGGCCCGAACACCTCGCGCTGCACCATCTCGTCGTCCTGCCCGAGACCGGCCACGACGGTCGGCTCGAAGAAGAAGCCGGATCCGTGGCGCGCCGCGCCGCCGGTCACCTTCTCGGCCGACTCCGGCGCGCGCTCTAGGAAGCCGCTCACCCGGTCGAGCTGGGCCTCGGAGACGAGCGGTCCCATCTCGGTCTCCTCCGAGGTCGGATCGCCGACCTTGAGCGACGACGCGGCGTCGGCCAGCCCCGACACGAAGTCGTCGTAGATCCGCGGACCCGCGATCACCCGGCTCGCGGCCGTGCAGTCCTGCCCGCTGTTCCAGTAGCCGCCGATCTTCACGCCCTCGACCGCCGCCTCCACGTCGGCGTCGTCGAACACGAGCACCGGCGCCTTGCCGCCCAGCTCCAGGTGCACGCGCTTGAGCGTGTCCGACGCCGCGCGCGCCACCTCCTTGCCGGTCGCCACGTCGCCGGTCAGCGAGACCATCGCCACCGAGGGATGCCGCACGAGGCCCGCGCCCGCGGGCTCACCGTGGCCGAAGATCACGTTCAGCACGCCGGGCGGCAGGTGCTCCGCCGCGATGTGCGCCAGCACCGCGCCGGTCATCGGCGTCTGCTCGGACGGCTTCAGCACGACGCTGTTGCCGGCCGCGAGCGCCGGGCCGACCTTCCACGCGGCCATCATCAGCGGGTAGTTCCACGGCGCGACCTGACCCACCACGCCCACGGGCTCGCGGCGCAGCATCGACGTGTAGCCCTGCATGTACTCGCCGGTCGCCTGCGCCTGCATCGTGCGCGCCGCCCCGGCGAAGAAGCGCAGGTTGTCGACCACCACCGGGATCTCCTCGCGCATCGCCTCGATCGGCTTGCCGACGTTGGTCGACTCGAGCTGCGAGAGCTCCTCGGCGCGCTCCTCGATCGCGTCGGCGATCCGCAGCAGCGCCAGCGCGCGCTCGCCGGGCGGCGTCTCGGCCCAGCCCGCGAACGCCGCGTCGGCAGCGCGCACGGCGGCGTCGACGTCGGCCTCGCCCGACAGCGGAGCGCTCGCGATCTCCTCGCCCGTGGCCGGGTTGAGGATCGGCTCGCTGGCGCCGTCCGCGGCCGGGCGCTCCTCGCCCCCGATGAAGTTCTTGATCTCGGTGATGGCGGCCGTTGCCAAGGCGTCTCCTCTCTTGCTCAGGTGGTTGCGGGCGACAGGCCGAGCGCTTCCTCGACCGGCGTGAAGTCCATCCCGACGCCCTCCGCCACCGCCGGGTGCGTGACGCGCCCGCCGGCCACGTTCACGCCGAGCCGCAGCCCCGGGTCGCGCGAGATCGCCTCGCGCACGCCGTGTCCGGCAAGCTCGAGCACGTAGGGAAGCGTGGCGTTGGTGAGCGCGTAGGTCGAGGTGATCGGCACGGCGCCGGGCATGTTGGTCACGCAGTAGTGGGTCACGTCGTCGACCTGGTAGGTCGGGTCGGAGTGGGTCGTGGGGCGCGATGTCTCGAAGCAGCCGCCCTGGTCGATCGACACGTCCACCAGCACCGCGCGCGTCTTCATCAGCCGCAGCTGGTCGCGCGTCACGAGCCGCGGCGCGCGCGCCCCGTGCACGAGCACGGCGCCGATCACGAGGTCCGCCGACGGCAGCAGCTCCTCGATCGTGAGCGTCGACGAGAACACCGTGTGCGCCTGGCCGTTGAACGCGACGTCGAGCTCGCGGAGCCTGTCGATCGAGCGGTCGAGCACGTAGACCTCGGCCTCCATGCCGATCGCGATGAACGCGGCGTGCATCCCGACCACGCCCCCGCCGATGATCACCACGGTGGCCCCGGGCACGCCCGGCACGCCGCCGAGCAGCACGCCGCGCCCGCCGAGCGGCCGCTCGAGCATGAACGCCCCGGCCTGCGTGGCGATCTTGCCGGCCACCTCGCTCATCGGCGCCAGCAGCGGCAGCCGGCCGCGCGCGTCCTCCACCGTCTCGTAGGCCACGCAGGTGGCGCCGCTCGCCGCCAGCGCCGCGGTCAGCTCCGGCGCGGGCGCCAGGTGCAGATAGGTGAACAGCACCTGCCCCTCGCGCAGCAGATCGGTCTCGGCTGCCTGCGGCTCCTTCACCTTCAGCACCAGCTCGGCCTCGGCGAAGACCGCCTCGGCGTCGGGCACGATCCGCGCACCCTGAGCCTCGTACTCCGCGTCGGAGATCAGGCTGCCGTCGCCGGCGCCCGCCTGCACGATCACCTCATGCCCGTGCGAGGTCAGCTCGCGCACGCCGGCGCGCGTGATCGCCACGCGGTACTCGTCGGGCTTGATCTCGGTGGGAACGCCGACCCTCACGCCCGCACCGCCTCGCGGCTCTCGACGCTGAACCTGCAGCCGCGGCGCTCGAGCTCGGGGAAGACGTCGTCCGGGTCGAGCGCGGCCTCGGGTGCCAGCACGCCGCGACCCGGCACGCGCCCGCGCGCGAGCAGCCGCACCGTCGCGGCCGCCGGCGCGGCGGTCGACACCACGCCGCCGCCCAGGCCCCAGCTCTCGCTCGGCCCCGTGAGCGCCCGCACCGTCACCTCGCGCCCGTTCGCGGTGGCGTCCACGCGGTGCACCGACACGGTGCGCAGCGATTGTGGCCTGGCGCTCCGCGCGGCCGCGTCGATCTCCTCGTCGGTCGCCTCGGCGAGCTCGCGCAGGCGCGCGAGAAGCGCCGGCGTGAGCGACAGCCGGAACGTCGCCTCGGCGCAGCCGAAGCTCTGGCCGAACGTGCGCAGCTCGGAGTGCAGCGTGAAGATCGTGGGCGCGACTCCGATCGGGTCGCCGTAGTCCACGTCTCCGCCCGGCGCGAGCGGATCGAGCTCGACGGCCTCGCCGCCGCGGATCGCCACCGGCCGCAACGTCAGCTCGTCGATCAGCGTGCGCAGCGAGTACGGCAGCACGAGGCCGTCGCCCGGCGGCGGGTCTAGGTCGCGGCTGGCCGCGCTCACGTGCACCGTCTCGAGCCGCTCGCCCCCGAGCTCGCGCGCCGCGCGCAGCGCCATCAGGTTGGTCTTGCCGGGACTCGAGCCGATTCCCACGACCGCGACCAGCCCGGCTCGCTGGAACTGCGCGTCCAGCTCGAGCTGCCGGCCGGTCACTCGGTAGAGGCCCCCGAGGTCGATGTAGTGGCAGCCCGCGGCGAGGCAGGCGAGCATGGCGTTCACGTTGAGGCGGTAGCTGGCGGAGTTGACGAGCACGTCGCATCCGGACAGCGCGTACGCGAGGTCGTCGCCGGACGCGTCGAGCGCCATCGCGCTCGCCTTCCCTCCCCCATGCGAGTGCGCGACCGCCTCGGCGCGCTCGCCGTCGAGGTCGAGCAGCCGCATCGCCCGCACCTCGTCGGACTCGGCCAGGTCGCGCACGATCGCCGGCGCGATGGTCCCGCCGGCTCCGAGCACGGACACGCGCAGTGGCTCCGTCACCGGACCAGCTCCCTCCCGCGCAGCGCCAGCCAGAACTCGATCCGGTCACGCGCCCGGCCGAGATCGCGCCCGGTCAGCTCCTCGATCCGGCGGATCCGGTAGCGCAGCGTGTGGCGGTGGCAGTACAGCTCGCGCGCCGCGCGCTCCCACTGGCCGTTCGACTCGATGAACGCCTCGAGCGAGCGGACCAGCTCGTCGCCGTACTCTCCGCCGCCGTCCTCGAGCGGGCCGAGCACGCTGTCGCAGTACAGCCGGAGGCTGTCGTCGTCCTGCAGCGCGAGCAGCAGCTGGAAGGCGCCGAGGTCGCGGTACGACGCGACGTCGGGCGGTCCGTCGCCGTTGGCCGCGAGCGCCGACGCCTCGAGCGCGCAGCGCGCCTCGTGGAAGGCGCGTCGCAGGTCGCTCACCCCGGCGGGCCGGCTCGCGGCTGCGCGGCAGGTGCCGTGCGGCTCGAGCAGCGCGGTGCGGCCCACCCGGGCGAGCTCGACCGGTTCGAAGCCCTCGGCGCCGGCGATGGCGCACAGGAGGCGCGCGCGGCTCGCGACAAGCGCGGGCACGCCGGTCGCCGCCAGCGCGCGGTCGAGCGTGACCGCCGCCGCGGCGGGATCGGCGACGTCGAACACCAGGACCGTGACCGGCTCCTCGATCCCGAACGGCCGCAGCCGGGCCGCCAGCTCCGAGCCGTCCAGCTCGCCGCGCAGCACCTCGGCAAGCACATCGCCGGCCAGGCGCCGCTCGGTCTCGCGCATCGTGCGCTGACGCATCAGCTCGAGCGCCACCACCGTCGCGGCCTGCTCGAGGATCAGCCGCTCGGGCTCGCCCAGGCCGCCCGCGTCCGCCGCCGCCAGGAGCCATGCGCGCGGCGCGCCGCCGCCGGGCGACGACACCGGCAGCACCAGCGAGCGCCCGGCGATCGCCGGGTGGTCGGGCGCGAACGCGCCGCCGTTCGCCTCTGGGCGCGCGAGGCGCCGCCGCACGGTGTCGACCGCGCCGTCGGGCAGGTCGCGCGCGAAGACGCCGGATGCCAGGCGCTCGCCGTCGGCCGACAGCACCATCGCCGCGCCGCCGATCGTGGTCGCGATCGCGCGCACGAGCTCGTCGAGACCGCGCTCGTCGAGCAGCAGCCGCTCGAGCCGCCGGTGCGTGGCGCTGGCCCGCTGCAGCACCTCGTACTGCCGGTTCACGAGCTGCGTGAACGCGCGCTCGGTGATCGCGATGAACGGCAGCTCGTACGGGACCTCGAAGACCGGGAAGCCGAGCTTCTCGGCCTCCGCCACAAGCGCCTTCGGCACCTCGTCGTGGTCGAAGCCGGTGCCGAACCCGAGCCCCGCCAGGTGGTGCTCCGACAGCCGCCTGACCAGCTCGCGCTGCCGCGCCACGGAGCGCAGCTGGATGCCCGTCGTCAGGATCAGCTCGCCGCCCGACAGCCACGGCGTCGGGTCGAGCAGCTCGGTGCTGTGCACCCAGCGCACGGGCGCGTCGGCCGACTCGCGGCCGGCGACGAGCTCGAGGCCCATATCCGCGGTCAGGCTTCCGACGGTCAGCACGGCGTCTCGCTAGCGCGGATCGCGGCGTGCGCGCGAGGGTCCGCCGCCGCGGCCGGTCACCCGCTCCCAGGCCTCGGTGAGCACGTCGCGCAGGATCGTCTCGATCTCCTGGAACTGCTCGCTGTCGGCGACCAGCGGCGGTGAGAGCTGGATCACGGGGTCGCCGCGGTCGTCGGCCCGGCAGATCAGTCCGCGCCGGTACAGCTCGCCGGAGAGGAAGCCGCGGAGGAGCTCCTCCGACTCCTGGTCGTCGAACGACTCCTTCGTT
>JBJMLK010000026.1:0-9468 GCA_045805345.1 Thermoleophilaceae bacterium | reverse complement strand
TGCGCATCGGTGGCCAGCGTGCGCGGATGGGCGGCCAGCCCGCGCACGGCGCGCAGCCACGACGCGCGCCGCTCGTAGCCGCGCGGGTTGCGCATCCAGTCGCCGGCGGTCGCGAGCGGCAGCAGGTTGAGGTCCGCCTCGTTCATCGGGTTGAGGAAGAACCCGCCCACAGTGCCGGCCACGTCGGGACGACGCAGGTACGGCCCGAGGAAGAGCCGCGCCGTGCCGGCGGGGGTGGCGTTGCCGGCCGTGTCGTCGTCGGTCCAGTTGTCCCAGACGAGCGGCCGGCGTCCGATCCAGCGCGCGTACGCGCGCGCGTCGGCGGGCGTGAACGCGTGCGACGGGACCGTGACGCCGGTCCACATCACCTGCACCTCCGGCCGCAGCTTGGAGCGCAGGCCGCGGAGGTAGTCGGTGTCGGCGGTGCCCGAGTAGTCGGCCCCGACGGTCAGAAGCCGCGCGCGCGGGTCGCGCTCGCGCAGCGCCCGGTAGAGGCGGCTGAGGAAATCGCCGTTCGCGCGCCCGAACGCCGCGTCGCCGGCGCCGTACGCGGCGGCGTCCTCGGGATGGCTGAACGTCTTCGTGACGTCGTCGAAGCTGATCATCGCCGTGTGCGCCCCGGCGCGGCGGAACGGCGCGAGCTTGGCCACGACCGCCGCCAGGTCGGACGGACACGAGAAGCAGAGGTCCCGGCTCGGCGGCTTGCTCGGGATCCGCGGGGTGGGGAGGAGCGGCAGCGCCGGACTGAGGTTGGGGACCCAGCGCACGCCGCGCGCGGAGGCGAGGCGGATCTCGCGCCGGAACGCCGCCATCTCGGCGGCCGGGTACGCGTCGCGCCAGTACGTGCGCTGGTAGAGGTCGTCCTTCGGCGCGTGCACGTACGCGTTGAACCCGTGCGCCGGCATCCAGCGCAGCACCCGCGACCGCGCACCGTGGTCCCAGGTCGGCCCGTAGGCTCCCTCGACGATCCCGCGCCAGGCGAACGGCGAGCGCGCGGACGCCGGCCCGCACGGGAGGAGCAGCGCGAGCGCGGCGAGGGCGACGGCGAACGCCCGGATCACGGCCGGAGCATAAGCCTCCACGAAGCGAAAAGGGCCCGCTCCGCGGACCCTTCTCAGTGCATAGGAACCAGCCCGACTCCCGAAGCCTTCTTGCGTCAACGGCGGAGTCAGCCGCCGCCGGGAGCCTCACGTACCGGATCGGCACGCAGGGCCAAAGCCTTTAGGGCTTCTCTCCCGATCGTGGCGCGTTCAAACCCGGGCGTGCAAGGCGCCCTGCACGGGCCGCCTAGCGCTTCGGCGCCGACTCCTGGATCTTGAGGCCGCCCCGCCGGGCGCGCACCGGCTTGCCGGCCTTCTTCGGGCTCTCGAACTGCATCAGGACCACCGTCGTCTCGAGCGTCTCGGCGTCCTCGTCCTCGCTCAGCCGTGCCTCGCTCTCGTCGACGATCCGCTCGGCGTGCTCCAGCCAGCCGGCCATCGCGCGCGAGAGCTCGATCCAGCCGGCCGTGTCGAGCCGGCCCATAGTCAGGCTGTTGTGTACGTCGTCGCGGTCGAAGCCGCCCTGCTCGGTGGCGGTGACGACGCGGTTGATGGTGCGCTGCAGCTGCCCTCCGGCGATGGCCCGCTTGACGATCGCCGGCACCTTGGCCCAGCCCTCGTCCGTGATCGTCGGCCTCACCCGGGCGGTGTAGTGGTGCTCGATCGCCCCGCGCCGCGCCGTCCGGCCGACCAGCTCGAGGAAGCCGAGCGACACGAGTTGCCGCACGTGGTAGCTCGTGTTGGAGAGCGGCGTCCCGAGCTCGCGCGCGATCTCCTTCGGGCTCGCCACCCGGTTATCCAAGAGCGCGAGGATCTCGATCCGAAGCGGGTGCGCGTACGCCTTGGCCAGCTTCGGATCGTTGATGTCGACGGGAACGGTCAAGTCACTCCTTCCGCTACTTGCCTCTTTATCAATCTCCCACAAGTTTGCCCGATGTGCGCAGCTTAAGTCGTGCGCAGCGGACTCCATGCACCTTGAAGTCCAAAACGTTGAAACATTCCTGACTGGTCACGGGGTCTTATATCGCGAGGGGGCCGCCCTGGGCCCTGACCCGAGCGAGCACTGACCCAAGGAGGCGCGCCGTGATCATGAAGATGCGTTGACCCAGACTTCGCGAATGGGGACGCGGCGCCGCTTCGGGCACGGCGCGGGGCCGGGTCGCGTTCCCCGTCGCGACCGCCGAAGGAAACGCGGGCTAAGGCCTGAGCGTCACGGCGTCCGCGTTGCGGTTGCCGTAGCGGTCGCGGGCCGCGCCCGCGGGGATGATCACGCTGCCCGAGCCCTTCGGCGTCTTGAAGACCCGGCCGCCGCGTACGTGCACCACGTACGGATGGTTGGCCACGCGGAACATCACGCGGCCGGCGTGGATCGGCGGCCGCCAGGTGAGGTCCTGCTCGACCACAGCCGGCTTGTACGAGAGCACGACGCCGCCCGCGACCGGCCTGACCCGCACCGAGGTCGAGTTGACCACCTCGAACGGCCGCGACCTCAGGCCGTAGCGGTTGCCCGTCACCACGAAGCGGTAGCGCCCGCGCTTCGCGCTGCGCGGCACCTCCCAGAACGCGCGATAGATCCCGTTCTCGTCCACGTCCCAGAGGATGTCCAGACCGAGGTCGGAGTCGGCCGCCCGCCAGCCGCGGCCGGTGTGGCGCTCGATGGTCACGAACGCCCGGTCGAGGGGGCGGTCGAGCCCGCGCAGGCCGCCCTGCCAGGAGAAGACGGCGCGCTCGAGGCGCTGGGTGGTGGACGGCTGGGCCACGGCCGACGCGTGCGCGGCGCCGCTCGAGAACGGCGGCTGGTCGGCGGCCAGCCCGTTGCGCGGGTCGTACGGGTACGGCGGCGGCGCCGCCACTCGCTTGACGAGCGACCCCGTGAGCCGGACGAGCGACTCCTTCAGCAGCTCCGAGCTGGCGCGCCCGTAGAGCGTCGAGCCGCCCTCGTAGTGCTGGCGGTCGTACTCCTCCGGCGTGGTGAAGTACTGCAGGTACTCGTTGGCGAGCCCTGAGATCACGGCGCGGCGCACGCCGGCCGGGCGCGCGGTGGCAAGCACTGCGGTGCGAACCCGGCGGCCCATCTCCGCGGTCATCTCGCCGGGAACCGTCACCACCAGCCGGTCGCCGAGTCGAAGCGCCGCCAGCGGCACCGCCTTCGGCACGTCGGTCGGCACGTTGGCGTACAGCTTGTCGCCCTGCGGCCCCGCCGACACCGGCGAGGTACGGCCCTCGAACGGCACGTGCGTCACGTCGTAGAGCGGTCCGCGACCCTCCTCGGAGCCGGTCAGGAGCGGCAGCCCGATCTGGGCCATGGTGTCCACGGGGCCGACGTCGGTCTCCTGGCCGCAGAAGCAGACGCGGGTCCAGCGCAGGTCGAGGTTGGGCCTGCGCGTCATCCGCCTGCCCGCGGCCCGCCACGCGCTCAGCATCTTGCTCGCCTCGACGCGCCCGACGTAGTCCGACGCCGCCGGGCCCGAGCGGTGCAGGCCGGCCGACTGGTCGCCCTCGTCGGTGTTGCCGTACGCGTTGACCACGTCCTGGTCGCGCGGCACGTGCCCGCGGCGGCGGATCGTGCGCTCGACCACCTCGGTGGCCGAGCCGTGGTGGTCGCGGTTGTAGTAGTGGAACGTGTACTTGTTGACGGTGCCGTGGTCGGCGAACGTCGACCAGATCCCGATCGGCACGTGGCGGCCGCCCTTCGCGATCTTGTCGACCCGAAGGACGTTCACCTGCGGGTCGATCGTGTGCGCGTAGCCCTGCGGATCCTGCTTGACCGAGCCCGTGCCGTACGGCTCGACGATCCCGTGGTCGGCCAGGTGGGCCTCGATCGACCGGTTCTGCGTGAGCCCGAGCAGCGACCGCGCGCCCCAGCCGGCGCTGGCGGGCCCGAGGTTCTGGTCCGCGCGCCGGATGGCGAGCGCCAGGCGCCTGACCATGAACGAGTAGAGCCGCGGGTCGGCCTCGGTGTTGAACTCCGTCGGCTTCTGCGCCGACATGAACACCGTGTTGTAGGCGCCGAAGTTGTAGAACTGGCTGGGAGCCGCGTGCGTGTGCGACGCCGAGTCGATCACGTTGCGCTCGGAGAAGCCGCGGTCCCTGTTGCGGCGCGCCGCCTCGGCGAGCATTCCGCCGGGGATCCCGTTCAGGTCCTCGGTGATCAGCGCGACCTTCCGCTTGCCGCGCTTCAGCACGATCACGCGGGCGAACAGCCGCGTGTGCTGGCCGGTGGTCTTCGCGTCGCCGCGGACCCAGCCCATCATGTAATACCCGGTGGGCGGCGTGATGTCGGCGCGGCCCGCGCCGGCCCGGAGCTCGGCCGCCTGTGCGCCGCCGGCGCTGCACAGCAGCGCCACGACGGCGGCCAGCGACGCGCGGCGGAGCATCGCCGGAGGTTATGTCACGAGCTGGAAGTCGAGCGTCACCCACGGCGCGTCGCGCAGCGCCGCGTGCAGCTCGCCCTCGTCGCCGAAGCGCCCGTCGAGGCGGCGGCCCTCGGTGCGCACGGTCACGCCCTCCGCGGTCGCGAACGGCCAGGGGTCGACGCGCACCGTGCGCTCTCCGGCCGGCGTCAGCTCAACGTCGAGCGCGCCGCCGCCGGCCGCGGGCACGTCGCGGAGCGTGTGCGGCGCCCAGTCGAGGCACAGCGCGAGCGAGAACGCGTCCCAGGTCCAGATCAGCCGCTGCGCGGTGTCCACGCCGTCGTCGTCGTCGAGCGAGTCGCGCAGCCGCCGCTGCACCTCGCGCTGCCCCGTCAGGTAGGCGCGCACCAGGTCGGCCTGGCGCTCGTCGAGCTTCGACAGGTCGCGCATCTCGTACAGCGCGCTGCCGTGCATCGACACGAGCAGCGCGGCGTAGCGGCTCTGCGGCAAGACGACCTCCCAGGCGCGCGACCAGAGCTCCACGTGCGCCTCGACCGGCATCTCCACGAACGAGTGCGGCAGCCCGGTGCGCTCGTTGAGCGTCGGCGACGCGTCCCACTCCGCCATGCCCGCGTCGTGTTGCTCGGCGGCCAGGCAGATCTCCTCGCGCGGGGCGAGCTCGCCGAAGCGCTCGTTTCCCCAGGCGCGTGCGAGCTGCCCGGAGAGCCACGCGTGCGACGGCTGGCCGATCGCCAGGACGGCGTCGCCCTCGCGTCGCAGGACCACGCTACGCGGCGTCGGCGACCGTGCGCAGGCGGGACAGCGAGCGGCGGATGATGCGCGATACGTGCATCTGCGAGATGCCGAGCTGGTCGGCGATCTCGGACTGGGTCAGGTCGCGCTCGAAGCGCAGGCGGAGGATCAGGCGGTCGCGCTTGGGCATGGCGTTCATCGCGGGCGCGATCGCGGCGGAGTACTCGACGAGCTCGTAGCCCTCGTCGTCGGCGCCCACGGTCTCGGCGTAGCTCGAGCCGTCGTCGTCGGCGCCGCGCGGCGTCTCGAGCGACACGGCGTCGAACGCGAGCGACGCCTCCATCGCCTCCACGACCTCCTCCACGCTGCAGCCGACCTCGTCGGCCAGCTCCGCCGGGGTGGGCGAGCGGCCCGAGTCGTGTGACAGGCGCGCCATCGCCCTGTTGATCTGGACGATCCGGTCCTGGATCGGCCGCGGCACGTGCACGGCCCAGCCGGTGTCGCGGAAGTAGCGCTTCAGCTCGCCGACGATCGTCGGCACCGCGAACGTCGAGAAGGCGTAGCCGCGCCCCGGGTCGTAGCGCTCGAGCGCCTTGAGCAGGCCGACGCTGGCCACCTGGAACAGGTCGTCGAGCGGCTCGTTCCCGCGTGCGTAGCGGCGGGCGAGCTGGCGGGCGAGCGGCAGGAAGCGCTCCACCACGTCCTCGCGTGCGGTCTCGTCGCCGTCCCGGTAGCGGGCGAGCAGCGTCGCGTCCGCCCGCGCGCGCGCAGGGGCGGGCTCAAGGAACCGCCGCGATTCCACGCGGGCGTCGATGTCGGTGGTGGGCATTCGGTTGTCGTGGAGACCAACCAGCGGCGCCGGGCCTGGCGTCATGAGGCCGATCTCGGTTGGGTGCGAGTCCTGCTTGAGGCCGCCCAGCGCGGCCCCACACCACATCTATACAGCAGTCGGGGCCATTGTGCCAGTGCCTACGCGCTTTCGGGAACCTCGATCGCGACGGTGTCCGGGACGGGGCCGCGCTCCCTGCGCAGCGCCCACCAGTCGCGCGCCAGGATCTGGAGCCCGCCGGCGACCGGAATCGCGACGAGCGCGCCGAGCACGCCCATCAGGCTGGCGCCGATCAGAACGGCGATTATCACCACGAGCGGGTGGAGCTGGACCGTCTTGCGGTAGACGGCCGGCTGCACCACGTTGTTCTCGATCTGCTGGTAGACGATCAGGTAGATCGTCCACCAGATCAGGTCGCCCGGGAAGCTGTGGATCGCCGCCACGATCCCGATCAGGATCCCGGCGATCGTCGCTCCGACAAGCGGGATCAGGTCGAGGAACGCCATCAGCACGGCCAGCGGGACGGCGAACGGAACGCCGAGGATCGACAGGACGAGCCACGTGGTCAGCCCCGCGATGATCGAGATCAGCAGGTTGCCGATCACGTAGCCGCCGACCGAGCGGTACACGTCGTCGGCCACGCGCCGGTAGCGCGGTCCGCGCGCCGGGCTGAGCTGCTCGAACGCCCAGTTGAGGCCCTTCTTCCCGTCGAGGAGCATGAAGAACGCCATCACGAGCACGGTGATGAGCTGGACGAGCGCCGAGAACACGCCGACGGTCACGGTCTGCAGCGCGCCCACCGCGGAGCCGAGCTTGGTCGGCAGCTTCAACGCCCCCTCGCGGAGCTTCTCGGTCACGTGGTACTTCTTGTCGTAGTCGCGGACGGTCTTGCTCCTCTTCAGGTCGTCCACGTAGCCGGGGACGTTCTTCACGAACTTGTTGGTCTCGCTGACGATCGGCGGGACCACGAGCAGTCCGAGCACGACGACGGCGCTCAGCACGACCAGGTAGGCGGCAAGGATCGCCAGCCAGCGCTTGAGGCCGAGGCGCTCGATGAAGTCCACCGGCCGGCCGAGCGCCACCGCGATGAAGACCGCGATGAACACGAGCGCGACGACGCTGCGGACCTTGTAGAGGACGTATAGGCCCGCCACGACCGCCGCCGCTACGAGCACGGTCCTGGCCACCGCACGGGCGCTCATGTGGGCCAGGCTACCCCGCGGCGTGGACGCGCCAATCCATCCTGCGGTCCAGATAGACCAGCGGCTCGCCTGGGTCGCGGCGGCCGCCGATCACGTCCCCGATCAGGATCGAGTGGTCGTACAGCTCGAAGAGCGCGCTGCGGCGGCAGCGCAGGTAGGCGAGGGCGCCGCCGAGCCGGGGCACGTCGGCGTCCCAATCCCAGTCGACGTCGCCGAACTTGTCCTCGCTGAGGGAGGCGAACACATGGGCGACGCGCTCCTGGTCGGCACTCAGGAGGTGGACGCCGAAATGCGTGCACTCCGCGAGCGCGTGGTGGCAGCGCGAGGCGTGGCCGATCGACGTGAGCACCGAGGGCGGCGCGGCGCTGAAGGCGCTCACCGACGTGGCCACGAGCCCGCACGGCCGGGCGTCCGGCCGGCGAGCCGTGAGGACGGCCACGCCCGAGCAGAGACCCGCCATCGCGTCGCGGAACAGCTCGGCGACGGTGGCGGGGCCGGTCACGCATCGGGACGCTACCCACCGGCTGCGCTCCGCGCCAACCGGCTCGTGGCCCGCTGCGTGGTCGGAGTGGGCAATTACGGGTGGGTCCGTGCGTGAGTCATCACTTAAGCCGCCTATGACCGGCTCAAGTGATGAATGGATGCCGGCGCGGCCGATCCCGGCTCTCTTCCCAGCCCAAACGGACCACGCCACGGGTGACGAGCCGGCCCGAGCGGAGTGCGGCCTACGCGCCGAGGAGCCCCGCGGCCTCGGCCCACTCCCGGCTCCGCCGCATCCCCTCCTCGAGCGACACGGACGGCTCGTACCCCAGCAGCTCCCGCGCGCGCTCGATCGAGATCGAGCCGCGGCGGGTCAGGTAGCGGACGGCGCCGGGGTTGGCCTCGCTCGGCCGGCCGCGCAGGCGGTAGAACGCGTCGGCGGCGCCGGCCATGCCGAGCGCGAGCGGGGTCGGCACCGTCATCGGCCCGCGCATGCCGAGCCACTCGAAGTGGTGACGGAAGAACTCGCGCGTCTCCACCGGCCCTGGGCCCGTGACCGTGATCACCTGTCCCAGCGCCGCGGGCTCGTGCGCGGCGCGCAAGTAGCCGTCCACGAGGTCGTCGACGTAGACCGGCGAGAGCACGCCACGGCCGCGCGCCGGGAGCACCACCTGGCGGCGGCGGATCGCCTCGAGCGGCAGGATCACCCACGGGCGCGATCCCGGCCCGTACACGTCGCCGGGCCGCACGATCGTGCACTGCAGCTCGCCGGCGGCGTGCGCCTGGAGCACCACCTGCTCGGACGCGATCTTCGTGTCCGTGTACGGGCGGCCGGTGAGGTACACCGGCGTGCGCTCGTCCACGGTTCCGGTGAACGAGTCGCCGAAGACCACGATCGACGACGTGTGCACGAAGCGCGCCGCGCCCGCGGCCACGGCGGCGTCGAGCGCGTTGCGCGTGCCGAGCACGTTGATCGGCCAGAAGTCCTCATGGCGGCCGCCGAACCCGAGCGCGGCGGCGAGGTGAATGACCACGTCGCAGCCCTCGGCGTGCCGCTGCCAGTCGCCGGGCTCGCGAACGTCGCCGGCCACCACGCCCCGCGCGGCGTCCGCCGCGACGTCGACCCCACGGACATCGACGCCCTCCGCGGCATAGCGGTCGGCGATGGCACGGCCGATGAAGCCGAGCGCGCCCGTGAGGAAGACGCGCCGCGGAGCCTCAGCCACCGATGCGCCGCTCGTACTCGGCTCGCGTCTGCGGGTCGACGCTCGTGTACAGCTTGTCGACGCCAAACGCGCGTGCCATCGCGGTGCGGCCGCGCGGCGGCAGCGCGGCCTGGAGACGCAGCACCCCGGCCACCCAGCGCGGCACGAACACCTCGTCGCGCGGCTTCTCGACGGCAGCCGCCACGGCCTCGCCCACCTCCTCCGGCGTGATCCAGCGGCCGCCGCGGGCCGGCTTGGTGCCCACGGCCAGCTCGGTCTGCACGAGCATCGGGTAGACGGCCGTGACGCGGATGCCGTCGGCGCGCACCTCGTCGCGCACGGCGTCGGACAGTGCGCGAGCGGCGTGCTTGCTGGCGGCGTAGGTGGCGAGCGCGGCCGGCGCCACCCAGCCCGCCCCCGACACGACGTTCACGATCTGGCCGCCGCCGCTGCCCCGCAGCCGAGGCACGGCGAGCCGCATCCCGTTGCTCACGCCGTCCACGTTCACGCTCATCACGCGGCCGGCCGCCGCCGCGTTCGCGACGTCGAGCGGCCCCACCACCATCACGCCCGCGTTGTTCACGAGCACCTCGAGGGGCCCGTGGG